>JACQFE010000061.1 GCA_016200265.1 Planctomycetota bacterium | reverse complement strand
TCTATCGTGCTGTCGCCGAACGCGCCGCCCTGATGCCTTCAGGTCCATGATGCGCCCACCCTGACCCTTCGCTGCTCATTCAAGTTCAAAATGGAAGAATCACGCATGGGGGAAAGGGGGCGGTGCGCCCACGCAACGCCACACATGCCTTCGTCAACTCAAAACCCGTCAAACGCTTGGGACAATGAATAATACGGGCTAGGAGAATCACACCGCCCGGTGGGTTCGGCTTATCGCGAAGATCAGGCCACGGTGAGCCGCACGAAACGCGAGCTGCGATATCCAACGTCAAGAAACTTTTTCCCAAGCCAGGGTCACCGGCGATCAACGTCAGCTTGCCCAGCGCGATCCGTCCCGGCCAAAGCCACGAAACCGGCTCCGGTTGCACGTCGGCCAAGCGCACAAGGACAGGTTCGCTCCGGCGTACCATGAATTCAGCCATTGCGCACCGCCTTCCATTGGATCGAGCGTTCGCGCCCGGCAAGTTGCAGCGCGGCAACAGGCGCAGGAATGAATTGAATCGACGTAGCGTCAGCGGTATGCTTACCCTTGGATACAGCTTTCAGAGCCGTCGGCGTGTTGGTCGCACGTGACGGCTCGCATTGTTTGTGGTTCATCTTGCGGCCACCGCCTTACCGCCAGTCGCGGCCTCGAATTTTGCCATGTTGCAATCAAGCTGGACGAATTGGTCAATGTCGCTCTTGCGCCAGCGCGTTGACCGCAACAGTTTCACCGGCTGGGGCAGCCGTCCTGCGCTCGCCAGTTTCCAAATTTGGCGACTGCTAATCCGCAATGCCGTCGCAACGTCTTTCGCCGTCATCAATTCCACGTCTATTACTCCCTGTGTTCCCGGCGACGTGGACGCCGCATACCGAATGCGGACGCACGTCGCAGATTGACGGGGAGCATCGTTGCACACTTTTTTGATTGCGCGGGTGAAAAGACGATCGGTGGACGCTACGTCGCCCCGATTTTTAGTCTGCACGATGAAGCGAATTTACTGAGAATTATTTCGATGGACGTTCGATGGACGCCGACGGACGCGCCTGCTACTTGGCCGATCGGATTGAGTCTAACACTGCTCTTTCGCGGTAATGGTACTTGTCCTGATTCATGGATCGCATTTCACGCTCGATCCAGTCGTCATCCCCCAAAATGTGGCCGATGCGCATGCGTTGAATTTTTTTGCGGAGTGCTGGGATGTTATTGAGGGGAATATTGTTCTTCTTGGCAAGGTCGGTCACGGAAAGGAATTCGCCTCCCGCCGCGCTGCCTTTCACGGATTCAGCCGATCCTATCAGTCCGCGTGCAATCGTTTCTAGGTTGCCAAGCTGTCTCCACAAGAACACGCGCAGGGTGTCTTGTCTGTGATCGACGCTCCAGCTTTCGCGCATGCTCGCAAGCGGAACTCTCTTGAATGCGGCGGCCTCGAATTGACGCATGTCGCAATCAAGTTCGATATAGCGAGCGATGTCGCTCGCTCTCCACCTACAGCTGCGAGTCCCGCCAACGCGGATTGCACGGGGCAATCGTCCGCTCGCGAGCAATTTCCACGCTTGCCGCACCGAGATTTTCAGCGCCGCCGCTACATGCTTCACCGTCAGCATTTCGTTCACGTTCCACGTCCTTTCAGTTTCAGGCCGCACAATTACGGCCTGTGTGCCCAAAGGCGCGACGGTCAACGTGATTGACTCGGATGCGTCAGGTTGATACACATAAACCACGTTCATTTGCGGACTTATGCAAGCAGGAAAAATCAGAAATGTGCAGTGGAGCGCTGACGTAACTGGTTGACTTGGTTGACGAGTTGACGCGCTAGAACTTTTGTTTGACCCGCTGCTTTCGACCAAGGCCCTTGTCGGACGCGCCCGGTTCCGAAGATATTGCCGCTCCGCCCCGATCGGTTTTTGGCAATGCTTGAGTTTGGACCGAGCGCCCAGGGGCAGATAGTTTCGCGTAACGTGCTTTGGATTTTTCTACCACGTCCCAAACGTATTGTCTGGTGATATTCAATTGTCGCGCGGCCTCTGCGGCGTTGCGGTGGCAGTTAGAGTATTCTTTCAGGATTTCCTTATCGCGGTCAGTCAGTTCGGCTGTTCGCTTTCTCTTCGCTCCACCCTTGCCCGTCCCTTCGCCGCCGCCCCCGCCAGGCGGCTTTGCAATCACTGACGTCGACGCTGCCTTCGCAATCGCTATCAGTTTCATCTTCGCAACACCAAGCTCGATGTCAGCGCGATCCGAAAACAGCTTCGATTGCTCATGCAACTCGCCCACTACTTCCTTAAGCCGTTCAGCAAGTACGGCTCGCTTTTCCTCAGCAGCTATGCAGTGTGCTTCATGAGGGTGATCGGGTGAGAATGACTTGAGGAAGGCGATACGGCCAAAAGCTTTGTTCCACCATTCGGCGGCCTCTGCCGCTTCCCTGAGCAGCCTTTTTCCTAACGGTCCAAGGCCCAGTTTTTCCATCGCGCTGGACAACTCACCCACGTCACCACTGAAACGATCACCGAATTGGGGACCATTCGGAGAACAGAATTGACTCAGTATGCGACCCAATAACTTCATTGCCCGTCGCAGAACTGTGGCTCGCTTTTCAAGCAGTGCCAGTGCATGCATGCGCATCTACCCGGTGCGGGCCGGTCCGCGCGGTGTCGATGGTAGATGCGTCACCAACACCAGCGCGGTCCAACGGCGGGAGCGACCCGCCTACCCATTGGCATCTTACACTGCAGGACGGCATTCAACTAGAAGTGGGGCGCAACCGCAAAGCGTCCGATGGCCGCACGGCGGGGGACCGGCGAAGGCAGAGAAGGCGCATTCAGTGGGTGTAGATGTAGTTGACAACAATCGAGCCGCAATTGACACAGCTGGCCTGACACTGCGCGTTGCCGTTACACGCGCCGCTCTGGCATTCCGCGACCGCCTCCGTCTGAGCGTCTGCGTAAGGAATGCCGTTGAGCCTATTGGTGTTGATTAGGTTTATGGACGCTTGAAGCTGCGTGTCATTGAACCCCGGGCAGGCGTTTCGCAAAAGCGCCGCGTCGCTTGCGGTTTGCTCGTCGGTGTAGCACTTCGTGTCAGTTGAATAGTAGGGAAGCGCATCGGGGCAGCACGCCGTGATTGTTAGTTGCCGGACTCGCACCGGTTGGGCAGACCACGCCGCTTGTGACCCCGCTTTGACAGCCGCCAGAAAGCGGAATCGCAAGAACTGCAGCGACTCCAAGACTTGCCCGCATGGTTTTTCTCCAATAGGAGCCTCAAATGTTTCAGTAATGGCCGATTGGATGATCTTAGAAAGCTAAAGCATAAGCCAAAATATTGCAAACATCTCGCGCACGCACGCGAGGGATAAAGGCAGCGTGTCCATTCGCTCACGGAAGGTAGTTCTTTTCCGCAGCCGTGCTACGGTTAGCCCCGGATTTCCCAGATGGAGTCATCGTGCTGGCATGAAACGTGCATGTTTTCCCTGTAATGCGAGGGCTTTCGGTCATTTTGACAGGAACACCCAATGGGTGACGGGCGAAAACAAGCACTTCGTATGCAGTTCGACGGCAAGCTCCGGCTCGAATTCCACGGAGCGAAGATTACCAGCGACGCGGGACTGCTTGCATTTCGTGAACTGGATGAGGCATTTCGTTTGACGGAGAACCGAGCGGCTCGAATGGATGCTCAGACGCCGCGGAAACTGGCCCCAAAGTGAGGAAAAGCGTTTGGGATTCAAAGTCGCTCTGAGTAGAATGCTCGGCTGACCTGCGAGCGTCTCGCGGAAACGAATCAAATGGGAATTGTCGGATAAATCGAGCCGTCAGAGCCCGAAATAACCGTCGCGCGAGTGTTTGCCACAGGAATTTTGGGGGATGCATAAATCATGAATTGCATTAAACGTCGATGGCAGGTGACTGCGAGCGCTTTGTTTATTCTCCTTGCAACGAATGTCGTCCGGGCGCAGACGACGGGTGCATGCTGCCTTCCCAACACGACCTGCTCGATTACTACCAGCGCCTCATGTTCGTTTTCCGGAGGCCTTTATCACGGAAACGGCAGCATCTGCTCCGCAGGGGTCTGTGACGTCGGGTGTTGTGCGGTCAACGGCGCATGCGGTGTCACAAACGTTTTCACGTGCACAAATGCAAATGGAATCCCTCGAGCGGCTGGCACTTGCACGGGAGTTGTGTGCACAGGAGCTTGCTGCGAGGCGAACGGAACCTGTGCCGTCCAAGATTCGCAGACGTGCACCGGTAACTCCGGACAGTTCAAGGGTTTTGGCAGCCAATGTGCGAACCAGATTTGCGGAGGTGCATGCTGCCAAAGCGATGGCACTTGCGCATTATCCAACGATACAACGTGTGTGGCCCCAGACACGTTTCAGGGATTAGGGACAACTTGCGGCGGCGTAGATTGTTCAGGAGCGTGCTGCCTCCCCGACGGTTCATGTGAGGACGTGAGCGAAGCGGGCTGCGCGCAGCTTCAGGGCGGGGTATTTCTTGGCTTGACTGCCGCCTGCGCCACCTCGGTGTGCACTGGTGCCTGCTGCCATACAGATGGGCCTTGTGTCGAAGGGGGGCCTTTGGAATGCAATCAGCAAGGCGGTGCATATCAGGGTCGCGGGACGACGTGTGTCAATGAGTGCCCCGTGGAACAGCCAACGGCGTTTACTTACCAGGGGCAGCTCAAACGCGACGGCGTTCCGTTTAATGGACAGATTGACGGCAGGTTTTCCTTGTGGATCAGCGCCGCCGGCCAAATAGCCACCGACCAGGTTGGCACCGCGCAGACCACGAATAACATCAATGTAGTCGACGGGTTATTCACCGTTCCGCTTGATTTTGGCCATGCCTCTTTCGGTGAGCATGCACGATGGTTGCAAATCGAGGTGCATAGTCACGGCGATCCTCCGGGTGCCTTTACTAAGCTGTCCCCGAGGCAGGCACTGACTCCGACTCCCTTCTCACTGCAGACGCGTAGCATCGCGACGGACGAGGAATTGCGCATCGTGCGTGGATCGTTTGATGGAAATATCGTTGTCGGGACCGGTTTTCACTTTACGTCGCCAGGCACGGGAGTCTTTGACATAACATTTGACCCACCATTCGGAAACCTTCCAACGGTCACCGCCACTTCTTATGCCCTTCCTCCGCCGGAAACTACGGTGGCCATTAGGGAGGTAGGTTATGACCACGTCCAATTCTTTGTATTGACAACCAGCGGCTCGGGAACCTTGATCAACAAGGGGTTCCATTTCATTGCCATCGGGCCGCGATGATTCCCGAAGGGTTCTGCCCGACGGTGCCCGACGGGCCATGCCTGGAAACAAGCAAACCTGGCTGCGAACAAGATTGGTTAGCCGCTGATTTCCCCAAGCCGTTCCTTCATTTGGCGTATCAACTCCGCGTCATGCTCATCGGCGAGCGTTGCAGATATGTCGCCCTCTTGGAACGGTGCAGCTTTCGGCGTTGGATCGCCCGTGCCCAGGCGCTTGCCGAGCAGTATCGACCAGAATTCACGGCGCACCCGCTCGTCGCTCTTCGCGTCCAGTAGCAAACTGACGGCCATGCGGCTCGGTGCCTTGTCGAACGCCGGGGATGGAACATGCAAATTCGCACCCACCCATTCTATTTCGCTCTGAATTGTCGCCCGGTCGGGTAGCCCTTGAACGTGCGTCCATTCGGATTGGTGAAGCGGTTGGGTTCCTTCAACCACATGGCATCGGCTCACGGCATATTGGCGAATTCGACCCAAAGCATCGTCGCCCAAGGTTTCGCGGATCGGCCCGGCTTGTTCAATTCCGGCAGCTCGCCGGTAATGCTCGCCAAGGGCAACAGCGGCCACGACAAGCCCGCAACCGGCTTGGTAGAATAATGCCCACGGCGTTTCGCTTGCCGACGATCCACCATTGCCGATCGCCTTGTGTGTCGCTGGCACAGCCGCGTCGATGCGTTGGTGAAGCGCCAACACATCGCCTTCCAATTCACTCACTTTGCGTACTGTCGTCTTTGGTCGTCCCGGCATAGCTTGCTCCTGAATAGAAACTCGTTGCGTCCGCACGCGGAACTAGGATCCCCCGTACTCGCACCCGCCGGTGGGTCGTGGGAAAATTTCCCGCCGCCTGTGCCGGTCCAATACTCGACGCCGCCGTCATTCGCTCTTCGGTCCGCGAGCTGCAAACGCTCCCTCGACAAGCCCGACGATCCGCGCCTTGACCGCGTCCGGCAACTCCGACCATGCGGCCACGACCGACGCCAAGTCGGGATCGTTTTGCGCCAAAAGCGGCAAGTTTTCCGGCAAGCGCGATTTGGCAGAATTCATAACTCGCGGTGTGGCAACGCTTTCCGCAGAGTTGGACAGGGGTTCGAATCCCCTTGGGGGTAGTTTTTCAAGCGTAGCACAAGCTACGTGTTCATTCGTCGGATTGCACTTCGATTCGTCATAACCACCGATGATTGTAATGGGTTGCGAGCTGGACGCGCGGCCACGGTCCATGGAACGGCGTTGATTCCACCATCTCACGTCCGCGAGCACGACAATCGCGCCGCACGCGAGCGAAAGGCGTTTAACGACCCGTCTTGAGATCCAACGATGTAAGACCTCCACATTTGGCTTTCGAGCTTCGGCCTTGGCGGTTCGTGGCGCGGTCGGATTTTTTTGAAATCGACTCGACAAATCATGGTTTCATCTCATCGTCAAGCGGTACGTGTCAACCGAATCCTTCCCGCACCCCACTCTCAGTTCCCACTGGCATGAAATCAGCCAGGGCCAAGTCAGAAAGCAGCGTTACTCCCAAATTCAAGAAATTCTGGCGTGCCGAAATTCGGGTTCGGTGCATTGCTTTCGAATGCCCCTGCATACGCTGCACTCTCACGTACACGGTCAATTTGCAGGCCAACATGAAATGGCGGGCTCTAATGTGCCGTTGCCGATGGGAACTGCAAGGAATTTCTCAATTCTCCGTTTATCCATCTCCTTCAACGCCCGCCGTGGAACGCGGCAAACGGATTACGAGAATAGTCAAGGCGTACTTGGTAGCATCGGCACCTTCACTGCAGGTTTGGAGAATGCCAGTTCCGCAAATCGTTGCTTGATCGCCCGCACCGTTCGCGGCGTGCCGCCATCTCGCGACCATCGCATCAACCCACGCGTGATCAAGAGCAAGATGCTTAACCTCCCGAAGAAACGCCCCGTACACAATCACATTCAACATTCGAAATCTTCATTCGGACAAGCCGTCAGAGTTCTTAAGTGAACCGTATTGGGGCTGGACAATTCAATACACGCGAAGGATTTGGCAAAGAGGACGGCGCCGCTACAATCCCCGCTTCTCGCATGGCAATAGCCGCAACGCTTTGCGGCGCATTCTTTCGTGATCGGTTTCAGGATGATCAACAAATTCGCAGTCCTTCGTCGAGAATTCCTTGCCGCGTTGCCGGCCATTTTTATTGCAATGGTTTCAGCCTCCGCGATTGCGGAGGACAAGCCTTCTGCGAACAAGACGCTTGCCTTCATTGGTGCGAAAATCATCCCGATCGTGGGCGACGAAATTCCAAAAGGAACTCTGATAATTTCCGGGGACAAGATTGTCGCAGTCGGAGCGATGGATCAGGTGGCCGTTCCCGACAATGCGGAGCGGATCGACGTCGTCGGGCGAGTGCTCATGCCGGGTTTGGTGGATACCCACAATCACATCGGAGGCATCGGCGGGGCGGACACATCGGCGCCGATCCAGCCGGACATTCGCATTTACGATTCGCTCAATCCCCTGGATGCGGGGTTCAAGCGGGCCCTCGCGGGCGGTTTGACGACGCTCAATATCATGCCGGGTTCGGGTCACTTGCTCAGCGGTCAGACCGTGTATGTCAAGGTCCGCAAGGCCGACGTGATTGAGGACATGTTCATCCGCGATGCGGATGGCAGGCCGACCGGCGGGATGAAGATGGCCAACGGAACGAATTCGCGGAGTGATGCGCCATTTCCCGGTAGCCGCGCGAAATCCGTATCGCTGGTTCGCGAAAAGTATGTCAAGGCTCAGGAATATCGTGAGAAGATCGCGAAAGCGGCCGGCGACGTGAATAAGATGCCCGCCCGCGACATTGGGCTGGATGGCTTGCTCGAAGTACTCGACGGCAAGCGGGTCGTTCATCATCACACGCACCGGGCGGACGATATCATGAGTGTCATACGCATCGCGCAGGAATTCAAATTCCGCGTCGTGCTGCATCACGTCAGCGAGGCGTGGCAAGTGGCGGATGAAATCGCGAAGGCGAATGTCCCATGCTCGGTGATCGTGATCGACAGCCCCGGCGGCAAGCTGGAAGCGTCGCAAATGTCATTGGAGACGGGTGCGGTTTTGGAGCGAGCGGGCGTGCTGGTGGCATTTCATACCGATGACTGGATCACGGATTCTCGCGTGTTCATGCGGAGTGCGGCGCTGGCCGTTCGAGCTGGGATGACACGGGCGGGCGCGCTGAAAGCGCTCACCATCAACGGCGCGAAGATGCTCGATCTTCAAGGCCGCGTGGGTTCGCTCGAGCCGGGGAAGGATGCGGATTTCGTCATTCTCGACGGCGATCCGCTGAGCGTCTATGGCCACGTGATGCAGACGTGGGTTGAGGGCAAGAAGATGTTTGATCGCACCGATCCCAAGGATTATTTGTATGCGGTGGGCGGATTCGGGGCAGGCAATGAACAGGTTCCCTATTTCTGCTGCTTCGACGGCGAGGGGGGTAGATGATTCGACGCGCTAGTTTGCTGATTTCCTCTTTGCTTCTGGTCTCCACCGCGGTTCCAACTTCTGCGCAAGTCGCCGTGCGCGGCAAGCGCGTATACACAATGGCCGGCCCGATGATTGAAAACGGCGTCGTGGTCGTTCGCGACGGCAAAGTTGCAGCCGTCGGACCGGCGGCATCGACGCCGATTCCGGATGGGTTCAAAGTTCTTGAAGCGGCCGTAGTGACGCCGGGTTTGATCGATGCACACAGCACGGTTGGTTTGAGCGGCATTTACAACATCCCGCACGATCAGGATCAATTGGAGCATTCCGCACCGATCCAGCCTGAGCTTCGCGCGATTGACGCGTATAACCCACATGAAAAGCTCGTCGAGTGGGTGCGGGATTTCGGTATTACCACCATTCACACGGGTCACGCGCCGGGCGAATTGATTTCCGGTCAGACGTTGATCGCCAAGACATGGGGCAACACGGTGGCCGATGCGACGATCGTCGATGCGGCGACTGTGGCAGCGACATTGAGTCCGATGGCGGAAAAATCCGAAAAGGGCAAGTCGCCGGGCACTCGCGGCAAGATGATGGCCATGCTTCGTGCTGAGCTGATCAAGGCTCAGGAATACGCGACCAAAATGGAAAAGACCGAACCGGACAAAAAGCCGGATCGCAGTCTTGAACTGGATGCACTTGTTCGTGTTCTGAAGGGCGAGTTACCCATGATGATCACGGCCAATCGCGCCCAGGACATTGACAGCGCTCTGCGGCTGGCGAACGAGTTTCACATTCGAATCATTCTTGATAGCGGGGCGGAGAGTTATCTGATGATTGACCAGCTCAAGGCCGCCAATGTGCCGGTCATCATTCATCCCACGATGACCCGAGCATTTTCGGATTTCGCGAACATGAGCTTCGAGACTGCTTCAAAGCTGCACAAGGCCGGCATCCCTGTGGCGATGCAGAGCGGGTATGAGAGTTATGTACCCAAGGCGCGCGTCGTCCTTTTCGAGGCGGCCATCGCGGCGGCAAATGGCCTTACTTTCGATGAAGCGCTGGCGACGATCACCATCGATGCGGCGAAGGTTCTCGGCGTGGATAAACGCGTCGGATCGCTTGAAGTTGGCAAGGACGGCGACGTTGCATTCTTCGACGGCGATCCGTTCGAATACACGACGCACTGCACAGGTGTGATCATTAACGGGCAGGTCGTCAGCGACAAGCCGCATTGACGCGACGTTGGTAATCCGAAGCCCAAGCGCCAACGCGGGGCACCATCACCCGCCCCGTGAACGGGACGGCTCATGCTCGTCGCTCGCGCTCCGGGTTCGGATCAAGGCGTCGTGCCCCTTTTCTTTTCCTCTTTCGGCTCATCAAACGCGAATTCGACCGGTTTGAATTCGTCCCCCTTGATCTCGACCGTTTGGGTAAGGGTTCCGAAAATTTCATGCCAGGCCTTCAGCGTATATTTTCCGGGGGGCACGTCGGTGATTCGGAATGATCCATCGTCGCCGCTGACCGCGAAGTAGGGGTGATCGAAGCAGGCGATCCAACCCCCCATCCACGGCTCGGTGTCCGATTGAATCCAGAACGGTTCGGGCTCAGGCTTGATCCGGAACGCCATTTGCATGTTGACTCGCTGCATAAGGACGTTGTGCTCCTTATTGATCTTGGGAATCATGTGCACGCCATGCACGCAATCGTCGGCGTTCCTGATGTTGAGTTGCTGCTTGGTGTGCATGGCCGTGATGTGCGGCTGAAAGCGGCAATCCTTCATTTGGATCATGACACTATCGTACATGATATCAGGTACTTTGGGAGTGACGTCGGTAAGATAGACTACGACATTTTTGATCGTCGTGGGCGTGGTTGCGGTGTTGAGTATCACTGATTCGGTTTTCAGGTCCGGGATTTTGGAGCAGAATTCATGACCACCCGTGTCAATCGAAAGTTGCGGGTGTTTCTTGGCGTCGCCGCGGAAGATGGCCTTTCCGACGATGGTAGTGCCTTGCGACTGTTTCGCCTGTGTCTCTTGGGCCACCGCAACATTCATGAAGGGGCAAGTCGCGATTAAGATGGCCACTATCGACATTTCGTATTGTGGATGACAGTTTCGCCTTTCCATGCGGTTAATTTACCCGCCTCGAAATCAAATGCCTACAGCCACACCCTGACGTTTCGTATTCGTGACGCCACCCCGGTATGATGGCATGAGGTTGTTCCTTAGGATTGTTGGAGGAAACTCACGGTGATCACTATGCGAAAACGCACCGCAGTCGCGGAAAAACCAAGCAATAAAAAACCCAAAGCGTCGGCTGTTCGCGAGATGGATTCGCTTGAACGGCGGGTGAAGGCCGCACGCCGCTCACTTGATGAACAGACGCGCGAAATTGTGGCCTGGCATTTTGATCCGAAAACGGGGTGCCCGTTCTGGTTGGAGTACGCCAAGAAGCTCGGTTGGGATCCTCGCAAGGAAATCAAGAGCTACGACGATCTCGACAAGTTTCCATTCTTCGAAGACGAGTGGCTGCGCGGCGGGCCGGTGAGGCGATGGGTACCCAAGGCCTACGCGAAGAAACCGATTTACATTTTCGAAACCGGCGGCAGCACCGGCGTGCCCAAGAGCCGCATCAACGTCGATGACTTCCGCATCGACTACGAGATGTACAGCAAGACCCTTTCCGATGAGAGTTTTCCGAAAGGCGGCGATTGGCTGATGCTCGGTCCGACCGGGCCAAGGCGGCTGCGGCTCGCGGTCGAGCATTTGTGTCAATTTCGCGGCGGCATCTGCTTTCACGTCGATCTCGATCCGCGATGGGTGGTCAAGCTCATCAGCAAGGGTCGTATGGACGTGATGATCGAATATCGCGATCACGTTATCAATCAAGGCCTCACGCTGCTCAAGGCTCACGAGAACATCCGTTGCCTGTTCACGACGCCGAAGCTGCTCGAAGCGTTTTGCGAGAAGGTGTCGCTCGTGCGGATGGGGATCAAAGGCGTCTTTTGCGGCGGCACGCAGCTTACGGCCCAGTTTCATCGCTTCGCCCGCGAGGAACTTCTCGAAGGCAAGGCCGAACTGGTGCCGACCTATGGCAATACGCTCATGGGCCTCGCGTGCCACAAGCCGTTCGACCCGGCGGACAATTACAGCGTCATCTATCACCCGCCATGCCCGCGAGCGATGATCGAAGTGGTCGATCCCAACGAGCCGCGACGCGTGGTCGATTACGGTCAGCTTGGCCGCGTGCGACTGACGACGCTCACCAAGGAATTCTTCATGCCGCGATTTTTGGAGCGTGATGAGGCCATCCGCCACCCGCCCTGTGAGAAATATCCCTGGGACGGCGCCGGCGACGTGCGGCCATTCTCGGGATTCGCGAGTCCGATTGTAGAGGGGGTATATTGATTGCCAATTGCCGATTTCCAATTGCCAATTACGAATTGTCGATTTCAGATTGTCGATTGTCGATTGCAACGAGCCGCGAACTTTAGTTCGCGCGACCCAAGTCCACCCCGGCGGGTATAAATAGGGCAAAGTGGAAACCAAAGTGAAGAGCGAGACGAACTCACCAATCAACTGGCACGATTACATTGTATGTGATCCAGCGATCCTCTGCGGGAAGCCCACACTCAAGGGCACTCGGCTTTCCGTCGAGTTTGTCCTCGATCTACTCGCAGGTGGTTGGACGAGGAAGGATTTGGCAGAGAACTATCCGAATCTGACGGACGAACGCCTGCGAGCCATCCTTGCGTATGCGGCGGACATGACGCGCAAAACAAACGGACAAGCAGATGCTTTTCGCATCCTGAACAAATCACCCCAATTTGAATTCCGGTTTCCAGTGGACGCTGAACTGAATGCGTTGCCTCACTTTCCTCTAGTTATGCAACTAATGGCATATTTTGAAGCACTCAATTCTGCAGTGCGTTGGGCCATTCTAATCAGCAATGAACCGAGTCGAACCATAGTAGACGATCTTGATCAGTTCGTGGCAGTATTCGCCGGTGCTTCTTGGACTCACGAAGCATTTCAGTTCCTGCGAAAAGATAAGACTCGAAAGGTGTTCACCAGATCCATGTTGATTGAGCGAGCGGACACACTTGCATTCTATGATCGAATCCTTGCGGATCCACCTGACCGAATGATCAAGGCGGTTGAGGATTTACGAAATAAGTACTTCGGGCACTTCGACCCCAGAGTGCTCACCAAATTTGTTAACTGGCAGGATCAGAACAGGAAGCCCACGGCATTTTGCGTTGGGGACAATTCGGGGAATGCAAGCGGTTGTAGGTATCTTTGGCCAATCGAAGCTTGCATATTCGATCTGCATGGCGGGTTGCTGGAAGGGAACTATACAGATCGGACCGACGTCGTATTTGCTGATTTCAAAGCAGTTTTGAGGGGGACGATTGGCCTCTTAGTAGCCTTGGTCGAAGTCTGGATGCGACAGAATAATCTGTTGAATAGAGACTCTTGGCACATTACAAGGTTGTCTTAGAGAGAAGCAAATGATCCACATTCCCATTCTCCGTCACGGTCAGCCGTACGAAAGCGTCGACAAAGTCGAGCTGGTGCACCATGCGACCGGCGAGCCGGTGGCGGTGGTGAGTCAGGCCAATCCGGGCATGGTCGTGCGCGACATTAATCGCATGGACGACACGGTGCTCGAGTCATTCACGGTGCGCGAGCTGATCGAGATTTGCGGCCGAGCGGCCGAGCGGTTTATTCGTGGCACACTGCCGATCGGCGATGCGAAGCAATCATTTGACGATTATGTAAGGTGTCTATCCGCGACGACGGGCATGCCGGTGACGTATTGTCGGAGCAATGCGCAGAAGATTCATCGCGTGCTGGCGGAGATGGACACGATCATCAGCGGCCTGACGCGCGGATTCGATCTGGAGATTTTGGATCGGGGATACGGCACCTACACCGATGAGCGCTTTTCTCCCTCTCCCTCCAAGGGAGAGGGTCGGGGTGAGGGTCAAAGCACAGGAATGCCTCACCCCTCACCCGGCCTCTCCCCTCGAGGGGAGCGGGGTAAGCATACGTCTGCAAACGGCTCGTCATCGCGGACGCTGAGCTTTTTTCGCGAAGGGCGAGTATTTGGGGCCGTTCTGCCGAGCAATTCGCCGGGCGTTCACGGGCTTTGGATTCCCACCATCGCGCTGAAAGCGCCGATTGTGCTCAAGCCGGGGCGCGAAGAGCCGTGGACGCCGCTGCGGATCATTGAGGCACTTGCGGCCGAAGGAATTCCGCGAGCGGCGTTGGGTTTCTATCCGACTGATCATGCCGGAGCGGGCGAACTGCTTCGGGCTGTGGATCGAGCGATGCTGTTCGGCGATTCCTCGACGACTGCGACATGGGCGAATGATCCGCGCATTGAGATTCACGGGCCGGGCTACAGCAAGGTTATTCTCGGTGATGATGCGGCAGACGATTGGAAAAAGTACATCGACGTAATGCTCGGATCGATCGCGGCCAACGGCGGTCGATCGTGCATCAATGCCTCGGCCATCTGGACGCCGAAGCATGGTCGGGAAGTTGCGGAGGCATTGGCCAAAAGACTTGCGAAAGTTACCGCTATTCCGGTCGATGATCCGAATGCCACGATCGCGGCCTTCGCAAATGCGGGAATGGCCGAGCGAATCAGTGCGATGATCGATGGTCTGCTGCGAACGCCGGGCGCGACGGACGTGACCGAGCAAATTCGAGGCGCGCCCCGTCTAGTGAAGTCGGGCCGCGTCGCATACCTGCTCCCGACGATCATTTGGTGCGAAGATCGCGAGCACCCGCTGGCAAATCGCGAATTCCTCTTTCCATTTGCATCGGTCGTCGAATGCCCGACGGCTGAAATGCCCGAAGCGATCGGAGCTTCGCTCGTGGTTTCGGCGATCACGGAGGACCGCGCATTGATCCGCTCGTTGATGTCGTCGGGAAATGTCGATCGTTTGAATATCGGGGCCATTCCGACGTATCAACTGAGCTGGGACCAGCCGCACGAGGGGAATTTGTTCGAGCATCTGTATCGGCAAAGGGCGTTTCAGACAAATGTCGAGTTGCGCACGCCGTGAAAATTGCGAAGGGCGATTTGTTCTCACCGCGAAGAACACGAAGAGCACGAAGAAAGTACGATTTGGTTAAGAATTGTAGGGTGGGCCGTGCCTACCATAGAGGGATTGCCACGATCGACACGGCACTTCATTTTGTCATTCTGAGGTCGCCAAAGGCCACCGTCGTCATTCTGGGTCCCGGCGCACCGGGACGAAGAATCTCAACGAGAAGTTTCGCTGCGCTCAGCATAACGATAGACGCTCCAACTTACATGTCTGACTGCACTTGATGGACGCGAATCTCCAAAAGCTGCTTGAACACTCCCGCACACGAGTCGTGTTCGGTGCGAGTTCGTTGGACAAGCTCGGTGAGCTTGCGCGGAACGAGAACGCTCGACATGTATTGCTCGTGACCGATCCTGGAATTCGACGAGCAGGGCATGTGGATCAAGCTGCGAAGAGTCTTCGGGCGGCGGGAATTCACGTAACGATTTTTGAAGGCGCGGCGGAGAATCCGACAACCTCGCACGTTGACGTTGGCGTCGCTGTGGCGAAGGAATGTGCATCGCGCGGCTATCCGATCAATTTTCTCGTCGGCATCGGCGGCGGCAGCGCGATGGATTGCGCCAAAGGCATCAACTTCATTTTCACCAACGGCGGACGAATGCAGGACTATTGGGGCATTGGCAAGGCCAACAAGCCGATGCTCCCGATGATCGCGATTCCGACGACCGCGGGCACGGGCAGCGAGGCCCAGTCATTCGCACTCATCACCGATCCGGCCACACATCAGAAAATGGCATGCGGCGATCCCAAGGCCATGTGCCGGGTGGCGATCCTCGATCCCGATTTGACTCGCACACAGCCATCGAAAGTCGCGGCGGCGGCGGGTATTGATGCCGTCGCACACGCGGTGGAGACGGCGGGCTGTACAAAGCGAAACGATGTTTCATTGTCGTTTTCGCGAGAAGCGTGGCTGCGACTGGATCGGGCATTCGAGCGGGCAATGCAAAACCCTAGCGATGACGCGACGCGGGCCGACATGCTCCTTGGGGCACATCTCGCGGGCTGCGCCATCGAGAATTCCATGCTGGGTGCCGCTCATGCCTGCGCGAATCCACTGACGGCCCGTTGCGGAATCACGCACGGACTGGCCGTCGGGGCCATGCTTCCGCACGTCGTGCGTTTCAACTTACGTGGCGGAAAGAATCCATACGCCTCGATTGCCAACGATGCTGATGCTCTCGCGATGCGCGTCACTCGAATGCTTGATGCGGCGCGACTTGCTCGGAAATTACGGGATTTGGGCGTCAAGGAGCCGATGCTCCCCCAACTGGCCGTTGAAGCCGCCGAGCAATGGACCGCGAAGTTCAATCCGGTAGCCGTCAGCGCGGAAGAATTTCTGGCGATCTACTGCGCCGCTTGGTAAATTCGCACATCTTGACCACTGAATCGGTTGGCAGAATGACAAAGCAATCCAGCGAGCATGTCGCCGTCATGATGCTGTTACTTGCCTGCGCGCTATGGGGAATGTCGTTCAATTGGAACAAAACAGGCCAGGCGCGTGTGGCCGATCACTTGATTCAGGCAAGCGGCGATGCGAGTGCTAGTGAGATCGCACCGGCGGTTTTTATTGGGTTGCGTTTTGCAGCCGCGGCGATCCTCTGGGCGTGCGTGTTTCCACGTTCGGTGCGAAATTGGAGTAAGCAAACGCTCCTGGCCGGAATTTGCGGAGGCACAACGCTTTCCATCGGAATCTTGTTTCAACATTACGGACTTTGGTATACGAGTGAATCGCTCAGCGCATTTTTGACGAGCCTGACGGTCTTGTTCACTCCGCTCATCGCAGCATTTGTTCTGCGTCAGCGAGTCGGTTCGATTCTGTGGGTTTCGATCGTGTGCGCGACCTTGGGCGTGGCCTTGATGACGATCTATCGGGCCGAAGGGCATTTCGATCGCGGCGCGTTTCTTGGATTGTTGTGCGCTGTGGTGTTCAGCGTCCACATGCTCATCGTCGAGCACTTCGGGCGTATTGAGGATTCGGCGAGATTCACGCTGGCGCAGCTAATTGTTGGAGTCATTATTTTTGCGATTTTTTCAACACTTCGACCTGGACGAGCCGAGCTATTCGAGCCGCGTTTTTGGAACGGCGTTGCGTCTGACGGAAAGCTATTGCGTGTGATGGCGATGTCCACGGTCTTCGCGACGATTTTCGCGTTCGGATTGATGTTCAAGTTTCAGCCGCGGATTTCGGCTACTCGAGCGGCGCTCGTCTACCTGACCGAGCCGCTTTTTGCGACCGCATTCGCGTGGGTGATGGCCGGTAGCAAAGTAACAAGTATGGCACTTCTTGGAGGCGCTCTCATTATTGCAAGTAACGTCATCGCGGAGATTTTCGGGCGAAGCGCAGCGGGAACACAATCAACCGGCACGGAAGCGGACGTCGATTTAATCAATTCCGTCTCGAAGGCCGTACCCGACGCGATACCCTCGGCGGCATGTACATGTTCTGACAAGTAAGCGCGCCACCCGCCGAGTATAGTAAATGGATTGTCGATTTGTGGGAGTGGTGAATGCAGCTCGACCTTGTGAATAATGACGCCGGAACGGAGGTCGGAAGCTATTTTATCGCCAATTATCCGCCGTTTTCGGCATGGCGGGGCGAGCATGTTCCGACGGCGTTCGATGCGCTGCACACCAACCCCCCTGTGTCCCCCCTTGGAAAGGGGGGATGCGAAATTCGGAATCAAGAGGTCGCGCGGGCTGAAGCTCGCACCTCAATTCAAACCCGTTCGACCCCGCTCGGGTTGTACCTGCACATTCCATTTTGCCGCAAGCGCTGCAAGTTCTGCTACTTCCGCGTGTACACCGATCGCAATTCATCGGACGTGGATGAATATCTTGAAGGGCTGGCACGCGAAACGGCTCTCTACGCACAGCAACCCGCGCTCGCGGGGCGTGAATTTGAATTCGTCTATTTCGGCGGCGGTACTCCTTCGTTCTTGAGCAGCGATCAGCTTCTCGGTTTGATTGATCGAATCCGCGAGCATTGGGATTGGGATCACGCTCGTGAAGTGACATTCGAATGCGAGCCGGGCACGCTCAAGAAGAGCAAATTGGAGACGATTCGTGCCATTGGCGTGACACGTCTGAGCCTGGGCATCGAGCACTTTGATGACGACGTGCTGACGATCGGTGGTCGGGCGCACAAGTCGGCCGAAGTGTTCCGTGCGTACGAATGGGCCCGCGAAGTCGGCTTTCCGCAAATCAATGTGGACCTGATCGCGGGAATGGTCGGCGACAACGATTCGAAGTGGCGCGACGCAGTGGCCAAGACCATCACCTTGCAGCCCGACAGTGTCACGATTTATCAGATGGAAGTGCCGCACAATACAGTGATCGCTCACGACGCAAAGGGAGGCGACGGCTCGACGCATGTGCCGAGTTGGACCACCAAACGAGCGTGGGTGAAGTACGCGTACGAGGAATTCGAACGAGCGGGATATGCAGTTTCGAGCGGGTATACGCTGGTGAGAAAATTGCCGATTGCCGAGGAATTGCCGATTTCCAATTGCCAATTGCCAATTGAGAATGGCGTGCCGAAGCGAATTGGAGAACCTTCAACGTTCGTCTACCGCGACTCCTTGTGGCATGGGGCTGATTTGATCGGCATGGGAGTGGCCTCGTTTTCGCATTTCCAGGGAGTTCACTACCAGAATTACGACGATTGGGATGAGTATTTGGGCCCGCTGATGCGCGGCGAATTGCCCATCGCGCGGGCGCTCACCGTGACGGCACGTCAGCGGTTGATTCGAGAAATGATCCTTCAACTGAAAACCGGGCGGTTGGAAATCGAATATTTTCGGGCCAAGTTCGGCGTGGACATTCGAATGGAGTTCGCAGAGGCGTTCCGATCCTTATCAGGTGAGGGAATCGCCACAATCGAAGGCGATGAGATTCGCCTGACACGAGACGGCTTGCTCCGTGTGGACATGCTGTTGCCGCGATTCTTTGAGCCACAGTTTCAAAACGTGCGCTATACATGATGGACGGGGACGGAGGTTTCATTCGAGTAGAGTCGGCGCTTGGCGTACTGTGGTCGATTTGCGACGGCTTCGTGGAAACGTCGTCATGGCTCGATCGCTGCAAGGTTTTTTCGCCTGACGAATTACCTGTCAACGTGCGGAAACTACTGGCGCATGAACAGCACATGACACCCACGTTACGTGAATACTATGGCGGCGAACTTCGACTCGATGTGCTTGATCATCAACAGAATGCGTCCGAATATGCCCGAAAAATACTGCTTTGGAACGATGGCGACGGCCGGAATAAAGTCGTTGAATTTGGCATCGTGCGGATGAACTTGTCGAGCGTGTGTCGTGAGGCTGCCGAGGAGATTGTCTCGCGTCGAACGCCGCTGGGTGATATTCTTCGCACCCACGGAGTGCTGACGTGCGTGAGACCACATTGGTTTGTGCGAATCCCCGAGGACTGCGAGATTTCGCGGTGCTTCGGTTCGCGAGCGGTTTTTGGTCGCCTTGCGACGATCGACGTTCAAGGAAGTCCTGCGGTAAGCTTATTTGAGGCCGTTGGCGACTGAAGGTAGTAACCACTGACACAAAAGCGTATGGAAGACGACAATCGAAATCCGGAATGCATTGTGATCGGAGGCGGACCGGCGGGCTCGACGGTCAGTACGATCCTCTCCGATCTTGGTCACCATGTGATGCTTCTTGAAAAATCGAAGTTTCCTCGCCATCACATTGGCGAATCGCTCATGCCGCAAACGTTCTGGACCTTCAAGCGGCTGGGCATGATCGAGAAGATGCACAAGGCGGGATTCACGCCGAAAGAGAGCGTGCAATTCGTCGGGGCGAGCGGCAAAGATTCGCAACCTTATTATTTCACGGACCGCGATCCGAACGAATGGTCGGTCACCTGGCAGGTGAAACGCGACAAGTTTGACAAGTTAATGCTGGAGAACACTCGCGAGCATGGCGTTGACGTTCGCGAAGGAACGCAGGTTAAGCAGGTTCTGTTTCAAGGTAAGAAAGCAGTCGGCGTTCGGACAGTCATCGACGGCAAGGAAACGGATGTCTTCGCGAAAGTCATCATCGACGCCACGGGCGTGAACGCATTACTTTCGAAGCAGCTCGGCATTCGCGAAGGCGAACCGGGTTTGAAGAATGCGGCCATTTATGCATATTGGAAAGGCGCTCATCGCGATCCAGGCCGAAACGCCGGCGCGACGCTTGTCATCTACACGCCGGATAAGCAAGGCTGGTTCTGGTCGATTCCACTCGAAGATGATGTCACCAGCATCGGCATCGTGGGCAAGCCGCAGTTCTTGATCACGGGTCGCGGCGATGATCTGATGGCCATCCTGGATGAGGAGATCGCACGAACGCCGGGCATCAAGCGCCGCGTCGAGAACGCCGAGCGAATCAGCCATGCGTATGTCACGAGTGATTTCACGTATCGCGCGCGCCGCATCGCGGGCGACGGCTGGGTTCTTTGCGGCGACGCCTTCGGCTTCCTTGATCCGATCTATTCATCGGGAGTATTGCTTGCATTGAAAATGGGCGAGCTGACGGCGGACACTGTGCATGAGGCCTTGGAGGCGGGCGATTTCAGCGGGGAGCGGCTCGGTCGTCACGGAACAAAAATCGCGCGAGGCATGCAATTGATCCGCCAGCTTGTGTATGCATTCTACCAACCGAACTTCAGTTTCGGCGCGTTCAACAAGGCGTATCCGCAATTTCACGATCAGGTCGTGCGGCTGTTGATCGGCGACGTGTTCGATCGCGATGATTTTGACGAAGTCTTCAAACACGTTTCGGAGACGGCCGTACTGCCGGAGCCGATCGTCCTGGAAGGGAGCCACGCGGCGTGAGAAAAGTCATTTGGGGCCTATTATTCTTGCTGGCCGTTCTGCATCAGGACTTCTGGAACTGGAACCGCATCGATCCACTCATTTTTGATTTTATTCCCATCGGGCTTGCCTATCAGATCGGCGTTTCAATCGTTGCGGCAATCCTCTGGGCTTTTGCGGTGCATTATTGCTGGCCCAAGGACGTGGATGTGCCGGATTCCGAAGCGTTTGACGCGACGCCGCAGGGCGTCGGACGGAGCGCACACGTATGAGCTTATCAAGCCTGAATCCTGGACAAACGGCCGTCCTCGTAATCGTCGTCTATTTACTTTCGCTAATCGCGCTGGGACTCCTGAGCCAGCTTGTGCTGCGGCTGACGGTCGCGGACTACTTTGTGGCCTCACGCGGCCTGGGCTCGGTCATGCTTCTGATGTCACTCATCGGCACCACGATGACGGCGTTCGCGCTGATCGGCAGCTCCGGCGAATCGTGGAAGTCGGGTATTGTCGTGTATGGGAAGATGGCGTCGTGGTCGGGGATTATCCATGCGGCCATGTATTTTCTGATTGGGCTGAAACTATGGGCATTCGGAAAAAAATACGGATACGTAACGCAGATTCAATTCTTCCGCGATCGATTTGAGTCGGACAAATTGGGATTGGTGCTGTTTCCGATCCTGGTTGGTCTGTTGATTCCCTATGTGCTTGTTGGTGTGATCAGTTCGGGCAGCGCGATTGAGGCCGTCACGGCCGGCGCATTTCCGAATTTGTTTAAGTCGGTCGATCCAAAGTTGGTCGGTGCGGTTCCGTATTGGCTGGGATCGCTGGTGACGTGCGTCGTGGTTTTGTATTACATCTCCGCGGGCGGCGTTCGCGGGACGGCCTGGGTCAACGCGTTGCAGACGGTGATCTTTCTCGTGCTTGGCTTTGCGGCCTGCTTCACCATCGCCGACAAACTCGGCGGCCCGGTAGCGGCCACAAAGATGGTTCTCGAGCACAATCCGACGAGACTCAAGCGTGAGGTCACGCCGGAAGACAAGCAGCTATACGCGGAGAAACTCGCGGAATTCAAGACCGACCCTAAGAAGGAGATCATCAAGCCCGTCGAGCCGATTCCCGCGTTGAAAGTGGAATTCACGACGTATCTCTTCATCCCACTAAGCGTGGCCATGTTCCCGCATTTGTTCCAATACTGGTTAACGGCGCGGAGCGCGAAAAAATTCCGGCTCTCGATCATCGGGCAGCCGCTTTTGATCATGATCATCTGGGCGCCGTGTGTGATGATCGGCATTTGGGCGACTTCGGCGATTGTCAGCGGCCAGCCGGTCATCCCGCCTGATTTCGCGGACATGAACAAAGTGCTGCCCATCATGGTCAAGAAGCTGGCGTCGCCGACGCTGGGAGCATTGCTCGCGGGCGGCATTTTTGCGGCGGTGATGTCCAGCCTCGATGCACAATTCCTCAGCCTGGGGAGTCTGTTCACGAATGATATTGTCGCGCACTATGCGGCTGCGAATCGTTTCAGCGAAAAGCAATTGGTGCTGATTGGCCGAGTTTTCATCGTCGTCATTGTGGCGGTCTGCTGGTGGCTGGGAATGATTCTGGAAAGCAAGCGTCAGGGAGTTTTTGCTCTTGGCGTCTGGTGCTTCAGCGGATTTGCCAGCCTGTTTCCACTTTTGTTCGCGGCCATCTACTGGCGACGAGTAACGAAGGCCGGAGCATACGCCTCGGTTCTCGCGGCCGCGGCGACGTGGTTCTGGCTTTTTCGAGATTCGGAATTTGGCAAGAAGGGCGAACTCGGTCATTGGGGATTTACTCCTGTGACGATCATCTTCGCCTCTGCAACGATTTCGTTGGTGCTCATCTCGCTGATCACGCCGCCGCCGTCGGAAATGACGATCAACAAGTTCTTCACGCCGAGTCCGAAGCCAATGACATCGCAAACGATGACGCCGAGGACAGCCTATGCCCGGTGAATTTTCCATCAAACGGCGGATTCAATTTGCCGAGACGGACATGGCCGGCGTGCTGCACTTCTCCAATTACTTCCGGCTCATGGAAGAAGTGGAGCACGAATTCTGGCGATCGGTCGGATTGACCGTGTACATGCGCGACTCGTCGCCGCACATCAGTTGGCCTCGCGTCTCGGTGCAATGCGAATACATCGCGCCGCTGCGTTTTGAAGATGAAGTCGATCTGCGATTTGTGGTGACAAGAGTGGGATCGAAGTCGTTTCATTTTGAAGTCGAATTCGTTCGCGATGACGAGAAGTGCGCTCATGGACGCATCACTGCGGTGTGCTGTGCAACGGGACCGGGGGGCGAATTCTCGGCCACGGAAATCCCAAAGGAAATTCGATCGAAGTTGGAAAATGTATTGCAGCCCGTCGAGCGGGCGCGGAGTCACTGATGAAGTTCTGGATGGCATTTGTGGTGCTGACGATTCTTTGTTGGGGCGCCTATGTGCCGACGATCCAACATGGTCAGCGAGCATTTAGCAGCCCGACGAACAGTGCGTTGCGAGCATTCTTGTTCATCGGGCTTGCATACTTCCTGATGGCCGCGTTCATTTTGGCCTACATGGTGTTGACCAAGCCGGAGCCGATGGAATTTTCGAGTAGTGGAGTGTGGATTTCCACCATCGCGGGAATACTTGGAGCACTCGGCGCGATCGGCATCGTTTTCGCGCATAAGAACGGCGGATCGCCGCTCATCATCGCGCCATTAGTGTTCGCCGGCGCTCCAATTATCAACACGATTGTGGCCGTGATCTGGGACCGACCCAAGGAAGCTCCGAGCCTCCCATTCTATGCAGGTATCGCTCTGGCTTGTGCAGGCGCGGCGATGGCGCTGTATTTCAAGCCCGCGACTATGCCGCACGGGCCCACGCCGACGCAAGCCACGAGCTCACGATGAGAGAAAGTGCCGGTCATGCTGAGCGAAGCGAAGCATCTCGAATTCGAGATTCCTCGGTCCGCCCAAAGGCGGGCCTTAACATGACGCGCCTTGGCATTTTTGCTCTTTTTGTCGTTAGTGTAACCGTAGATGCGGTTCCTCCGAGCAAGGACTGGTCAATGTTTCGCGGCAACCCCCAACAAACCGGCGTGTCCGCAAGCGGCCTTTCCGAAAAGCCTGAAGTTCTCTGGAAATTCGAAGTGAAAGAGCCTGTGGTCTCTACGGCCGCGATCGTCGGCGAGCGCGCCTACATCGGTGCGGACGATGCGAATCTCTACGCCCTCAAATTGAAGGACGGTTCGCTCGTCTGGAAATTCGCCGCCAAGCAAGGCGTGCATTCCTCACCCACCGTCATCAAAGGACGCGTCTATTTCGGCGACTCCGAAGGCACGGTCTACGCCCTGAACGCCGAGTCCGGCGAAAAAATCTGGAGCTACAAAACCGACGGCGAGATCGTCTCCTCGGTCAATTTCGATGGCGACAAGCTGGTCGTCGGCTCGTACGACGCGTTCGTGTACTGCCTTTCGGCGGATAAGGGCGAAGTCCTTTGGAAGTTCGAAACCCAGGGTCGAATCCACGGGACGCCCGCGATCGCCGACGGAAACGTCTTCGCGGCCGGGTGCGACGAAAGCCTTTATGTACTCAGCTTGAATGACGGCACAAAGCTGCGATCCGTGAAATTGGGGTCGGTTTCGGGGGCTTCCACGACGATTTCCGGCGACCGGGCATTTGTGGGAACTTATGGACACCGGCTTTTGGGGGTTGACTGGCGGAAGGGCGAAGTGGTATGGACATGGGCGGATCCGGATCACGACTTTCCGATTCTCTCGTCGGCGGCCGTCTCCGGGCATTCCGTGGTGGTCGGCGGCCGGGACAAGCGGCTTCGTTGTGTCGATTCGGAATCGGGTGAGCTCCGCTGGACGATTGTGACGCAAGGTCGCATCGATTCATCGCCGGTTGTCGCGAGTGATCGGGCATTCGTCGGCTCGCAGGATGGCAATCTTTACGGCGTGAACTTGTCGACCGGCAAGGAAGTGTACCGCTTTCCGAGCGGAGCCCCGATCAGCAGCTCGCCGGCGATTGGTGAAAACGTGTTGGTCTTCGGAAATGAAGACGGCGTGATTTATTGTTTGGGAAGTCGTTAATGGCTGGAGTCAAGCATTCGCAAACCGAGTCTGGTTGCGACGTGGTGAATGGAGAACGGCAATGCATCGTGGAATGAAAAATGGAATCGGCGTCGGAAGTTGCGGACTTGCATGTCTTACGGCTGTAGCTTTGACCGCACCATCGGCTCACGCACAGTGGCCTCAATGGGGCGGACGTGATCGCAACTTCGCCGTCGAGAGTGGAAAACTCTCAACGGCCTGGTCGACTGAGGGTCCGAAGAAAATCTGGTCGCATGCATTCGGTCCCGGATATTCATCCATCGTCGTGGATGGCGGAAAACTCTATGCCATGTACCGTGCGGCTGATGATGAAGTCGTCGCCGCGTTGGATGCCGAATCCGGGAAGACGCTCTGGGAGCACAAGTATGCCGCGCCGCTTCCGGAAGGCATGGACCCACAATTCGGCAAGGGTCCGAACTCGACCCCCGCGGTCAGCGGCGATCGCATTTATGCGGCCGGCGTCACGGGCGTCCTGAGTTGCCTCGACAAGAACACCGGCAAAATCGTTTGGACCACCGATCTGGAAAAGGATCAGGGCGTCAAAGGCCCGCACTTCGGCTATTCCGCCAGCCCACTGGTCTACAAGGATTCGGTCATCGTCTCCGGCGGCGGTGCGGGGCATGGCATGCTCGCTTTCGATGCCGCGACGGGAAAACTTCGCTGGGCCAAACAGGATTTCGAAGACGTTTATTCCTCCCCCATTCTCATTAGCGTCGAAGGCGATGATCAGATTGTGTTGCTCGCGGAGGCAAAGGTCGTCGGCGTGTCGCCGAAGGATGGCGAGCTCGTCTGGTCGCAGCCGCACGAGAATCAATGGAAGACCAACATCAGCACGCCGATCTGGGGATCCGACGGCATCCTATATGTGACCTCAGGCGGTGAGGCCGGCAGCCGGGGCTTGAAATTGAAGAAAAAGGCCGACAAGACGGAAGTCGAAGAGGTCTGGGCCACGCGAAAGATGGCCGTCGGCCAGGGCAACACGGTCCGCGTCGGCGACATGGTCTACGGCTCCAGCGGCGGTGACGGCCCGATGTTCATCACCGCGATCAATGCCAAGACCGGGGCACTTGCCTGGCGTGAACGAGGATTCGGCAAGGCCATGATGCTTCACGGCGACGGCAAGCTCCTCATTCTCGATGAAGACGGCAACCTCGCGATTGCGGAACCGACGGCCGAATCGCTGAAAGTGATTTCAAAGTCACAAGTGCTAAAGAAGCCCGCGTGGACGGCCCCGACATTGGTGGGAACGCGGCTCTATGTGCGCGACAATGAGCAAATCATGGCCCTCGATTTGGGCATGGGAAGTGGTTGAGCTATCGAGGTAAATTAGGGCTCATGAATCGAAACGAACAGAAAAGGAGATACACCATGAAGTTCACGAATCAGGGAATTCGATGGAGTCGCCGGCCCGTGGGGACGCCTCTCCTTTTTGCAGTCTTCCTTGCAAGCCCGATGCTTTCATTTAAGGAGAGCCGGGCCCAATGGACGCAATTCGGCGGTCCCAATCGCAACTTCATGGTGGATGCCAAGGGTTTGGCATCAAGCTGGCCCGAAGCGGGCCCCAAGAAAATCTGGGAGCGCGAGCTGGGCGACGGCTACTCTGAAGTCGCCGTCGACAACGGCGTACTGTACACGATGTATCGCACGGGCGACGATGAATTCGCCGTGGCTCTCGACGCGAACACCGGAAAGACTCTTTGGGAGAGCAAGGACCCATCGCCATTCACCGAGACGATGGCCCAGTTCGGCCCCGGCCCGCACACCACTCCCGTCATCGTCAGCGATAAAGTCTACACTATCGGCACCAACGGTTTGATGCATTGCTTCGACAAGAAGGCGGGCAAGTCACTCTGGCAACATGATCTCGCCAAGGATTATGGCGCATTGGTGCCCGATCGCGGCTACGGCAACAGCCCCATCGCCTACAAAAACACCATCATTGTGGCCGTCGATCGCGACCGAAAGGACGAAAAAAAGGAAGCCAAGGACGAGAAGAAGAAGGACGAAAAGAAAGACGCTCAACCCGACAAGAAGGACGCTGCAAAGGGTGAAAAGAATCCCAGCGGAGAAGGACAGTCCCTCGTCGCGTTTGACCTGAACGACGGCCACATCGTTTGGAAAAGCCAGGATTTTGAAGTCAGCTATGCCTCGCCGATCCTCATCAACTTCCAGGGCGAAGAGCAGCTTGTTCTGCTTCTTGGCAAGGGCATCATGGCCGTCAATCCCAGTAACGGTGCATTGCTCTGGCACAAAGAATTGACGCCGGAGGGTGCGAATCTGGCCTCGCCGCTATGGACCGGCGACGATCTGATTTTCTGCTCATCAGCCTATGACTCCGGAAGCCGTGTCATCAAGCTCACCAAGAAAGACGGCAAGACTGAACCTGAAGAATTGTGGTATGGCCGAAAGATGCGCATCCATCACGGCAATGTCGTTCGCATCGGTGATTATGTGTACGGCTCAAGCGGCGACTTCGGCCCGGCGTTTTTCATGGCCGTCAACATCAAGACCGGCGAAGTGGCGTGGCGCGAGCGAGGATTTTCAAAGGCCACTTGCCTGCTCGCGGATAACAAGTTGATTCTTCTCGATGAGGACGGCAACCTCGCACTGACGACAGTGACGCCTGAGAAATTAACCGTCATTTCCAAGGCCAAGCTTGGCGAAAAGTACGCCTGGGCCGCGCCCGCGCTGGCGGGGACAAAGCTGTATATGCGCGACCGCAAGCACATCATGGCCCTGGAACTGGGTGAATCCGCCAAGCCGAGCGGCACTGAATAGCGATGCCACGGACCGTGGCGAAGGCACCACATCGCGAGCAGGAAATAGCGAGTACCGCGCCCGACGAATTCGTTGGGTGTTGGTACGTCTTGCACACGAGGCCGCGGCAGGAAAAAGTCGTCGCGGGCGAACTCACCCGCCTGAACATCCAATGTTTTCTGCCGCTCGTACGATACCGTCGCAACTACGACGGACACCGCCGGCTCGTGCAGATTCCGCTGTTTCCAGGCTATGTATTACTTTGCGGCGACGCTGCGGATCGACTATCGGCGTTGCGAACAAACCGGCTGGTCAACGTTCTCGACGTGCCCGATCAGGCTCGACTCCGGGCCGATTTGGCGCAGATTCATCGCGTGGTCAATGGCGATCAACCCGTCGATCTTTTCCCACGGCTCCAAAAGGGAAGCCGTTGTCGCGTCACTTCGGGCACGCTCGTTGGGGTGGAAGGCGTGGTGATTCGCCGCAAAGGACCGTGGAAAGTGTTCGTCGGCGTTAAATTCCTGGGGCAATCCGCGGAGCTCGAAATCGAACCCGCGATGCTGGAATTACTCGATTAACGAGTTGGACAGACGCTGCGGACTTGATTGACGAATTCGCTGGCCGCTTCACCAATACACGTTCGCCAATCGGATGCGCGATTTCGATAGGCAGGCTCGCCATAGGCGAAAATCACGCTGCGCGAGGCCGTCACGATCGCTCCGCTTCCGTCTGGCTTGAAGCACTTGGCGACTTCCTCGGCGGTTCGGCCTTGAGCACCGAACCCAGGAACAAGAAATACGCAATTGGGCATCAGTCCGCGGATTCGTACCGTCGATTCCAGATCACGCGGAGACACGACCGCTCCCACGGCGCTATAGCCGCATCGGCCCACGAGTCCTTCCGCGCCTGCCCACGATTGCACAAGTTGTGCCACATGCTGGCACACCGTCATTCCATCGGGCAGCTTCAGACCCTGAACCTGCGCAGCCGATTCATTGCTGGTCTGAACAAGGACAAACACGCCGCGTCCGTTCTTTTTGGCCGCATCAATGAACGGCTGAACCCCGTCCGACCCGAAGTAAGGGTTCACCGTGACTGAGTCGGGGATTCGAGCGTCATCGAGTCCCGCACCGGCTTGAAGATGGGCTGCGGCATACTGCGCCGATGTGTGACCGATGTCCGCTCGCTTGATGTCGCCGATGACAACCAGCCCGTGTTTATGCGCTTCGGCCACAAGATCGTGGTACACACGCAAGCCGTCCGGCCCGTACGGCTCAAAGAATGCGATATTAATCTTGATCGCCGGCACATGCACCGCGATGGCCTCGATCGCGCCGCGACCGAATTGCAGGATCGCCTCCGCCGCTCCTCCTGCGTTCACGGAAGCCCGCAATTCCGGCGGGAGTTTTTCAATCAGCGGATCAAGTCCAACGCAGACTGGCGCTCGTTTTATTTCAATTGCCTGGCTTAGCCGATCCGCGAAATTCTCCACCCCGCACGTCCTTTCCATCCGTTTGCGTATCCGGCTCTTTATAGGCCGCAGGGCATTTTGCTGCAAGACGAGCCGCTGCCGAACAAAACGCGTTTGATCATTGCGCTCGTCACGAAATGTTGAACGCTTGCGGATTTTTTGCACATTGTGATGATGGGGGACGGAATCGGAGAAGCGTAATTTGCCATTGCAACTCGCCTACAGTTCAAACGCGTATCGCCGATGTTCGATCGAAGAAGCCATTCGACGTATCGCGACAATCGGGTATCGTGGAATCGAATTGATGGCCGACGAGCCGCACCTCTGGCCGGCGAGCGTCAGCGATCCACAAATTGACAAAGTGCGCGCGATGCTGGATTGCCACGGCCTCACCATTTCCAACATCAACGCCTTTATGATGAACGCCGTGCGGGATTTCTGGCATCCTTCTTGGATCGAGCCTGATGTGGAGTTCCGGCGACTGCGTGTCGAGCATACGAAAGCCGCCCTGCGAATGGCCCGGCGGCTTGGTGCGCCGTCGATCACCACTGAGCCCGGCGGACCGCTGCCCGGCGGAATGTTTCGCGAGCACGCCATGGACACATTCATTGCAGGGCTCGAAGAAGCATTGAACGTTGCGGAAGACGTCGGGGTCATGCTGCTCGTCGAGCCCGAGCCGGAGTTGCTGATTGAAAACGCGCAGCAATTCGCCGACCTGACCAAGCGCATCGACTCCCCGATGTTCGGATTGAACTTCGATGTGGGGCATTTTTATTGCGTCAGCGAACCACTGGCCCGCACGATTGACCGATTTTCCTCCTGGGCCGCGCACTATCACCTTGAAGATATCGCCGCGACTCGCGTGCACGAACATCTCATTCCGGGACACGGAGCGATTGACTTCAAGGAAGTCGTCACCGCGATTCGCAAATCCGACTACAACGGCTGGCTCACTGTTGAGCTGTATCCATATCTCGATGATCCCGACGCCGCGGGCCGGGAGGCACTCGAATTCTTCAGGAAGTTCAAATTCGTGTGAAGACGAGAATTCGTGACTATCTCGATCTGGTGCGCCTGCCGAATCTCTTTACGGCCGCCGGCGACAGTATTGCCGGGTTTCTCTATGCGGGCGGCTCGCCCGCGGACTTCAAATCATGGCTGTGGCTCGGTGCGGCGTCGATGCTTCTTTATGCCGGCGGCGTGGCACTCAATGACGTTTGCGATGTCGCGACGGACCTGCGCGAGCGGCCTTCTCGTCCGATCCCATCGGGGCGAATTTCGCATGCGACCGCACTAAGAATTTCAATCGTTCTCCTTGCTGCGGCAGTCGCGATCGCCATGACGCTTTCCCTGAGATGCGCGATCATCGCCTTGGGAATCGTATTGTGCATCGTTCTCTATGATGCGGCGTTGAAACAAGCTCCGCTTTCGCCGATCTTCATGGGCGCATGTCGAGGCCTAAACCTATTGCTTGGTATGGCGCTCGTTAATCCCCTCGCAACTGAGACTTGGGCGAAACCTGTTGCGCTCATGACCATCTATGTAACCTCCCTTACAATTTTCGCCCGTCGAGAGGCCGGCAGCAGTTCACCAATTCAACTTGGAATCGGCGCGGCCGGTGTGTCACTTTCGGTGGCGGCGCTTCTTTTCCTGGATCGACAAGCCTCCGCCAACATGGCGGTTTTTTCAGTGATCGCCATTCTCTCGCTGACAATATGGTTGGGCTACAATGGCGTTCGCGCAACTTTTTCACCAAAGCCCTTGTTCGTCCAGCGCGCGGTGAAGCGATTCGTCATCGGAATTGCTCTGTTCGACGCCTGCCTGGTTCTGACAAGAGGTATGCCTGTCGCGTCTGTTTGCATTGCAAGTCTCTCTATTCCGGCATTTTTGCTCGCCCGCCGCCTGCGCGTGACCTGACGGGAATTCCGGTCGAATTCGCGCAATCCCTGGGGCGCCAAGCAATGCAAGTCACGCCTCCGCTTGGCCGATGTAGATTTGCGGTTCAGGGTCAATTGTCGAGGTGCGAAATGGAACAGGTGGTCAATCACCATTCGCCAATCCGTTCGGAACTCGCGAGTGACGATTCCTCATTCGCAGGCTTACTCATCGAGTTCGCGAACAGTTTGCCGCAGAGGCTGAAAAAAATGGATGCCGCGCTACGGTCGGCCGATTTCGACGCATTACGGGCGGCCGCTCATCAGCTCAAGGGCATTGGCGGTGGATACGGGTACCCCGTCCTCACGGAGAAAGCACGCAAGCTTGAATGTCACGCGATGGACCACGCGATCGATGATTGTCTTGACACGTATGAGGAACTGCGTGCAATCTGTTCGCAAATTGTGGTCATCTCGCCGTAAGCACGCGATTCCGAAAATCAATTTGAACTATGGCTTCTTCGGGACTTCTTCCGCCGGAGTCGGCGCCGGTGAAGGTTGCCTCGACTTTTCCGGAGAATGAGTCACATCCTTGACTTCCACTCCCTCGGGTGCCTTGAAGATAAAATAATCGTCCGGCAAGGAAGGATTCACCTTGATTTCCGTCGCCGTCGTTGTCATGATTGTTTTTCCATCGGAATCGATGCCGACGGTCTTTGTGTTCACACCGGTCTTCTTGTCGAAATAAAGCCTCATCTTGGCCACCCCGCCGGGCGGCGTGTTTCTGGCGCTGCACTCAATGACATAGTGCGGCTTGTCGTTGACCGTTTCCTCAGACGCCAGTTCGACCGAGTATTGCTTTGCGAGACGGTCGAAATACACGCGATCCACCACGTAACTGATGTTCGCGTTGGCCATGTTCTTCATCGCCGACTTCCCGTCGGGCCCTTCATTCAGCGCATAAACAAATTCCCCATCGTTGATGATCAAGGAACGTGTTTCGGTTTGTGCGGAAGTGCCGTCTGGCTTCTTGAGCACGTTTCGGTTCTTGACGTCGGATCGATACAGCAGGCGATCGCCCTTGCGCAGAAAGGCATACATGCCGTCCATCAGGGTATCTAAATCGTGTCCCTGTTGGGAGAACGACTGGGTCGTCTTGCTGTGAACTTCCAGTGACTTGGTTTGCGCTGTCAAATCGATGATGGCCTTCTCCGCGGCTTCCAAATCAGCAGCCTGCACAACTCGGCCGGTCAGGATGTTCATCCCAAGCAACGTTGCAAACGCCAGCTTTTTCATTGTTGTTCCTTCATCAAACAAGAACTCATTCAGGGTAGAAAAGCCCAATGTACCGGATTTCACATGGCCCGTCGAAACTTGAAGCTCGGGATCGAGCATTGGGAAAATGCAATCGACTTCACGCAAAACAGAGGCGGGGCGTCCCGAAAGGAAGCACCCCGCCTCACGCCGCACTAACTTTCACAAATTCGTCCTCATTTGCGTATCATCATCAGCACACCGCGAGAACGCAGCAATTTCATGCACAACAGCATCGCAATCAGCACGGGAAGTGTAAGCCCGATGGGAATGCAAAAAGAGGGGGCCGGCCCGGTGATGGGGCCTTCGCATGCGTTTCCAGTGCCGTCGTGGTCATCATCGGCCTGGTTCGGGTTCGCAACGTTCGGACAATTGTCGCACGCATCACCGACTCCGTCACCATCCGCGTCGGCCTGACCGGCGTTGGCGACGTGCGGGCAGTTATCCGTGCCATCGGGTACGCCATCGCCGTCTGAATCGACACTCGCACAGGCATCTCCGACGCCGTCATTGTCCGCGTCCGCTTGATCCGGGTTCGGGTCATTCGGGCAATTGTCACACGAGTCGCCGATGCCGTCCCCGTCGGTGTCGGTCTGATCGGGATTCTCCACATTCGGACAATTGTCGCACAAATCACCGATCCCATCATTGTCGCCGTCGTCCTGGTTGGCGTTGGGTTCATTGGGGCAGTTGTCACAGGCGTCGCCAAGGCCGTCGTGATCCGCATCGGCCTGATCGCAGTTCGCGACCGTCGGACAGTTATCGCACGCGTCTCCGACGAAGTCATGGTCGCCGTCTTCTTGATTGGGGTTCGAATCATTCGGGCAATTGTCGCAATCATCGCGCAATCCGTCGCCATCCGTATCGTCGCCGATCGTCAAGCGAGCCGGCAAAATGCCGTGTTGAGCCAGTTGCTGTTCCTCACGAGTCAGTGTCCAAATGCACTTTCCATCGCACCCAATCGTCAGGCCCGGCTGGAAGTTGCTCGACGTCGGAGAGATCAGGACCGTCGCCGAAGGAAGAACTGCGGAGGTCGGCGAGTCGATCGTCTCCACATCACACGTGCCTCGATCGAAGACCCAGGACACCCCCGTCGATGTGAACGTGATCTGTTGACCGGTGAGTGTAAGCGGACTTGTGAAATCAGGAAGCCGGAAAAAAGTAAAAACGGGAATGACTGTCAAGGTGGAGTCGAACGTCCCGCCGATTTCAGAAGTTTGATGAATCGTCATCGTGCCCACAGGCTGTTGCACGTTGCCGAATGAAAAAATCTCCGCACGAACCGCCCATTGGGACGACACGCCGGTCGTCGTCACGGTGAGCGGATCAATGTATTCAAATCGAATCGCCTGGGCCTGGATCGGCACGGTGGCTGAGCTGCCCGGTCCGGTGAGGACGACGTCCTGCAATCGGGCGATGACCGTGTCGATTTGGTCGCCGACGACCGGCATTCCCTCGAACTCCACCTTGCCCGTGAACGGGTCCGATCCCGGCAGAAAGAAATTCGCGGGTATCGGGTTCTGCGAGAAATCCTGGAAGGTCTGTCCGCCGCCGTGAACGGTGACAAATGCATCTGAACCCGCTGGAATCGTGACCTGCCCGGAGGCCGCCAGTACGACAGAAGTTGAACAGACCGCCACCAGCAACGATATTGCGATTTGTTTCGCAAAAATCCGAGTTTCTCCACTCATTTCTACAGGCTCCTTCCGAAAAGTGTCGAAGCTGTCCTTGAACCCAAAGCTCGCGCATTCTGCGCGCAATAGCGCCAGAACCCGGCATAATTTCATCCCTTATCGTCGCATTCTGCGGATCTTCGCCAGTCGGAATCGGGGGCACACTTCTTCAATGGGCCTCAAGATCTGCCGTGAAATAGCTGAAAATTCGAAAAAATCACTCAAATGCAAAGCAGCTCGGAGTAGCCATGACGGGGTGCGAGATAGACCGGATAATCGCGACCCACGGCGTCGTATTGGGCGTTCATGGCATGTTCCGGGCGATTGTTTTCCTCACTCAGATGGGCTACGGCAATCCATTTCGGTCGCCGTCGCGAGCAGGCACGAAGCAAAGTGGCCGACTCCTGATTGGAAAGGTGGCCGCCGTCACCGCGAATCCGTTCCTTCAAGTGCGGCGGGTACGGGCCGTTCTCGAGCATCTCCGGTTCATAGTTGGCTTCCAGATAGGCCGCATCAACGGATTCCAAGAGCACCTGAAAACCCCCGAACGGATGCCCCAGATCAGTGAAGATACCCAACCGCTTTCCCTCGAATTCAATCACAAACACGACCCCGTCAGCGGCGTCATGCGGAGTGCGCACCGTTTGCACCGTGACTCGGCCAAAAGTCAGCAAGTCACCGGATTGAAAATACCGGACATCGCGAAGCTTACCCAAATCGCACCACGTGGCCTGTTGCGTGGCCCGCGTCATGTACACTGGGAAGCCGAATTTCCGTTGAAAAATGCCCGCACAGCGAATGTGGTCGATGTGATCGTGAGAGATGACCAGCGCATCGACTTCGCGAATGTCGCGGCCATAATGAGCCATGCGATTGGCGGCCATCGTGCCGCTGATGCCGGCGTCAAAAAGCAACCGCACGTCGCCCGCCTCGACGTAGATGCAATTCCCATTGGATCCTGATTGCAGGGAGAAAGTCTGCATGCGGAACATTGTATCGGGCGGGCGGCGACTGTCGACGAAAAAATGTGCGTGTAGAAACATGAAGGCGATCCAGCTACGATCCGAGAAATGGCCGATTCACTCGCCGCTGCTCTCGACTACGAAAAACAACCCCGGTGGTCATTCCGTGACCTGATCGTTCTCACGCTCGCAGCCGCCTTATTGGTCACGCTCCGCTTGCATGCCTTCTCGTTGCCGCTGGAGACGGATGAGTGCAATTACGCGTACATCGGTTCGAGGCTGCTGGCCGGCGACCGCCTGTACGTCGATGTCTGGGATCACCAGCCGCCCGGTGTCTTTGCATTGTTCGCGGGCGTGATCGCAATCTTCGGCGACAGCCCGCTCGTGTTTCGATGGATGGCCATGGCGTTTTCACTTGCGTCATTGTTGCTCCTTTACGCAATTGCCAGGCGAATCGGCGGACGTGCCGCAGGAATCACCGCCGCATTCCTCTTCGCACTGGCTTCATCCGATCCCGGCGCCGCCGGCGAAGGATGCAACCGCGAAATCTACATGAACACACTGATCCTCTGCGCTTGGTGGTTGGCGCTTGAACCGCGAAATCTTATCCGCGTGTTTCTGGCCGGTGCGGCTCTTGCGCTCGCATCGAGCCTCAAAACGAACGTCGCGATCCATTGGCTATTCTTGTGCGTTGTCCTTGTGTTTGCCTTGATTCGTCAACAAATGAGCCTTTCCCTCAAGAGAGCAGCCACGGTCATCGTCATTTTCAGCCTAGCGCCCGCGATTCTGTGGTCAGGCACGTTCTTTTATTTTTCAATGACAAATCGTTGGCACGAATTCATCGACGCCGTATTCACATTTAATCTCGCCTACAGCGACGCCTCGCAAAATATCCTGCAACGTTTCGGCCAGTGGCCACGATTTGGCTGGCGATTGAAATGATTCGCCGCAAGAGCGTCGATGCCGCGCTCGTGCTCGCTTTGGTCCTCGCGGGGTACGTGGCCACGTGCCTTCCGGGCTGGTTTTGGCCGCATTATTACTACCTGATGATTCCAAGCCTTGTTCTTGGCTGCACTGTGCTCGTCGGCAGGATTGTTGAAAGCGCAACGTGTCTGATCGGCGGCGATGTTGTGTTACTCCAAGAACCTAAACCGAACACGCTACGGCGGATCCTTCCCTGTTTGATCATCGCGGTAGTCATTGCAGCCCTTTGCGTCACCGAGATTCGACATTACCTCTTGCAGGCGCCGTTCGGCATCACCGTGAAGCGCTACAACTCCCGCGATTTCTGGGGCCAAGGGCAGGGCGAAAATGTGGCCAGAGTCACCGATCCCGACGATCGTATTTTCGTCTTCGGCAACGACGCCTCGATCTACTATTACGCGCATCGCCGCTGCGCTTCGCGCCACACGATGATCACCGGCCTGCACGCGGGCTATCCCGGCGCCGACGAACGCCGAAAGATTCTTCTCGACGAACTCTCCCGCGACCCCCCGCGTCTTATTCTCGTGGTTTTCAATGAACAACCTTGGAATGAATGGAAAGAATTCCTGCGGAAATACTATGGCGAGCCCATCGGCTGGGACTTCCGCGATGGAACGCGAAACGATCCGATCATGTTCGTGCTCGCCCGCAAAGATAGGCCGGTCCCGGAAATCGATTGGAACTGGGATCGTTCATCCGTCGGCGGCTGGCTACCAAAATCCCATGCTCCAACTTCCTTCGAAAGGTGAACTCTCACTGTGCAATGCGACATTCTCTATGTCATCACGGACCTTGAACTCGGCGGCGTGCCCCTGCACCTGCGCCGACTCGCACTCGCCATGCGCGACCGCGGCCAGTCGGAAGGCAAACTGACTCAAATTCAAGTCGTCTCGCTCGCACCGTTTGGACCTGTCGCCGAGATGCTACGCGATGATGGCTTCACCGTTCATTCATGCAACGGTCGCAGCGGCAAGGACATCCGCGTCATCACTCGACTCTCAGGTCTCATCCGAGAGCTTCGACCACGCATCATTCACTCGTTTCTATTTCACGCGAATTTGGCCGCCCGACTCGCCGCTCGCCTGGCGAAATTTCCGCGCGAGCGATTGATTTGCGAGATTCAAACGGTTGAAGTCGAGCGCACCTGGCATTTGTGGGTTGATCGCCACACGCACGAACTTTGCCGATTCACGATCGGCAATTCGCCATCCGTGATCGAACATCTGCACACGCACGCCGGAATTCCGCGCGACCGCTTGCGCCTTGTCCGCGGAGGCATCGATCCCCAGCGAATTCAAAGCGCGCAACCGATCGACCGCTCGAAAATCGGCGTTGCCCACGATAGTGCCATGATCCTCTGGGTCGGCCGCCTCGATCCGGTCAAAGGACTGGACTTCCTTCTCGACGCCTTCGCTCAAGCGATCTCTCAATCTCAAATCTCAAATCTCAAATCGCCGCAAAACGCCTCAATATCGTCGAGCTTTGATTCAAAATCGGCAATCGACAATCGGCAATCGACAATTCCTCCGCCCTCGGAAAATCCATTGCCTCAGTCTCCGACTCTGGTTCTCGTCGGCAACGGCCCAATCCGCATTCAAGTCGAATCCCAGGTTGCGAGTTTGCAATTGAAAGACCGCGTAATGCTTCTTGGTGCCCGTCAGGATGTGCCTTCGCTTCTCAAAGCCTGCGATCTGTTCGTGTTCCCCTCACGCACCGAGGGCCTGCCCAACGCCCTTCTCGAAGCAATGGCCGCTGGATGCCCCATCATCACTACCGATGTCCCCGGCTGCCGCGACCTCATCACCCCCGAAACCACTGGCCTAATAGTGCCATATGGTGACACTTCAAACCTCGCCTCGGCAATGCTGCGCCTGCTCACCGACCAAGCTCTCGCCCAAAGCCTCGGACAAGCGGCCGCAAAATCCGTCTCCGCCGACTGGTCCATCGACGCCACCTGGAACGGCTATGCCGCGATATATCACGAAATTACGCGGGAAATATAGGCCGAAACTTCTTCGCGCTCTTGACGCCGCGCATAGGCCCGCGATCATTCCGTACTGAACGTGAATCGAAATAAACAGGAGGATCTTACTGTGACAACTACCGAAACCATCGCACCACCGAAAGTTTCTAACAAGAAAATGCTCATCGACGGTAAATGGGCCGATAGCACATCGGGAAAAACATTTGAGACCATCAACCCCACGACCGGCGACGTTATCTGCAACGTGGCCGAAGGAGACAAGGCCGACGTCGATCTTGCGGTGAAGGCCGCTCGAAAAGCGTTCGAAGGCAAAGCCTGGCGGCGGACCTCACCCGCCGAGCGCGGCAAGCTGCTCAACAAGCTCGCCGACTTGATCGAGAAGAACGCCAAGGAGCTGGCCGCCCTCGAAACCCTCGACAACGGCAAGCCAATTCGAGATTCGCTCAACGGCGACCTGCCCGCGACGCTCCAGGTTCTCCGCTATTACGCGGGCTGGGCCGACAAAATCCACGGCAAGTCGATTCCCGTCGCCGGTCCGTTCGCGTGCCAGACGATCCACGAGCCAGTCGGCGTGTGCGGCCAAATCATCCCTTGGAATTTCCCGATGCTCATGCTCGCCTATAAGTGGGGCCCCGCCCTCGCGACGGGTTGCACATCCGTGCTCAAGCCAGCCGAGCAAACGCCTTTAACCGCCTTGCGCATCGCCGAACTCGCTCTTGAAGCGGGCTATCCCGAAGGCGTTGTCAACGTCGTCACCGGCTTTGGCGAAACCGCCGGCGCGGCCATCGCTTCGCATACCGACATCGACAAAGTCGCTTTCACCGGCAGCACGGCCGTCGGCAAGCTGATTCTCAAAGCTGCCGCCGAAAGCAACCTCAAGCGCGTCACGCTCGAACTTGGCGGCAAGAGTCCGAACATCATCTTCGCCGACGCCGACGTGGAAGCGGCCGCAAAATTCTCGTTCTTCGCGCTCTTCTACAACATGGGCCAATGCTGCGTCGCGGGCTCAAGGCTTTTCGTCGAGGACGCCGTCTACGACAAAGTGATGGACTTCCTCGTCCAGCGTGCGAAAAAGCAAAAGGTCGGCGATCCCTTCGATCCCTCGACCGCGCAGGGCCCGCAAATTTCGGAGGAGCATACGAACACGATCATGGGCTATATCAACGCGGGCAACAAAGAGGGCGCTCGCTGCGTCACCGGCGGCAAACGCATCGACCGCGCCGGCTACTTCATCGAGCCGACCATTTTCGACAACGTCCGCGACGACATGAAAATCGCTCGCGAAGAAATCTTTGGGCCGGTGCTTTCCGTGCTGCGTTTCAAGGACGTGGAC
>JACQFE010000064.1 GCA_016200265.1 Planctomycetota bacterium | reverse complement strand
TCGTCGAACGTACGCTGGCCTGGCTGAGCAAGTGCCGCGCCATCTTGATCCGCTATGACAAGAAGGCCTGCAATTACCTCGGCCTGCTCAAACTGGCGTGTGCCCTGCTCTGGTTCCGCCGACTCTGGCGATTATCATTTCGAGATAGTTTCTTAGCTGAAGATCGAAATACCAAAGCGCCGAGCAAACGACGAGAAAGTCCGCGATCAAAAGCAAAGCGACATGCACTCGTCGCGGGCTCCGAATCATGTCCAGTCCCGCAGACAGAACACCAAAGTGCGAGATCAGAGCACCCAATTGCTGTATTGCGTCCCAAATGGACCCTTGAGAATTGATTGGCAATGCGGTTTGCCGAAATGCAAACTGCGAGTAAAGATCATAAGCGAGTTCGATAAGCGCATAAGCCACGACCGCTTTCCCAATTACCTTCAAGTGTTCGATGGGAATTCGACTGTGCAGATGCTTAACCGGTTCTTGACCCGGTTTCATTCCCTCGAACCCCGTTAGTGAATGATGATCTACATGAAGACCATTCTCGCGACGTCAATTCGATCATCGCAATTCGTAATTCATTCAAACACGACCGTCTTATTCTTGCTCACCAGAATGCGGTCTTCGATGTGCAGACGCACGGCGCGGGCGAGGACGAGGCGTTCCAGGTCCCGGCCTTTGCGGATCATGTCTTCGATCGTGTCGCGATGGTCCACGGGGATCGTGCTTTGGGCGATGATCGGGCCGCTGTCCAAATCCTCGGTGACGTAGTGGCTGGTCGCGCCGATGATCTTCACGCCTCGCTCGAAGGCCTGATGATACGGGCGACTCCCTGCGAAAGCGGGAAGGAAGCTGTGATGGATGTTGATGATTTGTCGTGGATAGGAAGCGACGAACGCTAGCGAAAGCACCTGCATGTAACGAGCGAGGACGATGAGATCGACATATGCGTCCGCGAGAATCGATCGCATCATCGCTTCCGCCTGCTCGCGGTTTTCGGGCGTATTGGGCACGTGCTCGAAACGCACTCCGCACGATTCGACGAGCGAGCGAAGATCGTCATGATTGCTGATGACCAATGGAAGCTCGGTGCGAAGTTCGCGCGTGCGCCATCGCCAAAGAAGATCGTGCAGACAGTGATCCTCGCGGCTGACGAAAATGGCCATTCGCTTAGTCTCGCCGCTCCAGTGCAGCTTCCACGTCATCGCGTATCGATTGGCGACTTCCGCCCAGGCGTCGGCGAATCGTTCGCGCGAAAGGTCGAAGCCGTCGGGGTCGATCTCCAGTCGCATGAAGAATTCGCACGTGTGCGGATCGGTGTGCTGGTCGGCGTCGAGGATGTTGCCATTATGTGAGGCCACAAAGTTCGCGACCGTGGCGATGATGCCGCGTGCGTCGGGGCAATTGATCAACAATCGAATCGTGCCGTCGGGTTGGGACATACCAAAATGTTATCGGTTAGGCGTGCGGACGAGAATTGCAAACCGAAAAGTCGCAGCGAAAGTTCCGGCAGTCATGCTGAGCAAGGCGAAGCATCTCGAATTCGAGATTCTTCGGTCGCCTTTGGCGACCTCAGAATGACGATTGGCAATTGCACCCCCTTTGGCCAATCCGGTCTCTTGTTTCTACGCTGCGGCCAGTTTTTCACGCATCAGGTCGAAGATGTCGTTCAGGCACTTGACGCGGCGCATGATGTCTTCGGGCAATTCGCGGCGGATGATCGATTCGATGGTGGCGACCATGTGAACGGCGTCGAGCGAATCCAGGCCGATTTCGGTCAGTGGGCGGGTGAGATCAATCTGCTCGACCGGGGTGTGGACCGTCTCGGAAAGCCACTGCAAGATTTCCGCTCTCGCGGCTTCGAATCGATCCATTTTACGTTCCCATCCCCTAAAACCCTAATGCCTCGATTTGCCCAGTTCTACGAACCGCGTGCAAACCGCTCCCTTACGGTCGCGGCTCTGAAAAGGCGCTCGCCGACTCGGTGACTCTCTTCGTCGATGTGCTTGTCGCCACTTTCGCCTTTACGCCGGCCATCGGATATTCGACGTTGGCCGACAACCATTCGGTCACGCGTCGCCGCCATTGCTGATAACCATCAGGGCGCTTCTCATCGCGGGCCAATAGCTCGACCCGGTCGCATTCCCGAACCGAGACGCCGACGGCCTCGGACACAACGCGAGACGCCAGGCCCATGTTTCGCTCGAATTCATCCACATCGTTGATGGATCGAGCCTTCAGTCCGAAGCACATTCCCAGATGGTAATGCGGCTGCCATTCGGCCGGCACGAATCTCCCGAGTTCCTGGGCAACGTGCAGCCGATCCGGATTCACGAAAACGGCCGCCAGCCCGACACCCGCCGCCGCATCAGTCGCTGCATCGTCCAATCGCCGAATCTCTTCCATCATCAATTCCGGCTCGGACATGTATCGAAAATACAATGCTCGTCCAACGCCCTGATAGGCTGCGTTTCGTGCATAGCCGGCGAGTTCATCGAGCGGACGGAGCGCCGCACGCTCCTGCGGATGATCGAAGAACGCGAGCTTGAAGCCGTAGCCATCAAACACCAGATAACGGTGCATCGAATCCAGGCGCTCCGCGATTTCCATCACCTTGGCCGGCGAGTGGTTCCTCATGCCGGACCAGAAGCCAAGGCCGACGTAATATAGATATCGAAACTCCGGATTGGGCCGGACGATTTGTCGCTCGAAGCTCGCCGCGTCATATCGAAACAAGTGTCGAAGCGTGTAGCCCATCGCGGCGCCTTCGTGCCAGAACGGACGATACAACGACGGCAAGGTATCGGCGTCCCTTTTCCACTGCATCGGTCCTGGCCGCGAGATCATCTGCTTGAACCCACCCAGGAAGTGCGCGAGGATGGAGTTTACGCGGACAACGTTATCTTCGCCGCGAACGCGCAGATCGAGCTTTTCCACTGTCATTCGCTTCGGTGAGATTGCAAACGCGGCAAACGCGTAACGCCACCATCCCGTCGCACCGACGATGGACAGAGAAATAACCAACGCCAAACTAAAAACAATCCAACTCACAATGCTGCACTCGAAACGACAACGCGCGGAAACATCCACGCGATCAAGGGAGATGACGCGTCGCCCGCCATGAACAAAAGCCCTGCGAGCGGTTAATCTTTAATTATAACACGAATGTAACGGCCGTTGCAAGCGAATAATTTGTGGTCTGCATACCAGGAAAACGTGAAAATTCCGGGCCTATTCCGGCTTGCATTACCGGTATGGCTTCTTTCCGGATGCTCGCGCTTGGGCCGCCGTTTGGTAGAAAACCAGCTTTTCTTCCTTGATTCGGGCCGCCTGTGTGACCGCGACCGCTCACATACCGACGATTTCGGGCGGAATCTTCCGACGCTGGCGCCGTGCCTAAAGGCGAATTCCAGAATTCCGACCGGGAAGGGCCGGCGTGCAAACAAAGATGAAATGAGATCATTGCGGCGAGGACGGCGTCACGCCCAAGCCCGTTCGGGCCGCAAGCTTTCGCCCCAGGTAGTTTTCCATGGCCCCGTCGCGACCCAGTTCGATCCAACGATTGTCTTGCAGGGTCACCTTTTGGGCGCCGGTCGTGGAAGGCAAGGACTCGGCAAAAAACTGGTATACCGCCGTGCTGTTGTTGAATTTCCGATCGGGAGCGGAGAGACGCTCTTTGTGAACAACCACGTAAAACGTCTGACACTTCCCGCCATCATCGCGAGTGACACTCACTTCGATCCATCGTCGTAGCGGATCGAACGAGGCTTCGAGGAAATCTCTGAAGGTGGCCACATCTTTGCGCCAGAATTCAAACCAATGTTGGGAGACTTCAGGCATGGTGGTGATGACGCCGGCCGTCTCATCCACCCGGTCCAGCCGATAATGTTGGCGGCGAAGGGCATCCTGAATGGCCTCCCATTCCGGCGATTTCAGTCGCCCTGACGGAGGCGCTTCCTGAGCGGGTGCCGGATGGCCTGAATCCGCGACAGATGATTCACCATTCTCCCTTGGCTCCGTTTCGTCGACTTGGCGGCGCTTCGATGTCGAGCAGCCGCACACGGCGACGGCGGATACGAGAGCCAGAATGCTGAAGCAACCTGATCGATTGGAAAGCACGAAGCGATCATACGACGGGCCGATTCGGATGCAAATTTGTCGGAGCCCAGGATGGCCTAAATGTCCTGGAGCGGCTTACCCGCCCAGACTGCCGCAACAAACTGGAAACTGCTGTTGAAACCAGCGATTTTTTGCAAGTTGCTTTGCCCGCGACCGATATCATCCATAGAATTCCGATGAACGAGGGAAAGGAACCGAGGGGGCTCGGAAATGAGCGATTGGCTTGATGCGGAAAAACGCGTAGAGAGAGCTCAACAGCTTTCGGAATCACAACGATGGGCCGAGGCGCTTGCGGAACTCGACGCCGCGGTGGCAATCAATCCGGAGAACGCCCTTTGGCACGCCCAACGCGGCTTTCTTCTTGAGGAACTGAACCGGCCGGTTGAAGCCACGGGCGCCTACGAACGGTCCCTGGAAATCGAACCGGGTGATCGCGATGTTGCCATGGCACTCGGCGCCGCACTCGCTCGACAAGGTCGTCATGCCAACGCCCTGACCGTTTTCGAAAACATTGCGCGTCAGCATTCCGATTTCGAACCGGCGTATTGTCATCGCATCTTTGTGTATGCGCAGCTCGGTCGGCACGATCAGGCCGAGGAGATGTTCTATCGTGCCCAAGAGATCGATGAAGATTGTCCGCATTGCTTCTACTACATGGGTGAGTCGCTTTCGATGCGCAGTTTGACCGATCGTGCGCTCTTTTGCTGGCAGAAGGTGCTTGATCTCGACCCGGAATATGTAGGCGTCAACCACCACATCGCGGAAGCAATGCGGATCAAAGGCGATTTGCAATCCGCACGTGAATATCTCTTGCGCGAACTCCGCAATGATCCGGGTAACACGGATCTACTTCTCGACCTGGCCGACCTGGCATTGCAATCCGGCGACAAAGACGGCGCGGTCACGAAGCTGGAACAAGTGATCGAGCTCGAACCGCGGCACGCGGAGGCCTATTATCAGTTGGCGTGCATCCAGCTCGAGCAGGAGCGGGTGGCGAAGGCGTTGACGTCGTTTGAAGTCGCTTTGTCTTTGGCCGATGGGCGGACGGAATTTCCGAACTTCGATGCTCGCTACGGCGAAACGCTTCTTCGATCGGGAAAGCCGGAAGATGCGAAGGCGCGTCTTGAACGGGCCCTGCGGCGCGATGCTAATGACCATCGGGCGATGTTCCTGCTTGCGGAGTGTCTCTTATCACTGAAAAAACCGGAGGAGGCAGCCAATTGCTGTCGAAGGGCTTTGGCGCTTGATGATCGCAACGGCTGCCTGCACCACCAGCTATCCATCTGCCTGCTGCACATGAAGAAATACGAGGGATCACTGGAGCACGCTTTGCGGGCGGTGGAACTCGATCCGGCGCTGACCGATGCTTTGTTCCATTCGGCCATTGCCGCCGTTCGCTTGCGACGATGGGGGTTTGCGAAAACCCAACTCAGGACGCTTCTCCAGGCCGAGCCGAATCACCAGCCCGCCCTCTCCTTACTTAAGGGGTTGTGGCGAATTCGATTTGCCGCAATGTTTCGGCGAAAATAATTACAAGACAAAGAGGCAAGAAGGCGGCAAGGCAACTGGACAAGAAGGCAAAGAGGTGACGAGGCAAAACGGCAACACGCGCTTTGCACAATTCGCAACTTTCAACCTATTCGCACTTTTCGCAACCCTCCCACTCTTTTCCCTATGCGGTCTCGTCGCTTGCGGCGATTTGGCCGCTGAGCCGACTTCTATTGATTGCACTTGCCCAGCGGCCAAGTTGTCGAATGGTTGGTGCCGCAAATGCAAGCTCGGATACATCGCCGGCATTCGCGTCGAATCGCTGGAACTCTACGAGCTTCTCGACGCGCATGGCCACGACTTCGATCCCAAGAGCATCAAGTGCGAGAGCTGCAAGAAAGCCATTCCAACGGACGGCTTCTGCGAATTGTGCCGCATGGGGTACGTGAAGAATCAGGCCTATCTATCGCGATTGACTTATCTGCTCGCCCGCAACGAACACACCAATCTTGAATTGATCGACTGCCCCGCATGCCGCGTGAACGCCGCAAAGTTCGGCTGGTGTGAAAAGTGCAGGCGCGGCATGGTCGGCAACACGGCCTTTACCGATCGAACCGAGTATGACCGCGCGGTGACCGAGATCCAGCGTCTGTTCAACGCCATCGAATTGTTGAAAAAATGCGAAACGTGCGCCGTGGCCTCATTCAGTGACGGCATTTGCTCAACGTGCAAGCTGCAATACAAGAATGGAAAGGCCTCGCCGCTGAATCAGCACTGATAGCCCTTTCGCTGCCTTTTCCACGGGCGTTCGAATACGAGTCACGGATTGCCTCCGCCTTCCGGGCCGTAGATATTGCAATTGACGAAGCGGCATGATGAGGTGCTCGTCCATGCACCGCCACGCGCGTTGCAGTCGCAGTGCGTGAGAACAACGCACACGTCGGGGCCATCGAACAAGCAACACGCTTTCTTGGGCAGCGGCTCGCAGGAGTCCGGAACACAGTTCCCGTTGCTGTCCGCGCTCGTTCCAGCGCAAATGTCGCACGTGTCCGGCACGCCATTGCCGTTGCAGTCGCAGGCCATGCCAAGTGCGATGTCGCAGGAATCCGGAACGCCATTGTGATTGCAATCCGGAACCGTTCCCGCATACACCTCGCAGATATCCTTCACGCCGTTCAAGTTGCAATCAATTTGTGATTCACATTCGCCGGGAATGCCGTTTTGGTTGCAGTCCGTGCTTTCACCGCAAGGCGGATCGCAGCCATCACAATTTAACTCGCAGGCATTGCTAATACCATCGTTGTCGCAGTCGATGGCAAAGTCGTCTACCGGGTATTTCGCTAGTGTAGTGTCTCATTGATTGCTAATCGTATCGAGCCGCGGGCTTCAACCCGTGCGGACGCAGGAACGCCGAAAACCGCCACTTATTCAACGAAACAAAATGTCTCACTTGCTATGAAACGGTACAGTAAATGTCGATGAGCTTTACGAATTAGATGTGAGACCCAACATCGATTAGCGGAGGGGTCATGCCCCAAGTGTCGAAATTATTAGTGCGCTTTTCGCACAACCGAATGGACGGGATGGCCTCTGTTGAATCGTATCCAACCTGGGACCATCATTTTTCCTTATCGCTTTTATCCGTTCGCTCAATTCCCGCAATTCGTCGATCACGCCCAACGTTCTTTCTAAGTGAAGATTTCGCAACTACATGCATCAGGCGCAAAGAGAATCTTTGCGCTCTCCATTCCGACATTTCCGGTTCTGTGTTCCTCTGCGAAATCTGCGGATATGTTTGCCCTTTCGATCTTCGCCATTCGCTCTTCGATCTTGTCTTTCCGCATTAAAGTTCGCTGTTCGTTCCTCGCAATTCGTCATTCAACCGAGTGCCACACCGTGACATTTGTGAAAATCATACTTTCCAAACGAACCCATCTGAAAGTTTCGCTTTACGGGCGTTCGGCGATGCCGGATGAACATTTTCAAGTGTCGCAAAACTGGCGGTGGGTGGAACCCACCCCTACGAAGACTCAGGCGCAAAGAGGATGTTTGCGCTCCCCGTTTCGACTATTCCGCCTTCCGCGCCGACTTTCGCATTTCCTGTTTCGACATTTCGATTTTTTGACGTTTCGACTTTTTCGAGAACGCGGCCATCTGCGAAATCTGCGGATTCGTTGACTCGTTCGCAGGGGAGTGTCGCCGAAGTGGCACTGCGGGCCTGGATCATGTCGTCGATCTTGTCGAGCTGGCGGTCGAGTTGTCGCGTGCGCGTACTGGCGAGTTCGCGGTAGGTTTCGTCGGCGTCGGCGATGCGGCGGCCCATCTTCTCCATCGACTCGACGTACCTGGTCCAGTGCTTGCGGAACTCGGCCACAATTTCGAGAATTCGCCGCGAATTCTGCTCGAAGCGGAAGTTGTCCATACTCTGACGAATCACAGTGAGGATCGCGTAAAGCGAAAACGGCGAGCAGAGAACGACTTTGTTTTGAAGCGCGTCGTCGAGCAACGAGGGATCGTGCTCGTGGATGAAGCCGTAAACCTGCTCGTTGGGGATGAAGACGAGGACGCATTCGACGGTTCCGCCGGCGGGGTCGATGTAGGTGCGGCTGGTGACTTCCTTGATGCGTCGGCGCACGTCGCCCAAAAACTGTGCCGTATATGTGGCACGGGCGTTGTCATCGGCGGCGTCGAGCACTTTCAGATAGTTCGCCAGCGGAAATTTCACGTCCATGTGGACGCACTGATGACCCGGCAGAGGAAACGTGAAATCCGGCTTGCCGCCATCTTCGAGCACTTGCTGCTTGAAATAGCTGATGCCCTCGGTGAGTCCCGCGAGGCGCAGTACGTCTTCGGCCATTCGTTCGCCCCATTGGCCGCGGCGCTGCGGATTGGCGAGAGCGTCGCGAAGCTGGGCTGTCGTTTCGTGAAGTCGCTTGGTTTCCTGTGTGGCCTTTTCGAGCTGGCCCTGAAGCGAGCCGGCGGCATGGGCGCGATCTTTCTCCATCGTGTCGATGAGCGTGGTCAGGGTGGCCAGCTTCGTGCTCATCTCTTCGACTTTGGCGTCGATGAGGGCTTTCTTTCCGTCGAGGGATTGTTCCGCGCCGGCCGTCTGCTGCTCGAATTTGGTCGCGGCCAGCTTGAGAAAGTCGTCGGCGTTGGCAGACAAGGCCTCTCGCGAAAGGGCCGCGAAAACGGTCTTGATTTGCTCGTTGAGCGATGCGAGTTCCGCGGCCCGCGCTTGCTCGGTCTCGTCCAAAAGGGACTTCGCAATGCTCTGGGAATGTCGGCGCAGAACGACGAACACGGCGAATCCCAGTAGCGCCCCAGCGACCATTCCGGCAATGACGTACACCCAACCGGCCATCGAAGCTCGCGATTTGGCTTTGCTCCCAGAGTCTTTACCCTCACCCTGCCCTCTCCCTAAAAGGGAGAGGGGTTTCAGCGTAAACGCGACGACATCCAATCGACGCGCCGCTGTCACAAGCGACATATATTACCGAGCCTGCCTAGAATCGGTATGTGCAATCTCGAATCCGCATTGCACCGTGACCTCTCTGGTTCTCTCGGACGAGGAGAACGACCGGTGGTCGTGGCACGCAAATTGCAACTCCGAGCGACTTGAGGGGGAACATGCACGCAAAATCAAGTCTTCGGATGTTGAGTCGCCTTGGAGCCACGATATTGGGACTCGGATTAGCCCTGGTGATCGGGTGTGCATGCCCACATCATCGAAGGTGTTGCCACGAAGCACACTGGGTGACACCGGAAATTGCAATGACGGAGGGGCGCGACCTCATCTTCAATCCGGACTGGGTGGGTCTGGCGGTGTATGAGCCGGGTCGGTCGGACTGGCCTTATACAGTGGCGTCTGAGCTGCCAATTGAAGTCGTGGGTTACCAGGAGGTTATCCACGATAATCAGAGTCCTTCAGGATTCTACGACAACAATTACAACCGCCAATTCAACTCGTTTCGCACGGGTTTTGCCCGGCGTTAACTCGATCCTGCGAAATTTGGGCAATTGGGTAACCCCCGGATGTCCCAATGAGTTTCGTCCAAACCTGCTTGACAATTCCGTGGCCCCGCATTACGGCGCGTAAGCGCTGGCCGGATAGTGGGTTATCGCTATTTTGGCACTTGCTGTGAATTTTCGATTCTGGTAGACTGCCGGTTTCGCTCGAAACCAGCGAGAATTCTGCGTTTGCAGCGCTGGCGGGTATTTTGAACTGGTGCCGATGTCGGCGGCGCCGAATTTTCGGAACAACCGCGCTCCAATCTGAACGATTTGATACGAAATTCATTTTCAGGATTGCGATGATGGCAACGATCACGAAGAAGGAACTCATCGACCGAATCTCGGAACATGAAGATGCCAAGCGGATTGTGGTCAAGCGGATCGTTCAGCTTTTCCTGGATGCCATCATCGAAGAACTCGCCCATGGAAATCGGCTCGAATTTCGCGATTTTGGTGTGTTTGAGAGTAAGGTTCGTGCGCCGCGTGAGGCGCAAAATCCAAAGACGCTCGACAAGGTCCATGTTCCGCCAAAGCGCGCGGTCAAATTCAAAGTGGGTCGGATTTTGAAACAAAAGCTTCGCGAAAACCCACCCGAGGTCGATCCCGCGACAGGCCTGCCGTTGGATTCCTCAGCGATTCGTTCCCGTAAGTCTGTGGCGCAGCCGTCAGCGACGGACCATCGAAAACGATAGTCTTCACCAGCGTTTCTCCGCACATTTCACCGCGCTCTCGGTTCATCCGATAAACAAGCACGTTATCGGCCGCTATCAGGCAAATAAGATGACCAACCATGCCCGGAGTGCATGAACCGATGGGGATGCGCGACACAACTTCCGCTCGCCGCCTGGCGCTGGCCATGTTGTGCGGTGAAGACCATTCCGCGAAAGATTCTGCAGTGGCATGGTCCGACCTGATTCAATTTGCAATCCATGAAGGACTTTGCGGGATTCTTGCTCGGCGTTTGCGGGAACTAGGACACGCGGTACCGGACTCTTTTCACGAACAACTCTGCGCGGCCGCGTCGCAGGTCGCGGCCGCCAATCTGCACGCACTGCACGTCACCGAACAACTGGTTGCGGAGTTCCATCGCGCGGGCGTTCCCGTCATGTTGCTCAAAGGAATTGCACTGCTGCGAACGATTTATGACAATCCTGGACTTCGACCCATCAGCGACGTGGACCTCTTGATTCGACCGAGCGATTGTGATGCTGCGGCGTCGGTGCTGACGAATTTTGGAGCGAAGGTCGGCCGTCCATTGCTCAATGAGGGTTTTTTCCCGCAATTTCATTATGAACAGGAGTGGATCATTCCCGGCGCAAGGCCGGTGCGGATTGATCTTCACGCCCGACCGCTGCGACCGCTTCGCGTTTCGCGAACCATGCCGGACGAGGGGATCTGGGAGGATGCGAGGACGATCAAGGTCGGCGACGCGTCGGCGATGGTTCCGAATTCGGAAATGATGTTGATTCACCTGGCCGCCCATGCCTCGTTCCACGGCGGCGAGAGAATTCTGTGGTTGTACGACATTAATCAATGGGTCGCCGATTCCGAATCTGAATTGGATTGGAACATTCTGGTGCAGCGATGCCGCGAATGGCAGCTATCTTGCGCGGTGTATAAGGCGCTGGATCGATGCAGCCAGGTGCTCGCGACGACAATGCCGGAACGCGCGATGCGGGAGTTGAAATCTGAGGCCGGTCGCTGGCGAGATCGATGGGTGCTTCGACAGGCCCCATGCGATGCTGAGTCTCCGTTGGGGCATATTCTCTGCAACTTTGTGTGCACACCGGGAATCGGTTTCCGGCTTGCGTATCTAAAGGCCCTGCTTGCCCCGGATCACGCACACCTGGCGGAAACCTACCGATTTCGTCACGTTGGCTGGAAAGGCATTGCCCATCTGCATCGATGGATTCGCGCGGGACTACGTGCGTCGCGATTGGGCGTGTCGATGCTACGGACCCACTGAATTTTACGAGGCCGATCCGGACGGCAACCCGGAATTCAGCGCGGTGAATATGCCAGACACTGTGGTTCCGATTCCGCCGATGGCGGTCATGCACACCATGACGATGAGGGCGAGCATGACGGCGTATTCCACCGTCGTGGGCCCGTCGTCCGAACGCATGAATCGCTTGGCGAGTTGACGAATGGCGTTCATGGCAATCCTTCCCCTTCGAATGAGACCGTAGGTTGTTGCACATCCTCCGATCCAAGCCCAAAGGTACGATACTTTAGGTATTTTGTTGCGATTTCTCCGGCTAAATAGGCGGCACTGAATACCGCGTCCGAAAATGCCCGTGCCAATTTGCGAATCGCGCCGTAGGATCGAGTCGGATATCCTATTCGGACTCGATGAATGGCTGCGAATGCCGTAACACATTCCACATTGACGCTGGATTCGTCCGCTCAGTTTGTGCGCGGAGTCGGGCCGGCACGTGCTGCGCTGCTCGCACAGTTAGGCGTCGGCACGGTTCGCCATTTGATCGAGTATTTTCCGTTTCGACACGAACATCGACCACAATCCAAGGCGATCGGATCGCTTGTGCTCGAAGAGATCGCGACTGTCGTGGGTGAGATTCGGCGGCTGAAGGTGTCTGGTTTGCCGAATCGAAAAATCGTTCAGGCGACAGTGATCGATGGCACGGGTCAATGCACCGTGCGATGGTTCAATGCGGCGTATGTGGCCGATGAGCTGCGCGGCGGCGACATCATTCGACTCAGCGGCAAAGTTGACGCGTTCAACGACCGGGCGTGCTTCACGAATCCAAAGTGGTCGAAGATCGATCCGTCGCAAGCGGATTTGCTCGCGAATGATGTGGACGAATTCGAGCCGATCTATTCCGCGACTGCGGAGCTTCCCAGCCGTGCGATCGCAAAAATGATTCGAACGGCGCTTGAGTCCGTCGGGGATCAGTTGGGTGAATTCCTGCCGCAGGCGATTCGCACGAAGCATCGATTCCCGGCGCGGCCGGAAGCGATCCTCCGGTTTCATCATCCGTCGTCCAAACAGGAAATCTCCGCGTCGAAGCGAAGGCTGGCGTATGAGGAATTTTTTCTTCTGCAACTGGCCGTGCAATTCAGTCGAACGAGGCGAGCAAGCCGCGATCGCGCGTTGAAAATTCCAATCAGCCCGGAAGTCGATCGAAGAATTCGCAGGCGAATTCCGTTTGCGCTCACCAAGGGACAAGAGCGTGCGGTTTCAGAGATTGCATCTGATCTGGCTCGCGACGTGCCGATGAATCGATTGCTTCAGGCTGACGTCGGCGCGGGAAAGACGGCCGTCGCCGTGTATGCGGCGCTGGCGGCCATCGCAAACAAGACGCAGGTTGCATTGGTCGCTCCCACCGAAATTCTTGTTCGACAGCATTTTGAGAAAGTTCAGCACTATCTGCGAGGCAGTCGCGTTCGGATGGCGTGTCTGCTTGGGGCAACATCGAAGTCGGAGCGATCCGCAACGCTTCGGGCCTTGCAACGCGGCGAGCTCGATTGGGTGATTGGCACACATGCTTTGTTTGAGAGCGACGTTTCATTTCAACGTCTGGCGCTCGTGCTCATCGATGAACAGCATAAATTCGGCGTGGCCCAGCGCGCTGCACTACGCACCAGAAGTTCCGACAAAACTCTTGTGCCGCACACTCTTGTGCTGACCGCGACACCGATTCCGCGAACGCTGGCCATGACGGTCTTCGGCGATTTAGATGTTTCGACGATCGGCGGCCTTCCGCCGGGTCGCCAACCGATTACGACACGACTTGTGACTTCCGATTTACACGCGAAAGCATGGGAATTCGTGCGTTCGCACCTGGCGCGAGGTGAGCAGGCTTATGTGGTGTATCCACTGGTTGAAGAATCGGAAAATCTTGAACTCAAGTCCGCGACCGATGAAGCGAAGCGCCTCGCGCGCGATGAATTGGCGGGCTTTGAGGTCGGGCTGCTTCATGGTCGGATGAAGGCGGCGGAGAAGGCCGCGGTCATGGAGAATTTTCGCCACGGGAAGTTGCGAGTGCTTGTGGCCACGACGGTCATTGAAGTCGGCGTCGATGTCCCCAATGCCACGATGATGATCGTGCGGCACGCGGAACGATATGGACTGAGCCAGTTACATCAGCTTCGCGGGCGGATCGGTCGCGGCTCGAAGCGGTCATATTGCTTATTGTTCGCGGAAACGAGGGAAGGTGCGGCGGCTGAACGATTGAAGGTTCTATGTGAGACCTCCGACGGCTTTCGCATCGCGGAAGAAGACATGCGGCTGCGTGGCCCGGGTGAACTGCTCAGCACGCGGCAACATGGAATGCCGGAGTTCAAGGTTGCCAATCTCGCGGAGGATTTTCCATTGCTGGAGCAGGCCCGCGATGATGCGGCCCGAATTCTTCATGAGGATCCTAATCTTCGAGCGAACGCAAGTCGCGAGCTTTACAAGGAACTCGTGCGAAAGTTTGGACGACGATTCTCCCTTGTTGATGTCTCATGATTTTTCGCCGCGACCGCGTGTCCACCGAATTCCGCACAATTCCCGCAGAATTTTCTTGATTTTGAAGTGAATCGGACGTAGTGTTTCTGCGGTGTGTTTCGAAGCGTCCCTTTAAGCGGAGTTGACTTCGATGTCCCGTTCTCCCCACGCCTTTCTGCTTTCTTGTGCAATCTGTTTAACCCACAGCGTCTTTGCGGTTGGCGGGCAAAAACCCGTTCCCAACCGTTCAACCCCGACCGGACCGCGAGTCATTCGCATTGCCATAGGTGGAGGAACGCTGGTCTTCGAGCGGACGGCCGATTCTTCTACCCTTCGTGGGCAGCCGCAACATTGGATTGCCCTATGGCAATCCAGTGCCAAAGCGCCGTTCTATGTATTCGGGCAAGTCCTGCAGACCGGCGGCGGTTTCAGTGAGTGCCACTGGTAGCTTGCCTGCCAGTACTGGTACGGGCGGACAAGCCGCCCATGGCACCGCGGAGGTAGCGCCAATAATTATTGGGATTCGTATCAGTTCTCAGATGAAGTTGCGCAGTCGCCGGAATGGGATGCGCTGCACGATGAAGCCAATTGGGTTAAAGTCCCGATTCAACGACCTTCGATTGTTGACGCCGGACAGGGGTGGCTGTTCGCCACGAAATCAGAAGTTCTCAAACTTCTTGGGCTCGGCGAATTCGCCGACACCATCGGGGACGATGACAACATTGTGGCCCTCGTTTCCACGTCGCCTTGTCCGCCGGGCGGAGGCGGGGGCGTGATGGCCGCGGCGGATGACGCGCTCGGTTTCGTCATTGCGGGAGTGAATCCCTGCGGACCGAATCCCATACCGCCCGGCCCGCCACCACCACCTCCGCCTCCCTGCCCGATAGTGCCCGGCCATTGCTGCGATCCGACGTGCCGCACCTGCCCGCCGAATGACTGCGATGCCGACGGCATTCCCGATGATCAGGATCCGGATATGGACGGGGACGGATATGCGAACGAAGTCGATCCCGACACGGATGGGGACGGAATTCCGAATAACCTGGATGATGACGACGACAATGACGGAATCCCCGACTGGGACGACCCTTCACCCAGGGGCTGCTCTCAGCCCTGTTGCAATAATCCGCAAAATAACCCGCTTTGCCCCGAATACGTGCTCCAATGCGCTCCGACCAACGCTTGCTGTGACGATGGTTGGTGCGGCGACGACGCGGATTGCACGATCAATTACTGCGACACAAATACAGGTCACTGCGTTGCCGCCTGCCCCGGAGGAGTGGTAGCACAAGGCTGCGGGCTGCCCTTCAGTGTCGATCTTTGGGAAATCACTTTTCGCGGTAATGTCCAGCTTTTCAGGGACAGTTCTTATGAAGAAGCTGGCGATTACGGCTGGAGAACCGGGTACGAATACAAGTGGGTCGATTGGCGATGGGACCAAAACCCGGACCACGCCGTTTGTTACCCGGCCGGACAGGATATGGCCATGATAGTCAGGTTACATGTATCAGGGAATGCTGGTAGTACAGGACAACTGAGCGTGGTTGGTCCTGATGGAATCAATGGTCAGGCAGATTTCACGTTGTCTTGCGGTACCCACACGGTGGACGTGAACATTGAAACGACTCACACGCCTTATTTGATTGACGCATATGAACCGATGACCCTGAATTGGTACGTCCGGGAGTCTGCGGGTGACGAGTGGGCTGCCGTAGGTACTACGCAGCACAATGTCTATGTAACCTACGACTGGCCGGCCGGCAGCGAGCCGACGAAAAGACGCTTAAGCTGGGTTTGCAATCAGGCAGAGGGAATATATACCTCAAATGAGGGCGACATCGTCGACGCGATCCATGACGCGCTGAATGACAATCCGCCTTATGACGGAAAAGACCAAGGGATTCAGCTAATTGACGACTGGCGACTCCTGATATTTAATATAGGATCTCCTCCTCACAAATACAGCGGCGAGTGCGACCAACAGGCCCATTTGATGAACCTGGCGCTGGAGATGCTCGGCATTACTTACGGAAATGAGTACAAGACGAGGGCTTCAACTGACGGGAATATTTTCGATCAGGAGTCCAAGACTGCGGCGCAGCTCGGCTACACCGTCGACCTGGACGGCAACGGCGTCGTCGGAGACGAGGTCTTCGAGTTGGTATTCGATTTCCCGCAGGAAGAACACCTCGGTGTACATTTCTGGAACAATTTCGAAGGTAGCCTGGAAACACCGGTCGGTTATTACGCCGTCTGGCCGAGTTTGAAAGCAGATAATCCGTTCGAACTCTATTGCAAGATCACGGATCAATTTCTCGACGGTGGCCCCCATGCCAAGCAATATTGGGTACTGCGGTGGCCGAACGGCAACATTCGAACCAATGACCTGACCGAGGTTCCCCGCGCACCGGTCTGCCCGTAAAGAGAGCACTGCAATGAATCGAAAACATCACGCAATGGGAATTGGGGTCGTGGCAATGTTCGGCTTGGTTCTTCTGCGCTACTCCGCAGGGGTTGCGCCCGCTCAAAGCAGAGACGATGCTGAAAATAAACGTAGAATTCGTGAGGGCCAGCCGCCGGGCATTAGAGAGCCGGCTCGGTCGTACCCTGAAGGTGGCGAAAAACCCATCCCTTGGACTGAGGCAGAACTGAGTCCGGATGTGTTCGAACGGCCTCGTTTCCTGAGTGCATTGTCGGCAACTCTAAACGCGAACTATGCGTTGATCGGAGTCCGGTCGGGCATCAGAGTTGACGAGGGAAAAATTGACCGAGAGCGGATCGACGCAATGAAGTCCGCGATTTCCACCGTCTTTCAACCCGCTGTCGTTCCACGCGGATGGCGCGGTATGGAAATCTACGGCAAGGCGGTGCGATTCAAGCCCTGGCCGGCCGGGATGCCGGAACCCGCCGGAAACGTTAGGGAACTTGATTTGACGGTCCCCATTGAGCACCTCGAACCGACTGATAGATTTTACGCGGAATGGTCGTCGGGCGGGATCAAAATCCTTACGGTTGGGTCGAGCGCTCGGCTGAAACTTCCCCCCGAGCGACGGATGAAAATCAGTCCCAAGCCGCGCGACTTCGTCGAGCGCCACAACAACCAGCAATATTTCTGGGATTTCTTCGACCGCAAGGCCCTGCACAGCCTGCTGACGACGGTGTTCCAGGTTCCGTACAAGACCGAGGATGACTTCATTCTTGAAGGGTATACACAAGAGCTTGAGGGCGTACGCTGCTTATTCGGTCGATTGCAGTCCAGAGAAGCCTATCTTGGAGGACGACATGGGCACCCCAAGCCGCCTCCGGCATGGTGGGACCGGATCAGTATCTTCGTCACCGACTCGGACCCGCAATACTTTTGCGTGGGCATTGAATTCCCATCCGCTTCCGACCTCACGATCAGACGCGCGCCTGCCGGCGAATAGAAGCATGGAAGTCAGGTGAACAAGGCGCGTTTTGGCCTCCGAAGTGAAGTTTGTCCACCAGCACCGTTCTTCTACAATCGACCGTCGCTAATAGACGACAGGCGCCGTATTGCTTTGGAATCCATTTGGCGGGCAATACGTCGCTGAAGGTGAAATGTAGGAGTAACGCGACCCATGGCCGAAGATTTCCTTCCCATCAAAGGTTACGACCACATCGAGTTTTACGTTGGCAATGCCAAGCAGGCGGCGCATTTTTACGAGAAAGCGTTCGGCTTTCGACCGCTGGCGAAGGCCGGTCTTGAAACCGGTTGTCGTGATCGGGCCATGTACGTCATGGAGCAGGGCAACATTCGCTTTGTGTTCACGAGTGCGTATTCGCCCGACCACGAAATCACGCGGCATTGCGCGCTGCACGGGGACGGGGTGAAGGCGATCGGGCTGGCCGTTCCCGATGTGGAGCAGGCGATTCGCGAAACGAAATCTCGCGGGGCGACCGTGCTTCAGAAAGCGACTTCGGTCACGGATGACAACGGCACGTTTGTCACCGGCACGATCAAATACGCGGGCGATACGGTCTTCCGATTTGTGGACCGAAAGAATTATCGCGGGGCGTTTTCGCCGGGCTGCGTCCCCATTCAGGCGCACGGGAGTCTGGGCGTCGGGCTTGCGGCCGTCGATCACGTGGTCACGAATGTATACCTCGGCGAGATGACCTATTGGGCCGAGTGGTTCGAACGCGTCATGGGCTTCACGAATCTGCTTTCCTTCACGGACAAAGACATCAGCACGGAATATTCCGCGTTGATGAGCAAGGTGATGGAGAATGGCTCGGGGAAGTGCAAGTTTCCGATCAACGAGCCGGCAGAAGGAAAGAAGAAAAGCCAGATCGACGAATTCCTGGATTACTATTACGGCCCCGGTGTGCAACATGTGGCTATGAATACGGGCAATATTTACGAAACGGTGGAGGCTCTTCGCCGCCGCGACATCGATTTTCTGCGTGTGCCGGACACCTATTACGAATACATGCACAAGCGTGTAGGCGACGTTGATGAGAACTGGGAGGAACTGAAGAAGCTGGGAATCCTCCTGGATAAGGACGACGACGGCTATCTTCTCCAGATTTTCACGGCCCCGATGCAAGACCGCCCGACGCTGTTCTTTGAGGTCATCGAGCGGCATGGCAGCCGAGGTTTTGGCATCGGGAATTTCAAAGCCCTGTTTGTCAGCATTGAGAGGGAGCAAGCCCTCAGAGGCAACTTGTAATCGCGTCACATCGAGCGAGGGTATCTCACTCAGTGCAAGCGTCCTAAAGCGACAATTTACACTCTCTCGCAAGACGGTCCGCCATTGACCACGTTTCAGTGGGCCGTATAATCTGTCCTTGACAGGTTTGTGTTTGGTTTGCCGAACACTGCGGCGGTCGGCTTCAAGCCCCGCACAAAGTGTTGTCGCGCATCGTATACGGTGAGTAAGTGCCGCCTGATTTTGGGCGGTTTGAAGGAATGTGAGAAGTCGGGATGGCTGGTATTGATTCATCACGTGGTGGTTCGATCCGTGACCAGGAATAGTTCACGATATCGGGCTTGCGTTACGCCGGTTGCGATCGGGTTAACCCCTGGGGTGCGCCGATGTAGGTAAGAGGGTCCATTTGGGGAAGCGGGACCTGCCACGTGGGAATGCGAAGCGCGCCCACGTTTTTTTTTGCACTCGTGGAGCGACGGTTCGAATTGGCTGCTTCGATGGCGTTCTACAGATGTGGAACGCCCGGATTTTATGACCATCAGTAGTAGCGACGGATAGAGGCTTTGCAGCACGGTTGAAGGAACGACGACAAGAACATGAACAGTGACCTGCTACGATTTATCGACTCAATCAGTCGCGATAAGAACATCGAAAAAGAAAGTGTTTTTGTCGATCTCGAGGCGGCGATGGTGTCGGCCGCGAAAAAGGCATACGCGGAAACCGAGGATGCGACGGTCACGATAGATCGTCTGACGGGCGAAATTGCCGCGACGGTGAACGGTAAGCCGATCGACATGAAGACGCTGGGTCGAATCGCGGCCCAGACCGCCAAGCAAGTCATGATCCAAAAGATCCGCGAAGACGAGCGGAGCGCGATCTTCGAAGAATATTCCGAACGCGTCGGCGAGGTCGTGACGGGCACGGTCGTCCGCTATGAGGGCGGCGGCATGGTGATCAATCTCGGGCGAGTCGAGGGCTTCATGCCCCGCAGTGAGCAGATTCCGGGACAGACCCATCAGGCCGGCGAGCGCGTCCGTGGGATGATTCTCGACGTTCGGGAAGAGATTAATCAGGTCCGCATCGTGTTGACGCAGACTCATCCGGACTACATCCGACGGATGTTTGAATTGGAAGTGCCGGAAGTTTCCGAGCGGATCATCGAAATTCGGGCGCTTTCACGAGAGGCCGGTTACCGCACGAAGATCGCGGTGTCATCCATTGATTCACGCGTGGATGCGGTCGGCGCGTGCGTGGGTGTGCGCGGCAGTCGCATTCGCAACATTGTGGACGAACTTGGTGGAGAAAAGATTGACATTGTGCGATGGAATGAATCATCGCAGGTGCTGATTACGAATTCGCTGAAGCCCGCGGAAGTCAAGGAAGTGTTTTTGTGTTTTGAGCTGGGCCGGGCGACGGTCATTGTGGCCGAAGATCAGCTTTCGCTCGCCATCGGCAAGCGCGGACAAAATGTCCGTCTTGCGGCGCGATTGACGGGCTGGGACATCGATATTCTCACGCCTGCGGAGTACGACAAGAACGTCGACGACATGGAGAAGGCGTTGAAGAGCATTGAAGGCGTCGAAGACGTCATGCTCGACAAGCTGCTGGCGATCGGCGTCATTTCTTTGAGTGATCTGGCCGAGGTCGGAGTTGAACCGCTCGTCAACGAACTTGCGGTGAACGCCGAGCTTGCGACGGTGATGGTTGAAAAGGCGGGGACTGAGGCAAAACGCCTCGAAGTCGAGAACGCGGCTCGGAAAGCCGCTGAACAGGCTGAACGAAAAGCGTCTGCTGCGGCGTCGGCTGAATCTGGTGAGCCCGCACTTGTTGGGGCCGGTGTGGGTTCAGAGGGTGCGGCGGAGATTCAAGGCGAGGCGACATTGCCGTCCCGGCCGCGCACCGAACAGGAGATTGTCAAGAATCTGGCGGCGGGTTGGCGAGCTGAGCTTGATGCTCAAAAGGCAGCCGGCGGAGATGACTCGTCGGCGTCTTGAGGATTGATTGATTTACAAACCCGCATCCATTGCGGACTCTTTGAAATAGGCCGGAGACTTGCACTTGGCGGAAACCACACGAGTTCATTTACTTGCAAAGGAACTGAACGTTCCCAGCAAGGTCATTATTGACAAGTGTAAGGCCGAAGGCATCGAAAACGTCAAGAATCACATGTCGACGCTTAGTGCGGGGCTCAAGGCGACGATTCTCGAATGGTTCAGCGAAGGTCGGCATGAGAACGTCGTGGAAACTGCGGAGCGCATTGATCTAAAGAGGCTTCGTCGCGGGAAAAAAACCGTTCATGAGGCGGATGGTGATGACACGGGCGTCGCAGTGGAAGTTGCCGAAGAGCCGGCCGATATCGAAGTTGCACCGGACCAGGAAATCCACGAGGAAATCACGGAACGTCCGTCTGTCACGGTGAGCGAGTTGGCGGTTTCCGCGCCGCCGCCCATTGCAGCTCCCAAGCATTCGACCGCGGGACCGCCGCCGGTCGTGGAAGTTCCAAGTCCAGTCATTGCCGAGCCTGCGCAACGTGTCGCTCCTCCGGCTGAAACGAAACCCAAAGGCACAAAGGTTACGGAAGTGACGCCGGTTCGCGTTCCCGAAGTGAAGCCGGTTCCCGCGCCCGCGCCGCCTCCTGTCATTGCTCCAGCCGGGCCTCAGAATGTTCCGGCAGCGGCCAAATTGCAAGGTCCGCGTGTGGTTCGTTATGAGGCGCCGTCGCGGGACGTCCGTCCGCCGCCGCGCAGGCCAAGCGGTCCCGGTCAGCCACCGCTACCGGGTCGAATTCCTGAAGGGCCAGGCCGAAGTCGCCAACGACATTATGAATCCGCGAGTCCATTGGGAGAAGAAGCCACAAGCCCGAAACGCAAGGGCGCCCCTGCGTCGAGAAAGGCAGGCGGGCGTGTTGCGGAGGCTGGTGACCAGCTACTCGAATGGAGAGACCGCGATCTTGCCGAGCGCAAGGAACGTCTTGCGGGAGCAACGGGTCGGCGGATCCATCGCCGTCGGGTCACGACCCCGGGTTCGTCACAATCTGCGCCCGCCGGCCCCAAGACCAAGGCCACGGTCCATGAACCCGTGCGGATGAAGGAATTCTGTGGGGAGACCGGCATCAACTTTCTGCAGCTCTTCAAGATTCTTCGTGACGAGCACGGCATTGCCGGCAACGTCAACATGATCCTTCCGACGGATACGGCCCAGCTTTTGGCGTTGCATTTTGGCATCGAGCTGGAAGTGGTGCCGATGCAATCCCTGCTCGACGAACTTGAGCATGAATTTGCGAAACGCGAGCGTCATGCACTGGCGCCGCGTCCGCCGGTAGTGGCGATGCTGGGGCACGTGGATCACGGGAAGACAAGTCTACTGGATGCGATTCGGGAGACGACGGTGGCGGCCGGTGAAGACGGCGGAATCACGCAGCACATCGGCGCGTATCATATTCAAACGGCGCACGGCCCGGTGACGCTCCTGGATACTCCGGGGCATCAGGCGTTTACGGCGATGCGGGCCCGCGGGGCGCAGCTCACGGATGTTGTCGTGCTCGTGGTTGCTGCGAACGATGGAATCATGCCTCAGACGGTCGAGGCGATTCACCACGCACAGGCGGCCAAGGTTCCGGTGGTTGTGGCTCTGAACAAAATTGATCTTGGCGATCAGAACAAATTGAAGATTTACGGACAGCTTTCGGAGCATGGGCTGAGCCCGAGCGAGTGGGGTGGTGAAGTTGACGTCATTCCCACGTCTGCGACAACCGGTGAGGGCATCACCGAATTGGTCGAGCATCTGGCGGATTTGTCGAGTCTCCTGGAGTTAAAGGCTGATCCCACGCTGCCCGCCAGAGGCACGACGATTGACGCGGAAATGAAGCTTGGCGCAGGCCCGGTGGCGCGAGTTCTGGTGCAAGAGGGAACGCTCAAGGTCGGCGACATTGTCGTTTGCGGTAACGCGTACGGCAAAATTCGAGCGCTTCATAACGATCGCGGTGCGAAACTGAGCGCGGCAGGTCCGGGAGTTCCGGCGGAAGTATGGGGCCTGGATGACATCCCTTCTGCGGGAGACCGGTTTTATGTGGTGGAATCCACTCCGCGAGCCAAGGAGATTGCCGCGCGTACGAAACAAATTCGCGTGGAAACGGGACGGACGCTGACTCGCAAGGCGAAGTCACTTGAAGAGATGTTCAAGCGTCGCGACAGGGAGGAAGTGCCGGAACTCAACATCATCATCAAGGCGGATGTCGATGGCAGCCTGGCCGCCCTGAAGCATGCATTGGCTGAGCTCCCCTCGGATGAAGTTCGATTGACCATTCGACATGCGGCGGTGGGGGCCGTGAACGACAGCGACGTGTTGCTCGCCGCGGCTTGCGATGGAATCATTGTCGCATTTCGGATGGATGCCTCGTCGGGAGCAAAGAAACTGGCCGAACAACACGGCGTGGAAATCCGCCCGTACCGGGTGATTTATGATGTCTGTGACGAAATTCGCAAGGCGTTGTCGGGCATGCTCACGCCGGAAGAGCGAATCGAATCCAAGGCCACGGTGAACGTTCGCCAGGTCTTCCGGGTGAGCAAAGTGGGTCTGGTGGCGGGCTGTTACGTCACACAGGGGACCGTGGAGCGCAATCACCTCGCCAAGGTCATTCGCGACGGCGCTGTCGTGCGGGAAGGCGGTCGCATTTCGTCGCTGCGCCATCTGAAGGATGATGTGCGCGAAGTGCGCGCGGGAATGGAATGTGGAATCCGGTTGGAAGGCTTTGAGGATGTTCATGAAGGCGACGTCATTGAGACGTACGTCGTCGAGAAAATCGCGCGAACGTTGTAACGCGCAATGAAGCGGTGGATCCAAGAGTTCGGCGTCGCAGCTTTCGGCCGCCTTACTCGACTTGTCACGGCAATCGAAACGCGCATCAAAGTCGCCCGGCGTAATGATCAGGTTGCAGGCGATGATTGAGTTCAAAGCGGAATGCGGGCACACGGTTCGGGCGAAGGACAGCGACGCGGGAAACGTCGTGCGCTGCTCCTATTGCGGTCGGAACGCGAACGTTCCGCAGACCGACCGGGACGACCTTAGCTTTCTTTTCAACGAGGTGGATCAATCGTCGGCCGTCGCGGAATCGCCGCGAAAACGGAAGTGGCAATGGTCGAGAGCGAAGCGTGCGCACAAGCCCGGCGAGTTCAATCCGTTTCCCGTCATTGTGCGAATGTGTTATGCCGCCCTGTTGTTCAGCATCGTCTATGTAGTGAGCGTGCGATTTATCATACCCATGATCAAAGGACAACCTTGGTTCAAATCCCCGGAACCCACGAACCCTCAGCCGGTCCAGCGAAGAGGGCAGGGGCCGTCACCGTCATCAGCTCCCAGTGGCGGGGGCAAGGGACTGGGACTCATCGCCGATGTTCGGCCGGTCGGATTGTATGTGGCTTCCACGCCGCCGGGTGCACAGGCATACATTGCGGAGGAGTCCAAAGCTCCTGCGTCGGGCCGCATCATGTTCACAGCGAACGTCCAAAGCTTCAAGGCCAATGCGGACTCCCCGCGCTTGCCTGATGGAAAATACGTCGTGGAAGTGGCTCTGGCGTGGAACGATCCGGGTTTGAGCAACTATCGAAATTACGTGAACCTTCGCCGTGCGATCGAACACGCCTCGGATGAAGCGAGAAAGCAGGCGCTGGAGGAGTACTTTGTGCCTGACGATGCGGCCGCATTCTTTGTGGCCGAGACCGAAGATCAGTTGTATCTCGTTCGTCAGTATCGCGGCGTTGTTCTCCGCGGCGGCCAGGGGAAAGGCGTACGCGCCCTCTTCCTGCCCCGGATACCGCTGGGTGATCCGAAGGCCTTCTCCGTTGAGCCCATGGTGCGGGATTGTGTTCCGGCGACGAAGAATTATGAATTCGACGAGCAAAATGTCCGCAACGAGTTGATGTACTACGAGGTGACGCCGTCGGACCAGCCCTTTGTGCTCCAGGCGCTGAATCGCATCGGAGTCATTCCCTATATGACCGCGGATCGCAAGGTGCGACTGTTCAGCATTGGCATTTATGATGGGGCTTTCACCCAACGGGTGGTTCGCGACAAAGCGCCATGACGGTGGGCGTGCTGCGAATGGAGTTGGCTCTGCTGGAGGCGCGGACCCTGAAAGAAAAGCGAAGTGTGGTTCGGAGCTTCGTGGAGAGATTACGAAACCGTTTTAATGTGGCCGTCACGGAAGTCGGTCACACGGATTCTCCGAAGCGATGCCAATTGGGGATCACCACGGTCAATACGGAATCCCGGGCCGTGCATTCGTTGTTTGACAAAATTGTGGATTTGTCGCGAGTGACGGGCGGGCTCACGTTGCTCGATTATGAACGGGAGATTTTTTAGTCGTTTCGAATGGATGACTTCATGCGACCGTACCGCAAAGAACGAGTGGCCTCACTGATTCAGGAAATCGTCAGCGAGGCCATCACGCGCAAACTGAGCGATCCTCGAATCGCCCCGCTCACTACGGTTTCGCGCGTTGAGATGAGCCCCGATTTGACGATCGCGAATGTGTTCTTCACGGTTCTTGGCGAGGGCACGGCCGAAGCGGAGACCTTATCCGCATTGCGTCATGCTTCGGGGTTCGTGCAGCGGATTGTGGCCAGGGAATTGACGATGCGTCAATGCCCCGAACTCCGCTTCAGCGTTGATGATGTCGCCAAGAAAGTAAAAGCCACGATGCGGCTTCTGGACGAGAACCGCAGATTGATCGAAGAACGAGAGGCAAAAAACTCGCCTGTCGAGGAGTCTGATTCGCGGAATGGAAGTGAGGCCTTGAGTGAAGAAGGGGAGCCCCGGGCATCTGTTGATGCCGGCTCCGAAAGCCAAGACGATGGAGGCGCGGAATGAAGGACGGCACTCTGTACGCTTCGCGCCTGAAAAAGGCCTATCAGCGGTGGAAGCTGCTCGTTCGTGACCCGGAAGTTTCGGAGGAGAACGACGACCCGGTTCGCCGATTGGCGCTGGGGATTTTCGGAGGTTCCGCCGGCCACAACCGTGCCCAACAGGCGATTGATCGCATTCTTGAGCAGGCGATTGATTGGAACGAAGTGCGTGTTTCGCTCCCCGCGGAGTTGCATCGTCTGCTGGGCGACAATTTTCCAGATGGATTGACATCCAGTCAGCGGCTGGTTCAGGCCCTGCAATCCGTGTATGAGCGAGAGCATAAGATTTCGCTGGAACGGCTGAAGAATCTGGGCCGACGGGAGGCTCGTCAATATCTTGAAGCGCTGAAGGGCGTGGACGACTTTGCCGCCGCCGGGGTGATGCTGTGGAGTCTTGGCGGGCATTCCATACCCATTGACGATCGCCAGTGGCAGGCACTGAAGGACGCCGATCTGGTTCACGCTTCGGCGACGCGCGGCGAGGTGCAGGCGTTTCTTGAAAGACATATTGGTGCTTCCGATGCCCGGCGGTTCTGCGTGATCTTGCAAACGGTTGTAACGAAACGCATTGGGAGCGACTCACCAAAGACGAAAAAGTCGTCGAAGAAGAAAAGTGCCGGCCGTTGATTCCATGAAATTCAATCTGAAACACAAGGCGTTCCAGTCGGATGTTCGTGATCCGTTTGGCAACCCCGGCGGAGCATTGATTTCCATGACGCTTTGGACAATTCGACGCGCGGCATTGGCGATCCTTTTGCTTGTCGTCGTGGCTTCCGGCTGCGCGGGCGGCAAGTCCGGCGGCGCCTCGACGCCCACGCGAACGTCATCGTCAAAGCGCACCCAAAATTCAGAAAGTACACTTGCCACGGACGTTGATCCGGCCAAGGCAAGAATGCCGCTCGAGAAGATTCCCGATGCGCCGGTCAAGCCGGTTGCTCCGAACAATCTGACGCCGCTTTCGGAACGGGCCTCCAAACAACTCGCGACCGCCAATACGCTGATCGGCGATCAGCGATACACCGAAGCCGCCATTGAGTTGGAGCGGGCGCTCCGCTTTGAACCGAACCATCCGGATATTCAGCGGGCCCTGGCGGCGCTTCACTGGCAGGCCGGGAACATCGAGCGAGCCCGAACCCATGCCGGCAAGGCGATTGAAGGCAACCCGGATCGGGCGATGCCTCATTATATCTTGGCACAATGCGCGATGCGGAGCAGCGACGTGGCCGCCGCAATGAAGGAATATCGCACCGCACTTTTATGCTCCGACGCCAGGCCCGATTCCGAAGTTGCGATGCTCACTCACTACCACCTTGCGGAGTCGCTGGTCTCGTTGGGATATTTGGAGGCCGCCCTGCGGGAATATGATCTCTTTGAAAAATCCACGAAGAGTCTCAAAGGGAATTCGCTTTCCACGGAAGCCTCACTTCTCGTCCAGTCGAGCGGCAGTCAGGGCGGCGAAGCGAAGGCAAATGTGCTGGAGAGGCTGGGTCGTGTCGCGGAAGCGGCAGATGCTCTGGCTCCTGTAGTCGCGACCCATCCCGACGATGCAGCAAGGCTGAAGCACTACGCGGAACTGCTGATGCGAGCGGGGCGGTTTGACGACGCGCTGAACTCGGTGCGTTCCATTCCATCGGATGATCCGGAAATCATCGTGCTTTCCTATCGCATTTATGATGCGGCGGGCCGCCTGAATGAGCTTGTGAATGATCTCCAGCGTCGGGTCGAAAGCCGCCCGGACGATTCGCGGCTTGCGCTGAGCCTGGTGGACGTACTTGTTCGCATGAAGAATCCTCGCGAAGCCAATGAAGTGATGCGGGGATTCCTCGCGAAGCATCCGGACAGCGACGAAGTCCGCACAAGGCTTCTTGCGATGCTGATCCAGCAGTCCGAATGGTCGGCAGCGAAGACCCTTGTTGCAGAGGATATCGACCATCACCTGGAGAATGCCGGGAAAATTGAGCGGGTCTTGGTGGATGCAATTCCCAAAGACCAGGCCGCGGAACTCTTGAAGAGTGAGAAAGCGAATCCCGCCGACTTTGCACAATGCTACGTGCTGGGGAGGCTCGCTCTTGCGGCCGGTCAGCAGCGCGAGGCCGAAGCCTATTTTTCGGCGAGCATCGCGGCGAAGGCTGATTTCGCGGCGGGGCGGGCGGCCTTGGGTCAATTGTTCGTGGATCAGTATCGGTACGATGACGCCACGCGCGTGGTCGCGATTGATGATGATACGATCACGTCGATTGATTGGCTTGAGCAGGTGCGCGGGGTGCTCTTGGAGCGACTGGACAAGTTGGATCAGGCGGAGGCGCATCTTCGCCGGGCGACGGTGCTCAATCGTGCGGACACGGAATCCATGCTCTTGCTGGCCCAAATCTATCGCCGTTCGAATCGCGTGCTCCAGGCGCAGCGTCAGCTTCGCGTTCTGCTCGACCAGGATCGCAAGAATGAGGCCGCTCACGAACTGCTCGCATTGACCTATGTCAATGAACGTAAGCGGGATGCGGCGGTTGAGGAGACCGAAGAGCTTCGTCGCGTCTCCAGCAATCCCTGCACGATTGCGCGATGCAACGCGTTCCTCGATCCACAGCTCAATTCCGACCCGGAGGCACGCCGGACCGCGCTGCTGAAGGCGATTGAAACCGGTCCCGCGGACGCCGCGACCTGGTTGGCAGTGGCGGATACCTATGACGACGATCAACCCGAAAAGCAGCGGGATGCCTATCAGAATGCCCTGAAGTTGGATCCGAACAATGAAGACGCCGCGTTCGGCGTCATTCGCACAGAGGAAGCATTGCTTCGATATGAAGATGCCGCCGTCCAATTAAATGAATTGCTCAAGCGCCGCCCGAATCGGCAGCCTTGGCGTCAGGCGTTGATTCGCTTGTATTGGGTGATCAATGACTTCAATCGTGCATTGGCGATTGCAACTGAGCAAGAAGCTCAAGCCGACGCCGGAAGCACGACGAAAAACGAATTTCGACGAGCGATCATCGCCACGCTCAATCAGGCCGGACAAGGGAACCTGCTTGTTGAACAACTCAGGAAGTGGATCGATGAATCACCGGATGATCATGATTTTTCCTGGCGAGATAGTTTGGTTGATGCGTACATCAGTAATGACCAACCGGCCCAGGCCGTCATCGCAGCGGAAGAGCTTTATAAACTTTCGCCGCATGAGCCGGGCGTTCGCGAGGACGTCGTTCAAGCCCTGCACGCGGCCAAGAGACATGAGCGGGCCATGCAGTATGCTCTTGAATGGGTGGATGAGGATCCCGACAACGATCAGGCGGTCATGTACCTGATCATGGAACTCGCTGCGTCCAACCGCCTCGACGACGCGATCGAAATCGCGAGGCGGCGATTGCTCCAAACCTCCAAAAGGGAGGTCTACCAAAACCGGATTGTCGCGCATCTCGCCGTTGCGAAACGACATGCGGAATGCATCGAGTATCTGGAGAGTCTCGTGGATGAGGCCGCTTCGTTGTTTCGCACCATGGGGGAAGGCGGGCATCGGCCGATGGAGCGGGCAAGCGACGAAGAACTGGCACGCCGTCCGAATGAACCGTGGGCGCCTGAGAGCCTGCAGAATCGAATCTTCTTCCTGCGACACCAGATTGCGGCGGAGATGATCGCTGACAGACGATTTCGAGAAGCCGAGTTGGCACTGACACAGTGGCTGCAGGGCATTACCAACCCGGACCTTCGCGCGGAGTTTCTGACCGATCTTTCGACGTGTTACCGCGAGCAGGGCAACGAAGAGCAGACTTCCCGAGTGCTGGAAGAGGCTCATTCCACGGCCTCGCAAAATTCGCGTCGTGCCGTCTCCATTGGGAATGATCTTGCGTATTTGTGGATTGACCGAGGCGAACGATTGAACGAAGCGGAGCCGCTGATTCGATCGGCCGTGGCCAGAGACCCGCTCCAGGCCGCCTACCTCGACACGTATGGATGGCTGTTGTACAAACGAAGCGCGTTCGAAGAAGCAAGGAAATGGCTCAGTCGTGGCTTCAACGGGTACCGAGTGGGTCCGTTGCACGGAAAAGACCCGGTGATTCAGGACCACCTTGGCGATTGCCTTTGGCGGCTGAAGGATGCCGCGGGAGCCATTGAGCACTGGATTGAAGCCGTGCGGCTTGCCGAACAACGAAAGGATGAGGAATTCGTCAACGACGATGAGAAACGCGTCCGCGACGTGACGCCCAAGAAGATCGAAGCGGCCAAGAGCGGCGGCGATGTTCCCGTCGCTTCGCTCGCGGAAAAGCAGTAATCGTCAAAAAATCAAGACGTCAAAACGTCAATTTAAAGGTAAAAGGTCGCCATGTCCGGACACTCGAAATGGTCAACGATCAAGCATAAGAAGGCCTTGCTTGATTCGCGGCGTGGGAAATCCTGGAGCAAGTGCGCGCGGGCCATCACCATGGCCGCCAAGAGCGGCGGGAATCCCAACGACAATCCCAAGCTTCGCCTGGCGATCGACAAGGCCAAATCCGAGAACATGCCTAAGGACACCATCGAGAAGGCGATCAAGAAAGGCACTGGCGAGCTGGAAGGCGAAAGCTACGAGGAACTTCACTACGAAGGGTATGGTTCGGGCGGTGTCGCGATCATGGCACGCGTACTTACGGACAATCGCGCCCGCACCAGCGCGGAGATCAAGAAAATTTTTGAGCGGGCCGGTGGAAGCCTTGGAAGCCCCAATTGCGTTGCATTCCAATTTACCCAGAAAGGATCCATCGTCGTTAATCGCGATCAGGCCCCGGAAGACCGCATGATGGAGCTTGCCCTTGAGGCCGGCGCCGACGATGTCAGCACGTCCGAGCACATCTATGAGATCACCTGTTCGCCGGAGGAATTTCACCACGTCAAACATGGGCTCGAAAGGGCGGGCATCACCGTCCAATCCGCGGACTTGGCCATGATTGCGAATACACCGATGTCGCTCGACCTGGAGCACGCCCGCAAGATCATGCGCCTGATTGATGCCCTCGAAGAGCAGGACGACGTGCAATCCGTCTATTCCAACTCCGACATATCGGACGATGTGGTCAACGCATTGGCCAAGGATTAGCCCCCAATAGCCATTTTTCGCTTGGAAATCCCCAATTATCGACATTGAAGTCGCGTCGCACGGTGGCTATCCTATTTGCGATAGAATCCTGAATTCGCCAGCTGCGGCGGTTGCAGCCTGCCTATACTTGTTGGGGGAAAAAAATGATGCAAGGTAGAACACTTTCATTACGCAATGTTGTTGTGTGTGGGGTTGTTTTGGCTGGAATTCAGTTTGTCAGAGCGGCCAGCGTCGACCTGGACCACGACGGCTCCATAAGCCTATCGGACTACGCAGACTTCTACGCCTGTTTTCATGGACCGAACATACCGGTGAGCGATGCGCCTTGCGCCGAGGCGCATTTTGATGCGGATACAGATATTGATCTTGCGGATTTTGCGCAGTTTCAATTGCGATTTCATCCCGGAAAGGTAGGTAATTTCTGCGACTCGCCCATCGATGCAATCGATGGCACCGTCGCGTTTTCCACAATTGGTGCGACGACCGACGGACCTGACGAGCCCAACGCATGCCTTTTCTTCGGCAACTCGCAAGTGAGCAACGATCTATGGTATTGCTACACTGCGACTTGCACATCGGATGCCGCGGTCAGTCTGTGCGGCAGCAGCTATGACACAAAGGTCGCCGTCTATGACGGTTGCGGATGCCCCTCTGCGGAAGCCATGGCCTGCAATGACGACGGCTGCGGTTCGGATGTGACCAATGTGCAATCGCGAGTCACCGTCCCAATGGTCTCAGGGCATCAGTACCTCATTCGCGTGGGAGGCTACATTGGCGCCACAGGAGATGGACTCCTCACAATTCGCTGTGGCAATACCGACGCTTGCTCACCTACCGCCGGCGACTGCTTCATCGGCAACCAGAAGAATCAGCCGGGTTGCAACGACACAACTTGTTGTCACGAAACCTGCACCCTCGATCAGTTTTGTTGCGACGTCGTTTGGGATAATTACTGCGCCGGCGAGGCGGTCGGAATCTGCACCGGGAATTTTGCGTCATGCACGGCCGGCGCCGGAAATTGCGATGAGGCCCAGACAACGCCAGGGTGCAACAATTCATCGTGCTGCAACACCGTTTGTCAATCGGACCCATTCTGTTGCCTCACGATGTGGGATGCCGATTGCACGGGTGAAGCCAATGGAGCTTGCTTCCTCACCTGCACGCCGCAAGCCGGAGATTGCTTTTCGGGCCATGCGACTGCCGGTTGCAACAATTCAACCTGCTGCGAGAAGGTTTGCGGTGGTACAAATGCCGACACGTTCTGTTGCGACACGGAATGGGATGGGCAGTGCGCGAGTGAAGCGCTCGGTCTTTGCAGTCCGTGATTCTGCTCAGTCGACTGGTCAAATTCGCCTGGGTCGTGCCGCCGGCAGCTCGCTGTCAGTGCGCATACGGGCGGGCCATTCGCCCATGGCGCCCAAACTTCACCGTCACCCCTTCTCAATTGAACCTATGGAAAACCGCACCCAGCGCCTCCCAAACGTCAGTGAATGAGTGTGCGACCGAGAATTGCGGTCCAGCGCTCCGCCAAGACGATGAATTATCGCGCGCGGCTCAGACCAAGTTGCCCTTGTAGCGCTTCATCAAAACAACCGAAAAACTTCCAGCATTGAACATGTGAAAATCGTGGTGCGATAACTATTTCGCCGCCGACTGATTGCGCCTATGGACATAGCTAGTCTTATTGGTTCACTTTTGGGCATCGTGCTCATCGGCGTTGTGGCCGCGGAATCCTGTCACGGTCACTGGGCGATGTTCTATTCGCTTGAAGGAGTTCTGCTCGTCTTCGGCGGCAGCATCAGCGTTTGCTTCATGGCGTTGCCGATGGAGAAAGTCAAGTCGGTTCCCGGTTTCGTGAAGCGTTTCATTTTCGCAAAGGGCAAGAGTCCGGTGGAAGTGATCAAACTGATGTCCACGCTGGCGGAGAAAAGCCGCCGTGACGGAATCCTCGCCCTGGAATCGGAATTCGAGCATTGCATGGAAGTCGATCCGTTTCTCGCGGCGGGCGTGCGCATGACGATCGACGGGCTTGACTCGGCGACCGTCGAACAAACGCTGCGACTCGAAATTCTGGCCATGCAGGATCGACACAAGGCCGGCAAGAAATTCTTCGATCTTTTGAAGCTCTATGGCCCCGGCTACGGTCTGGTCGGCACCCTGATCGGGCAGATCGGCATGTTCGGCAACTTAAGCGGCGGCGACGTGGGCACGATGGGGCACAACCTAGCGGTCGCGGTATGCGCAACGATGTACGGCACGGTGTTGGCCAATGCCATCGCTGGGCCGATCGGCGACAAGCTCGCACTGCGATCGGGTGAGGAAATCCTGAATCGCGAGATGATGCTGCAGGGAATTACCTCCATCCAGGCAGGTGATAATCCGCGAATCACCGTCGACAAGATGGCGGCGTTCCTGCCGAAGGCGGGTCGCGAGAAACTAAAGGCCGCATGATTCTGTAAACGCTGAATCGTCGAAGCATCGAATCGTCGAAACATACGGAGCGGAAAAATTCTCTTGTGTAAATCAGCGGCGGGGCGGGATGTTCGCTGGGCGGCAACGACATGTCGGAACATAAGCACGAAGAAGAGTCCAAGGAGCATGGCGGCCACGGCGGAGGAGGTCATGGCGGTGGCGGTCATGGTGGCGGGGGAGGTCACGAGGAGCACGAAGGCGCTCCGGAGTGGCTCATCTCCTTCGCCGACAACGTCACACTGATGATGGGATTCTTCGTGATTCTCTTGGCCATGAACCTGGGGCCAAAAGGCGGTTCGCCGGGCAAGGAGCAGCCGGGTCCCGAAGGTGAATCCAAAGAACCGCCCCTGAGTTTCATGGATGCCGCACTCTCAATCCGCGAAGCTTTTAATAACCCAGTCGATTTGAATTCAATTGATCCGAACGATCGACCGCTCGTCCGTCACCTGCTTGAACGAAAGGGCAAGGCACAAGTGGAAGCCGATGGTCCCAAGGGCGACGAGCATGACGTGCAATCACTTCGTCCGAGCAAGTACTTCAGCGTCTGTGGAGCGGTTCCGTTTGAGGAAGGAAGCTCGGTGCTGACGCCCACCGCGGCCGAATCGCTCAATGAAGTCGCCCGGCACGTTCGTGGAGTGCGCCTGATCGTCGATGTTCGCGGCAATGTGAGCGCGGCCGAAGGCTATGAAAACCCCGAGGGCGCGATGCGACTGGCGTTCGATCGGGCACTTGCCGTCGCGAGAGAGCTGGTGGCCAGGGGCGTCGAGTGGAAGCAGATTCGAATCATGTCGCTGGCCGACAATGATCGCGTGAAGTCGACGGTCTACGACAAGGCAGGACATCAGGTGAACCAGCGTGTCGAGATCATCGTGACCGATCAGGTCATGAATGAGCCGAGTCGAGACTCATCCAAGGATATCACTCCCACACCGCGATAAGTGATTCGATGGCGCATCGAATCAGGGGCATGTCGACGGTCCTGCGTATGGATACGCCATGTTCTTGAATGCATCCACATTGGCGGCGATGTCGCCGATGCTTAATGGAACACCAAGGTCGATCGCGCTAGGTTGCAAGCGGACTCGCGGTGCGGAGAGTGCGGTCGCGGTTGTCTTGAACTTGTCCACGACGGCGGCCACATCTGCAATATCCGGTTGACTGAGCGGGGACGGCGCTGGCGTTTGGTACGGTGTGGCGACGTCGCCCCAGCGTGCCGTGTGAAGGATCAACGGCGTAGAGACCGCAGAGCAACTGCCTTCATTGCCCTGGCAGCCCGAAGGCAGGACTTCGACGTTGTAAGCGGAGCTTGGAACGATTTCCGCGCCGGTGACGTGAAGCACGCCGCCGCCAGTCAGTGTCGGCCAATCGGCGTAGTACGGGTTGCACTGCAGCGTCGCGGCGACAAAGTTGCCATCACCTGGCACAACGCAGGGCGGCGAGCCGCCGCTCTCGCAAGAATAGCCCGGCGAAGCGACCCAGCGAACCTGGTTTTCGAACGCGCTGAAATCAGGCGGCGGGTATTGGCCCAGATTCGGCGGATCGGGATGCTGCAAGGACAAAAACTTCACGCGAATGGCCGTGTTGCTTCCCCCGTTCTGTGGTACAAAGGAAATGAACCGATTCTTGTCCACGGGCGACGGTTCTGTCTGCACCGGATTCGGCGCCGTGGACACGCACGTCATCGTCAGTTGACCCGAACCTAGTGTGCCGCTCCATCCGCCGACACGGATCGTGTAGCAGTTTCCCTGCGTGACAGTTCGCACCAATTCGGAGGGTCCGCCTCCCACGCCGCACGTGTCATCACCGCAAGCCCCAAATTGCAGCGAGGCATCGGTCGGGCAGGGACAAACCGTGGGACTGCCGCTGTTCGCATAGATTGCCAACATCGTGTCGAAGCCGGTTCCAGAACAAAGACTCGCGGTCATGTTGCCCGTGCAGGTGGCCGTATACGCGAACCAGATGTCAGCCTGAAACGGCTGAGAGCCGTCTTCACAGTTCACAGGCGTCGGACCGTCTGTCGTCGCACAAATATTGTCAAACGCGCGAACTCCATCGGTAATTGGGACGATGTCCGTGGCGCACGTGTCACCGACGACCCCGCAAGTGACACTTGCGCATGTCTGAACGGAAGTCCAATGCCCTTCCAATTGAAGACAATCGGCCTCATTCATGTCGTTGCATGTCGAGGAGGGCGGGCATCCGATACAACATGCGCCGAGTGGTGGACAGGTAAACGTCGAGCAATCCAGTCCGCCGTACCACGTGCCGCCGGCCGTGCTGCAGTCAGCTTCCGTCATCGTTCCAATGCAACTAATTCCGGTGCAACATGCACCCGTGACAACGGGTCCAGCCGTGAGGCCGGTCAGGATCAACGAAAATCGCTGGTAGCCATTGGTAAGTGTTCCCTTGTGAGTGATCTTGACGGTGTATTGACCCGCCGGCGGTGAGGCAATGGAAACGACTTCGACATTGTCGGCGTCGTTATCTCCGCCGGTTGCCGCGGCAGTCGGCGTGGTGGCGGAAAGTCTCCACGGTTGATACTCCACACTGCCCGGGCCGATCAAACGAAGATCGAGATCGTTGACAAGCATTTTTGTCGGTGGATCGACGGCGGGATTCGGCGGCGTGCCTGCCGGATCGGTCCATGATATCGTGGCCTTGATGGGCCCACTGCCGGTGTATGTCCAATCCTGAAGCAGCGTCACGCCCTGACCTTCGGCGAGTTCCTGAATGGTGCCGGGCTCGGTCGAATCCTGAGTAATGACGCCCGCCGCCGTTGCTGTATTGAGGAGTCCCCAACCGTATACATAATCCGGACCTGTCGTCGAACCACATTCATCGGCCGTATGGATCACCAGCCCTTTCAATGTGGCCGCCCGCATGTCGTCGCCGCCATGCGTCGCCCGGTAGTGTTGAATGAGGAGTCCGAGTGAGCCGCTGACGTTTGGCGTCGCCATCGACGTGCCGCTCAGGTCGCCATAGGCCGTATTGCTGCCGGAGAAACAGGAGAATAGATCGACGCCATTGCCGACAATGTCCGGCTTGATGCGGCTGTCATCTGCGGGACCCCATGATGAGAATGACGACATGGAAACGCTTCCTGGACCGGAGTAGCCGCCGATCACGTCATTGACCGCACCCACTGAAAGCACATTTTTCGAGATCGAACCATGCGACATGCAGTCATAGCCGCTGTTGCCGTCCCGGCTTCGCGCGGTATTGCTCGACACCCAGCTTCCGTTCACGAACACGAAATGCGTGGCGCCTGGCGACGGGCCTTCGTTGCGATCATTTCCTGCGGCCGCGACGATGAGATAGTTGGGATGGTCGAACGCCACCTTGTCCCACGCCTGGGATTGAAAGCTGTAGAAGCCGAAGAAGTAGTCTTCGGTCTGACTGATCGTGGAATCGCCGAACCAGTACCAGCCATTTCCACCCGGACCATAATTACCGAAGCTCCAACCGGTGATGAGTCCATAAGAATGATTGGACGCCAGCAAGCCGGCGGCAGCCGCGGCGCGCATTTCTGATTCATCGTTATTGAAATCGAAACTGGTCAAACGACCGCGAAAGGACATTCCCTTGGATTGGCCTGCGGGAAAAGATCCCGCGGGCGACAGACCCGTGCCAATCATCGTGCAGGCCACGTGCGTGGAGTGGTCGATAAACGCAGACTGCGCGTCACCGAGAGTCACTCGCCCGTTGAGGTCTTGATGGGTCCTGCGGACGGAACTGCCGTCCCAAATCCCAAGCGTGACGCCGGTTCCATCCAGCGCCAACCCCGCCACGCCTCCCGACCAGACTTTGTTTGTACTCACTGAGATTGCGGCATTCAGGTTGCTGGTCTCATAATAAAGCGGGATGCCGTTAACGATTTTCTGAAGCTCGACCGCCCCGTGATCAGTCTTGTCCGCGCGAATGAGCCAGTTTTTTTGTTGAGCGATCTGGTCCGCAAAGGGTCGCTCGATGATTTGCTGCCCTTTAACGAGATTTGCCGCGAGTCCTATCACCATCGCAAACAAAACTGGGATACCCGAGGTATAATGGCGTGGTGATACCTGACGGCGAAAGCAATGGCTCATTCGATCTCCCTCCCAGGAGTTGTGCGTAGGACTCCCGACCGCTTGGGTCGAGCGGTCTATTTGACCGGGATATCATGCTATCGAAAGGGCTTTCGGGTCACAAGCAAAATTTACCTAGAATAAGATGTTGCAATCGCGAAATGCGTTACGCACATTGGCTATGGGGGCTTTCACGGAACACGAGCGGGGGATTCGATAGCCGTTTCATTCAGCATGGATCGAAAATGATGAATCGACGCAATCACTCAGCAATTCTGGCCTTGATTTTGATGGATGCGCTCGCCGGAGGGGCGCAAGCGACCTTCCACCTCATGCAGATCGACCAGATCATCGGCGGTGTTGCCGGGAATTCTGCGGCTCAGGCCATCGAACTTCGAACCCGGGCGAGCTTTCAGAATTTCGTGTCGGGGGCGCGTTTATTCGCATGGGACGCCGCGGGTCAGAATCCGGTTCTGGTTCTCGATATCGACGCGAACGTCAGCGCCTCGGCATCGGGAATTCGCATCCTCATCGCGTCGCCGGAATTTCTCGCCGCGACAACGCCGCCCGCCGTAGCGGATTTTGTGCTTACCAGCCTGATTCCCCAATCGTATCTCGCCGCGGGAAGTCTGACTTACGAAGATGACTTGGGAGGGATCTACTGGCGGGTGAGCTGGGGTGGTAGCGCCTACACGGGACCGAATGATTGTGGAATCACAAACGACCTCGACGGAAATGCGGCTCCACCATTTGGATCGCCGCTTCCGTCAAGTTCGTTTCAGTCCCTGAAATTTCCCGGCGCATCCAATGCCAAGAGCACAAACAACGCGGCCGATTACGCGATTACGGCGACTGCGGCGATTTTTGGCAATAGCTTTGGAGCCACGTTTACGGTGACGGGCCCACCGCCGGTCAATGGCGATCTGGACGGCGATCACGACGTCGATCTCACGGATTTTGCAATTTTCTCGCAATGTATGCCGGGCCCGAACGACCCGATCGCACCCGACGGCTGCAACATTGAAGACTTTCTTGCGGCCGATCTTGAACACGATACGGACGTCGACTTATCCGATTTCGCCGTCTTCCAGAACGCGTTCACGGGGTCACAATGACAAATCTCAAGAATCATCAATAGGATTGCCCCGTACTCCGCGAGTGGACATACGGCTTTGCATCGGCGGAAACACTCGCCGCGATCACTTCGACAAGATACAAATCATGATCGCCGGCCGGCACGCGGGTTCGCACTTGACAACCGAGATGTGCGATCGCACTGGTCAAGAGCGGTCCGTAGTCGCTGTCCAGTATTTCAAGACCTGAAAAGGCATTTTCTCCGAGCGCAAACCCACGTCCAAAATGACGGAACAGGGGCTTCGGATCATCTCCAATCAAATTCAGCGAGAAGCGACCGGCAGCCTCCAGCAACTCTTGAACCGGTCGTCCTCGCTTGATCGCAACAGTAACCATGAGCGGCTCAAATGCCGCCTGCTGAATCCATGAAACGAGCACGCCGGTGGAATTCCCGGCATGCGCGACGGTGAGGATGGCGCACCCGCTGGGAAGACGCCCCACGGCTTGTCCGATTGTGTCACAATTGTTGGTCAACATACGATGAGCCGTCCCCTTCCCAAAGGCGTTAACCCTACTTGCTTTGCCGTTTGATCCTATGGGTATAAGGGCCGCGCGACAATGTGCTTGAATCGGCGGCGTCCGTTTGCTATCCTGATGCCCAAAAGGCCACGGCGTTCGCTGTAGCCGCGAGTCTTTGATCGCATCAAAATGGCCGCAACCGCACAAAAAAACCCCCCGACCGTTGCCGCGTCGAAGCCTTTGCGGGCCCAGGCGGAGCAACAGATTTCAGCGTTCCTCGCCAACAAGCCCGGCGTCGTGGCTCGACTCTGCGCGGCCTTGGCCGAACGCGACGTCAACATCCAGGCGATGACCGTCATGGATACCGTTGACATCGGCACGATGCGAATGGTCGTGGACAAGATGGACGTCGCTCGGGAAGCGTTGAACAGTGCGGGCGCGGCCTACGTTGAGGTTCCTGTGATCGCGATTCCAATCCCCAATGAAGAAGGCGGCTTTGCGCGGATCGCCGGAATCCTGGCCGCCGCAAACATCAACATCGAGTATTTCTACGCCACCTCGGTCCCGGGCACCGACTACTCTCTTGGCATCTTCCGCGTGTCGGATCATCAGGCCGCTCTCGAACTCGACTTCAATGGAACCGCGAAACGCCGGGGTTGAATCAACTTTTCAGATATACATCAAACCGAATCCGCGTTCCGCGGATGCACATCGAAGGTGGTCCACAGAGCGGCGGCGCGAGTCGATGTCGTTTGACCACCACGCGGCGGACGCCGGTTTCCCTCGCGGTGGTGCAAAGTTCGTCGGAATCCGCATCGTCTCCCACCAGCGCCCGGCAGATGCGCATTTCCTTCTTTACGGCCGCACTTTTTCTCGATTCTGGATACATGGGATCCAGATAGATTACGTCGGGCCGATTGTCTTTACACATAGAACTCAACAATTCAATGCTGTCACCGTGCATGAGGGTGATTCGCGAGACGATGGTGGCCAGTGATTCCGAATGCCGCGACGCTCGCTGCAACCCGTCCTGAACCAACTCCCAAAGCTCGTGAGATCGTTCAATCGCAATGACATTGCTGCCCCAGCAGGCCATTTGAAACGCATCCCGCGCCAGCCCCGCCGTCGCATCAATCACCGTCAGGGGTGTGCCGACGCGAAGCCCGATGGCCTTGGCAAGAGGTTGCTGTCGGATCGAATTCGCTTGGCCGCGGCGCGCAGTAGGACCATGAACAAAATCCACGCAAAATGGCTTGGCGCCGCGAGGCCCCGAAGCATAGAGATCGACCCGTTCGCCGCGAACCAATTCAAATGGTTTCGATGGAGTCTGCCGGTTCAAATTTCGCGTGCGATTGTTTGTCACGATGACGAAGGACCGAATCCCGAGCCGCCTCGTTGACGGGGCGGGTAGCGCCGTGGCGCGAACTTCAGTCCGCGCGACCTCGTGCATTGTGCCGCATTCCGAATCGAATTTTCAATCGGGTGCCCCAGCCCTCGGGCTGGGGGACTGTTCAACACAAAGCTCCGGACAGCGACCGAGGCATGTCACAATGAACGAAACAAATCACGACTCCGTGACTCGCGCCGACCGCCAAAGCGTATCTTTAATCCAATAAGAAGTATCAGCCCGATGATCGCCGTACCCCACGTAGAAACAGTCGGAATCGGAATGAATTGCGGTTGGCACTGATTCGCCGAGCACGAGCCGCCCGCAGTCCAAACGCATTGACTGCATGTGCAACTGCCCGCGAGGACGGCTTCAGTACATGCGCCGTCGCGCTGATTGCAGCAACTTCCGCAGACGTTCTGATGCACGCAGCCTGTCGGCGTGCAAGTGTCCGTCGTGCACGGATCACCATCATCGCACAGCGCATCGCTCGGAGTGTGATCGCATCCGCGAGCGGCCTCATTGCACGTGTCCACCGTGCAGGCGATGCCGTCATTGCAAAACTCATCGTAAGGTGTATGTGTACACCGTTGGCCAGCCTCGTCGCAAGAATCGATTGTGCAAAACTCATCATCGTCGCAATCAGCAGGCGGTAATTCAACTGGCGCGCAGTCTTGTAGGGGGTTACACCAGGTGCCGCCATAGCAATAGGTGGGATGACTGCTGCAAAAAGGACAACGGGTCCATGAACACCCGACATATGTACACGACTCCCCAGGAAGGAAATAGCCGCCACCACTTGTAGAACATTCCTCTTCAGTCAGGTTGTGGCAAATCGGTTGGAATGGCTGCACCGGTGGTGGGCAGCACGCGCTTTTTCCGCAAGGAGGATCGAATGAAGCGGCGGCACATGATGCGCCTTCGTCCCAGCGACCATCGCAATCCGTAGGAGTAACGGCGTCGTGGCACGCCCACGTCAAATCACAACATGCGCCCACTGGCTCTTTCCGAAATTCGACATCAATCCTTGCCCACAGCCCCTGCCCTTGAATCGGCGTTACCAGCCGCTCGCACCTCAATGGTGTGTTGTGCGATAAGACAGTATCGGTCGTTCCAATTTCCGCTGGTCCGGCCTCAACCCAAGCTGCGTCCGCAGCACCCGCGCCAGAGAATGTCAGCGCCATCCAGACCACGCTGGGAATCGCGATCGGAGGATCGAATGTTACCTCAAGACTTTGCGCCGCGCTGCTATTGGGTGTGTTTATGAAATCCGATTGAGTACCCAAAATCACGCTTGAGGCCGGTAAGCAAGGATCGTCGGTCCACAGTTCTACGTGAGTGTCGAACGGCGAGCCACCTGCCGCACTACCGATCACCAGCAGTTCGTAATAGACGAGATTTCCTCCGCCGCCCAGGAGGTGCATGTCATCGGCCAATCGCTGATCCGCGCCCGGCCGGAATGCAAAGTTCGTCGCAATATCGTCATTTCGATAAACATTGACGCCTAGATGAGTGTCTGTGACGCCGCGAAGTGTATCGCCCGAAGAGTTCGTTCTGAGGACGAGCACATCGTCTGGAACCACCATCGATTGGGCGAGCTGGTTCATTACTTTGCGGCCAGAGGAGGTGAAAGCAATTTCTTGGGCGGAAGTCTGTGGACCTATCGCGATAGATACTGCATTCCATAGGACGATCGCGCGCCATCGTGAACGAACAAGGTCCATTGCCCTCCTCCAAAGGACTCGTATCGAGTGAGCAGACATTCCAAGTGTAACGAATTAACGCACGTTCTACAACGCGGGCAATGCCGAGCTGCCTAGTGTCGCCAAAACAGGCTTGTTAATCCCGCCTGAACACATCCTCGTACTTCCGTTGGTGGTAATCATCGCGCGGGCCGCCCCAGCAATCGCCCCACGTCCTCTCGGCGAAATGAAACGATGAGCCAAATGAACACCGGAGCGATGTATGTCGTGACAGGCGATTTGCTCAGGACTTTCAGCATGATCGTCAATGTGGCCCGCCAGAATGGTCCGGGATGATAAGCGAAAAATGGATCGCTCGCCGGGCCGCTGAAATGATCCGCAACTTGCAGCCAAAGATTGAGTCCGACAAACAGGCTGATCAACACCAGCCCCCAAAAAAGCGACCACAGTCGCCGATGCCACGCCGTCGGTGTTGCGATGATGAGAGCCAGCGTGAATCCGGTCGGAAGATACCCAATTGTCCGAGAGCTGATCGGTAGCCGGCCTTGCGAACCCGGTTTCTTCGCATTTTCGAGGACCAACAGAACATCGCTTTCATGGCCGATCTTTTCGGGTGCGGTGAAGCGAACATGTCCGGATTCGCCAACACTCCCGACCACGCTTACGCCCAAAGTGGAAAACACATTTCGATATGCGGGACCGAGCCAGGGCCACCATGCCAGCCATATTGCGTATATCACGCATAGCGTCGCGAAGAATAGTGCAATCGGATGATCGCGAGCGGTGTGTCCTTCGCGCGAAGATTTAGACGCCTGAGGCTCGATGATCGCGCCCATATCGCTTACGCCGGAGAAGCGGAAATGGGCCGGGGTTTCGTGGCCCAAAGTGCCCAGCTCACCCAGAAAAATAATGACAGAACGACGAAGGCCGGTTGCCACACGTCAATGTGCATCGTGTCGAATGCGGTCGGCCAATAGATGCCGGTGTAAAAGAGCGAAATGATGCGCACAAAATTCATCAGCACCAGCAAGCCGACGCCGATGATCAACCCCGGTAATTTCGATCTCAGCGAACTCGGAAACGCCAACACTGCGGCCAGAAATAGTCCGATGGGTTCGATCGCATCGCACCCGTGGGCGATGTTTACCGAATAGCGGCTCGATGTAATCTGAGTTTCGTAAGCGGACGCTCCTTCGCGAAAGACGTTTAGAATTCGCGCGGACATGCGGGCATTCCACTCCTGCATTCCGGGCAACACCGAATGGCTCATGAACGGAATAAACGTGACCGCATAAAAAACTCCCAGGAGCAGCACAAACCCGCCCACAAAGATGAAAATGGGTTTCTTCGCTCCGAACATCGAAGTGCCGGCCATCCCACTTCGGTCACTTGTGTCGCCGCGATTTCTGATCGGTTCCGTTTTCGCCACGACTCGATCCTCGGGTATGGAAAACTGATCTCGATCGAAATTCTATCCAGTCTGCGGCCACCGTGCCACTGCACAGATCGAATCATCGCGAAACCAATCTGCACAATGAGCGTGGGAAAGAGCCTCTTAACCGTCATTGGGCGGCGGTGGTTTGTGGTCCACATTTTTCTTCTTTTCATTGAGAATTTTCTGGAGAGGGTCGGACGTACGCTTCAGCACGGCACCGCATTTCGGACACGTCAACGAATCGCCAGCTTTGACCCAGTCGCCGCCGTCGAGCCGAAATCTCGAAACGCGCGGAGCACCTGAAGCATCCAACTCATATTGCGCTTCGGCTTCGAGTTGGCCGTGCTTCGGGCATTCGAAACTCAGGATTGCCGCCATGGGCCGGCCGCAATTCGGACATCTTGGAAGACCGTTTGGGATGGCGGCCTTAACGACGTGTCCGGCCTCGCAACGCCAGGTCAGTTCAACATCGGCAAGGGTTCGTGAAACGGGCGGCGGTTCAGGTTCGCTTCGAAAAGCCAGCCAGACGAGGATCAACGCAACGGAAACAGCGGATGTCGCGACCAAGCTCGCAATCGCAGGCTTGGATAATTTCCGTCGACCGACAATCCGCACAGTCGGTCGGTGCCGGCTCGAAGGAATTGGACGACTGGGCTCGGAAGGAATCAATGGGTTGGAATAGGACCGGTCCACCAGTACAGGTGCTCTTTGGCAAAGGAGTAGTGCGGCGTGTTTAACTCATTGCAAAAAGTACAACCACCGGCGGCACAGCCAGGGTAAAACGGCTTGATCGGTGTTCGCATGAGTTCCAGCGTACGGGCCTCTCGAACCGTGCCGTTCAGCGTGACCATGTGGATGCCAGTGCCGTGGCGAACCGTGAGCCAGCTTGGTGCATAGGTATCATTGAACGGGTCATACCCATCGGCCCAACTCATCAGCCCGCCGCTGCGACTCGGTCCGTTAATCGCCGAACGACGACCCGTATTGTTGTTAACGTCCGGTCCCAGATCGCCGACCAGAATCGTATCCAGCGGTCGCTTGGGCGCGTGACGCTCGACGTTTGCAAGATAGCCGCCGGCCGCTGTCAACATGAAGTCATTGATGCCATAGCTGGCCTGGTCCGCCAAGCCTGCGACACTCGTCCCCGGTGACGCCCCGGTAATCCGGTATGCGTATGGGTCCTTGGGACATTGCAACACGGCGATGTCGCTCAAGTACGTTGGGAATAGCCGAGCAAACCAGGGATCAGAATCGGCGCCAGCGCCTGCAGTGTTGGAGTTGTTGTTCATCAACGCAGCCGCCGGAACCGGAAGCCAGCCGTTGCTTTCATATTGGTACATCAAGAGCGTCTTGCCAATTTCCTTGAGGTTGTATTTGCACGATGTGGCCTTCGCTATGTCCATCGAGCGCTTCAGCGATGGGAGCAGAATCGAGATGAGCAAAGCGATCACGAAGATTACGACGAGCATCTCAATCAACGTAGACGCTCGCCGAACCCGGCGCGATTCGCCGTACAAGAAACGACGAGATGGTAGCACCCGCCCGATCATAAAGTACCCTGTACCTTAACCGCAACAGTCCGTTAACGCAATGGATTTTACGCCGTGTAGACCGTTTTTTTGTGAAGAATTTCGAATTCTGTGCCTGGGAATGAAATCGAAAACTCATGGCTCCAGCCGAAAGCGGGTTCCGAGGATTTGTGTTGAAGGGCCGGAGTGCATACATTTCAAGCTGATTCTGCGTTTTCTGCGAAGAATTTTCGAGAATTCGGCTGGCAATTGGCGAGTTCGTATTGGAATTGAAACTGTAATATGGAAAGCATGGCATCTATTGTTTCGGACCGCCTTTTGCCGTTTGTGGAACGGCCTGGGCAGTATATTGGCGGCGAAATTAACCAGCTTGCCAAGCCCGGCCAATGGGAAAATGCCGAGGTTCGCGTCGCGGTTGCATTTCCAGATACCTACACCATTGGGATGAGCCATCTGGGTTGCCAGATTCTCTATTGGTTGATCAATCAATCAGCTGGTTGTTGTGCCGAGCGTGTGTACTGTCCGTGGTCGGATGCCGAGGGCGTCATGCGGGCCAAGCGGATTCCACTGTTTACCTGGGACACGCGGCAGCCGGTGGCGTCGGCCGACATCCTCGCGATTTCACTCCAATACGAAATGGCGTTCACATCGGTGTTGCAGATTCTCGATCTGTCGGGCATTCCGCTTCGGGCGGTCGATCGCGATGATTCGCACCCGCTGGTGATCGCCGGCGGGCCGCAGGCGGACAATCCGGAGCCGATGGCGGAATTTCTCGATCTCGTCGTATTGGGCGACGGCGAGGCCTCAATGGCCGCGATTCTCGACGCTTACAAGGAATACAAACGCAGCGGAGTGCCACGACGTGACATGATTCGTTTGATGGCGCGGCGATTTCCGTGGATCTACGCGCCGTTGCTCTACGATGTGAGATACAACGCTGACGGCACGGTTCGCGATGTTCGTCCCAATGATCCGCTCGTTCCCGTATCGATCGAGCGCTGCCAGACCGATGATTTCGACGCCGCGCCGTTTCCATTGCGGCCTATCGTGCCTTTTGTCGAAGTCGTTCACGATCGGTTCGCGATCGAGATCATGCGCGGTTGCCCGCAGCGATGCCGCTTCTGCCACGCCGGCTACACGAAACGTCCTCTTCGCACGCGCAGCGTGGACAAGATTCTGGACATGGCCGAAGAAATGTATCGCGCGACGGGCATGGATGAATTCGGTCTGCTTTCGCTTTCCACCGCGGACTATCCCGATCTTCGCGAACTGGCGACGCGAGCCAATGAGCAGTTCGCCGCGCGGCACGTCAACATCTCCGTGCCGTCGCTCCGCGTGGACAAGATGTTGCAGAACATACCGTGGATGGTGAACTCGGTCCGCAAGAGCGGACTGACGATGGCTGTCGAGGCCGCGAATGACGACATGCGCGCGGCGATTCGCAAGCACGTGACGGATGGGAATCTGCTGGACGGCGTGAAGCAGGCGTATGCGGCCGGCTGGCGGGGGATCAAGCTGTATTTCATGTGCGGATTTCCCGGCGAACGAGAATCGGACATCGACGGCATCATTCATCTTTCCCGCAAAGTTAGCGAAGCCCGCCGCGAGCTGGGCAAGGGACCGGCCAATGTGAATGCGTCCGTCGGATGGCTGGTGCCGAAACCGTACACGCCGTTTCAATGGGCGGCCCAGCCTCGTGCGGAATACTTTCACGAAGCACGACGCCGCATGTCGAGCGTTCTGGCGGATTCGCAGCATCCTGCCTATCCGAGCCGTAATCGTAAGGGGGCGGGACAACGACGCAACGGGAAGTCGCGCGGACCGATCAAGATCAAAACCCACAACGTGGAGCGTTCGATCCTGGAGGCCGTCTTCGCCCGTGGTGACAGACGATTGGCACCCGTTGTTGCGCACGCATTCAAGGGCGGCGCACGATTCGACGGCTGGGACGAATGCTTCAAGCGTGAACATTGGGACCGCGCATTCGACTCGTGCGGCCTCGATCCGGATTTCTATGCCCACCGCGAACGCCCACCAAGCGAAGTCTTTCCCTGGACGCACCTGCACGGCGGCCCGCCGGATGATTACCTAGAACGGCAATATGAGGATGTGTTTCTGCAAATTGGGGTCGAAAAGCCCGCACTTGCCACACGGTAACTACGGACGCCAGCGTCGTGTTGCGTGGTGTACGCCTGATTTGTTACAATGCCACTGAAGCTGCTACCTCGCTGCATTTCGTTTTTGGAGGGAAAAACTTGAATCGCAGCAAACATTGTTGCATGGGCAATGGCATCTTGAAGTCGTTTGAGGCAATGACTCAGCATGCAACCGGCTGGTGCATGATCGCCCTGTTGATGGCGATTTCGACTGTTCGTGCAGAAGATCTGCAGAAATCGGGGAATGATCGTTCGTCACAGCCGCAAGTCACTGCCCGCGGTCGAGAAATTGCAATCCTCAGTTCAACCGAGACACCGAGCTTCTTTCCGATTGCGCGTGGTACCATTTTCGAAGAGGCTGTAGTTTCACCTGACGGCACAATGGCCCTACATTCGGGACCTCAGCCTGGAGCTGCCAGCGAGCGCACGATCTACAGCAACACACTTGGAAGGGTCGTGGTAGCAATGCCTGCGAATCAGTTGATTGCGGACGATATCACCACGACAGCGCCGGACGGCTGCGCGTTGACGCGCTTCACTTTTCAGACTGTTGGGAAGGCCGATCCCAACGGCACTGGCGGACCGTATACAGTCAGTTACGCACTATATCAGTTTTGCCCCGGCGCGGTTTCCCAGGGCAATCGACCGAGTCTGATCATTCCCGGCACAAACGGCACGGTGGATTTTTTTGACGACGGGTTTCACACCACCACTGTAGTCTTCCCGCCGAATGTTTCCGCTCCAACCAATTTTTATCTCGGCTTGGTGGCGAATCGGGCCAACGTCGGCGTGATGATGGGCGCGCCGCCGCTGATCGGACTATCGTGTGACGTGTTCGACTATCCGGCACTTGCGTGCGGGGCGACTCTGGGTGGTTTCCCGGATCAACCACATGCGAGCTTCAATGCGGAGTTCTTCGCGACCAACAGTTGTCCCGCATCGTTTGTGAGCTATCGCAACGATAATCCCAAGCAGAGCGCGTTCCTGATTGGGCCAGATCATCCGTTCTTTGACGACATTCACCTGAACACCGACAATTGCCAAATGATCGCGTACGAAGTGATGGTCAAAGGTAGCGGCTTTTATTCGTTTGACCTGACGGGTTCGTGCGGCGGCGCAGTCGTTCCCGGAACACACAGGGACGCGGCGATTGCAGCCACTCCCGGAATTCCCAACAAACTTCGGTTTACCTTCGATCCGCCCGTTCAAATTCCAAGAGACCTATGGATCAGTGCCACTGCCGGCCCCTTATCGGGAATCATCATGACCGGAAAGCAGGCCTGCACAGGGTCTACTGCAGATCTCTTGTGCGAAGTCAACTCCTCCGGGATCCCGGAGATCATCAGCCCGCCGGATAGTCTCCAGGAAGGCTTCGACGTGACCATTACCTGCGCGGGCACTCCACCCGTTGGCGCGTGCTGCGACATGTATGACCTGGACAATAATGGCGATGCCGTTTGTCGCGAGGTCCCGCAGATGAATTGTCCGTTTCCCCCTGTGGGTAACGATATCGCTCAACCGAAATGGATGCAAGGTGCGGCCTGCGATTCAAGCCCATTCCCGCAACCCTGCGGCGTAGCGGCGTGCTGCGGATTTTTTGAACGCACGAATCCATCTAACCCAAGCGGCCCCCACATCTTTCAGGAAGATTGCGAGAACCATTCGAAAAACCAGTGCGACGCCCAGCATCCGATTCCGTTGTTTTGTGTCGGTGGAACGTACGGAGGACTTCCCTGCCAAACAAATTCAGACTGCCCTGGCAGTACCTGCTCTGTGACCCAGTATCCCAATGGCGCGCCCAGTTTGTGGCAAAGGGGACTCTATTGCGGTCTGCAAGGGCAATCGTGTCCGCGCGTCGCTTGCTTGCAACGTAATGGAGACTGCCATGCTTCCCAGCCGGGATCATTCGGATGCAGCGACGCGTTTTGTTGCGATTGCGTCTGCCAAAACTTTGGCGCGATAGGAGAATACTGTTGTGAGGTGGAATGGGACGACACTTGCGTGGCCCTCACCGGCATTTCCCCTTGCGGCCCGCCGGGCGGTGATTGCGCCCGACTTTCACCCTCATGGGATTCGTGTTCCAGCACGCATCCCGGCAATGGTGCTCACTTGATCAGCGTGCCGGGCACGTTTAACGCCGACCTACGCAACGCGACTAACGAAACATCTGATCCGGAATTTTGCTGCCATACTGGTTTTCAGCAAACGTGCATTGGCGGCCCATTTGACGGATTGAATTGCACTTCAACCACCAATTGCTGCGACAACGAATGCGGAACTTGCGCGAACTTCCATTGCGTCGGGGGACCGAATGATCAGGCCGCTTGTGTGTCAGACAGTGATTGCTGCGGGGCGGTGTGCGGCATTTGCCCCAACCGGATGCCCGAACCCGCCAACGGCGTCGGCAGCGGCTGGTTCAAATTTGTTGTGCCGCAAAACCAGACCTCGATTTCCATTAGCACGTGCCGAAGCAGCACGCCTGCGAACGACTCTTTGATTCAAATCTTTGATTGCACCGATCACACCGATGAAGCGTCTTGCTGCGCCAGTTTGGTCACCATTGGCTGCAATGACGACGCGCAAGGATGCGGCAATGCAGGTACGAATTCAAGATTGTGCGTGAGCGGATTGACGCCGGGACGGACTTATTACGGTATGGTCTCCGCCAAGACGGAAGCCGACAGGGGGCAGTACATTATCGACATCACTACGCCCTGTTCGGTTCAAAGTCCGGTGCCCAACGACTTTTGCACCTATCCGAAAATCGTGTCCGATGGCGTAACGCCCTTCAACCTGGCGGGTGCCACGCCCGATTGCCCGCAGGAAACTCAGCTTCCGTCGATGGTGAACGACATCTGGTTCAACTACACGGCCACTTGTAACGGTATGGTGATCATTCAAACCTGCGGGGCAGGTCCGATCGCATCTCCGGACACGAATATGGCGGTCTATCCGAATTGCATATCATGTCCGCCATATCTTCCAATCCCTGTCGGGGTCAGCGACTTTGCCGGCGGAAGCTGCTACGCCGCCTCAAAAGTCACGATCAACAACGTGACTCATGGGCTGTGCTATCGAATCCGCCTTGGGGATGCCAACGGAAATCCAGTGTCGGGGAATCTGACGATTGCATGCCAAGCCCTGTGCTTGCCGGGTGCCCCCTGTTGTGGGAGCGCGCCGTGCGATGACGGTAACCCCTGTACTGACGACGAATGCGATCCGCAAAATGGCTGCCTTCATATCAATAATGCGGAGGGATGTGACGATGGGAGCGCCTGCACCGTGAACGATATGTGCTTGGGTGGAATCTGCACTGGCACGCCGATTAATTGTGATGATGGCAATTCCTGCACCACCGACACTTGCAACCCGGACACCGGCTGCGTGCATCAGAACAATTGCGGAAGCTGTTGTGATCAGCGCGACGGCGCATGCACCGATAGTGTGCTTGCTGGCGGTTGCACGTGTAGTCAATGCGTTTGGAACGCCGGCGGCTCTTGCGCAGCGAATCAATGCCAGCGGCAATTCATTCCCATACCGACAGTGTCAACGTGGGGTGCGGCGATCCTCAGCTTGATTCTTCTCGTTGGCATGAAAATCCAATTCGGCAGGAAGCGCAGTCAATTGAGTCGCGCGAATTGACTTTTTCAATTCAATACAGTGAACCGTGAATTCGCCCTCGGCACGGTGGAGCGGCGAGAATTCCGCTTCCTGACGGGCGCGGCTCGGAAAGAACGTGACTTTGCCCACCCCAATGCGTCAATTTTCTCAATTGTGCGCTTGATCCTCGCGACATCCTTCGCGCCCGACGAGCGGCACGAAGCGGCAAGGCAGTGCGGTCGTTTCGATGATTCGTGAGCCCTCGCGGGCGATACGCACGATTGCTTGATCTTTGGGGCCGCCGACGGGCATCACCAGGACTCCATGATCCGCAAGCTGATCGATCAGCGATTGCGGCACGAGCGGAGCAGCGGCCGTCACGATGATGCGATCGAACGGCGCTTCGCTCGGCAAACCCAGCGTCCCATCGCCGGTATGGAAAAAAACATTAGACACCGGCAAGGCCATCAATGTTCGTTCGGCCTGCTGACGTAGGTTGTCGAAGCGCTCGATGGTATGCACTTCGCGGGCGAGTTGGGCCAAAATCGCGACCTGATAGCCCGATCCGGTGCCCACTTCGAGCACCTTGCAGTGCGGAGCCACGTGAAGAAGTTCGGTCATATAGGCCACGATGAAGGGCTGGCTGATGGTTTGTCCGGAATCAATAGGCACGGCGCGATCGTCATAGGCCTCATGGCGACGCCCGGGCGGAAGAAATAGCTCTCGCGGAACGGCCATCATCGCTTCGAGCACACGCTGATCGCTCACGCCGCGAGCGCGAACGTGCTGCTCGACCATTTGGCGCCGCCGGCGGATTGATTGTTCATCGAATTGTTGGCCCGAAAATGCGTGTTGGGGCGACATGCTCTTTCAATGTATCTGTGATCCGCGGCACTGTCGAGAATTGAACAATCACGCTATTCTGCGATTGAGGAGTATGTGAGTCGAATGTCGCGGATCATCACCTTGCTGACGGACTATGGCGACCGCGATTATTACGTCGCGGCAGTCAAGGGCGCGATTCTTTCAATTGCGCCGCATGCCAACATCGTTGACATCACGCACAACATCGCGCCGCAGAAAATCTCCGACGCCGCGTTCGTGCTGCGTCACACAATGAGCGGTTTTCCCACAAATACGATTCACGTTGCCATCGTCGATCCCGGCGTCGGTTCATCTCGGAAGATTCTTCTTGCGAAATATGACGAGCAATATGTGATCGCCCCGGACAACGGGCTGCTCACTTGGATCGACCACGACTTTGAGCGCGATGGAATCTGGTCGGTCGAGAATGCAGGATTCTTCGCGGCGCACGTTCGCGCGACGTTTCATGGCCGGGACATCATGGGGCCGGTGGCGGGCCGCCTCGCAACCGGCGTCGCACCGAGCTCGTTCGGCCCGGAGGTCGAGCGAATTGAACGACTGCCGATTCCGCTTCGCGCCGAAATTGTCGGCGGCGGGTTCGTGAGTCAGGTCATCTACGTGGACCGGTTCGGGACGTTCGTAACGAACCTGCACGAGTCGCAACTGCCGCGTCAGTCGATCGATCAATGTCGCGTGCAGATCAATCAGCAATCCATCGGTCCGATCCGAAAGTCGTATCACGAAGTGCCGCACGGTGAACTTGTTGCGTACATCGGTAGCACGGGATTTCTTGAGGTGGCCGTCAATTGCGGGTCAGCGATCGACCGACTGGGTGATCGAGCATCGATCGAGGTCATCGTGCGCACCCAGAGCACGTAGCAGACAGTGGTGTTGACTAACCCCCTGTGTCCCCCCTTGGTAAGGAGGGAGGCAATACCCGAACTACTGCACTTGACCGTGAAATGCTCCAGATTTCAGGATGAGTAATCAATACGCCCGGGCAAGTTTCGAGCCGGGGTAATAGTAACGAAGAATCTCGGCGGCGTGGCGGCGTTCGAGTGCCTGCCCTTGTGCACCCCATTGGCAAAGGCCGAGGCCATGGCCATAGCCTTTACCCTTGTCGAAGATCACATCGCCTCCATTGACTCGAATCTGGCAGTCGGTGCTCTTGACGATGCTCCCCCCGACGGCAAGTCGAAATCGTTCAGCCAGCAGCGTTCGCGATTCGGCTCCTTGTCCTTGAATTTTCAATGCAATCGGTCGTCCGCTTGGCGTTCGCTCAGTCGGAACGATGGAGGCGATCTGACGGAAGCTCTCGAATTCCGGGTAGCGCGATGCGAGCCGAGACAAAACGTCGCTCGCGGGAATTCGAACCGGGCCCCATCGGTAGACTTCCGGTGGGGCGATCTTGCAGTAATCGCATTTTATTCCGCCAGACAAGGGCGGAACATTTCCTTCGGGACCCAGCGCCGCGGCCGATTGCGAAATGCCCCCGCACGCGGCGCTATAATACGTGCAGAACATTCGATCGCGTGTGCCGTCGTTGAATGTGCAGACGATTCCGCGAGTGTATTCAGCGGCGTCGGTAGCCAGCCTGCCTTGCGCATCGTTTCGCAATCCGCGGTACACCTGAGAGCCCTGCGTTGCGGAAACGTCGAAAGCGGCCTTGGTCGCGCGCGACATTTGGTAGAGCACAAACGTTCGCGAAACGATGGCCTGCGTTCGGAACGACTCCGACGAAAAATTGGGCCAGGTTTCGCCCGCGACGACGCAGGAGACGTATTCTTCGACATCCACGAAATTCACGACGGCTAGGCCGCCATCGTCGATGGTCACACGGAAATCCCCCGGATAGGTAATCGCAAGCGACCAGTCGCCGCCGCGCGACGAGGACAGTTGCAGCGGTGCGTTCACGGCAGGATGAATATCGATTTGCGTTGCAAAGGTCTCTGTTCCGGCGGAGCGGATCACGTCGTGGTCCGCCCGAAAACTCAGTTCAGGGGCTGTAGGAACGCTGCACGGCTCTTGTCGATTGTGGCATTCGATTCGAGGTGGAGCGGCCGCGATGATGCGAATTGCGTCGGCGTCGGAGACGATGAGCACGCGAACATCGCGCGGGCGGACTTGCAGTTCTGAAGAAATCGGCGAATCGTGCAGTTCGTGGCTGACTGAAGATGTAGGCGTCGCGCCGAGTAATAGGAGGCACGCAGCTGCGCCGGCTGTTGGAACGATCGCCATTCGTCTCACGCGACACGTCCTCTTTGCCTGCCGACGAAATCCTTCCGCTGCCCGGAATTACGGAGAATTTCGCAGTGAAAGCCCGTTGGCCGCGAGTTGCTGCTTGATCTCCGTCAACGATGTCTGTCCGAAATTCTTGATGCTGAGAAGCTCGGGCTCGCTGCGCTGCGTCAGTTCACCGAGCGTGACGACCCCCAGGCGCTGCAAGGCTTTTCTGGATCGCACGGAAAGCTCAAGCTCCGCGATGGGTCTTCGCATGTTCAAGGCCGCATCGCTGGAGATCGCCGGTGCCGCCGGAACTGGCGCCGAGGGCGGTGCGGGATCGAGCGCCTGTCCGAGCCGCAGTCCCCGATTGGTCAGAAGATTCTTGATCTCGTTGAGGGAGGTTTCGCCGAAGTTTCGATACGACAAGAGTTCAAGCTCGGAAATTCGAAGCAAATCACCGAGCGTGCGAATGTTCATTTGCTTGAGGCAATTTCGGCTGCGAACGCTCAGCTCGAAATCGGTGATCGGCACGTCGAGGATCGCGTCCTTCCGATCTCGATCACGCTGGGACTGTTCGTCATACGCCATGGTGAGGCTGCTCTCCACCGACTTCAGGAGCTGCTGGGCGCGGACATGGTTGGGTTGCTCACCGAGAATGGATTGCAGGTGCATCTTCGCGTCGAAAAAATCGCCGCGCTCTTCCAGGAGCATCGCGAGATTCATCAGGGCGTTAATGTGAACGGGGGGATGGGCCGCGCAGCGATCATAAAGCGAAATGGCATGGTCATCATCGCCAAATGTGTCGGCCAGCAGGGCCGCGCGAAATGCCGCTTCAGTGTGATCGGGATCCTCGTCAAGCACTTTTTCGTAAAGATCAAGGGCGTTCACACGATCGAGGTTCAACTCCTTGAGATAGGCCTGGAGGAAATGAACTTCGCTGCGGTTATCCTCGGTGAGCTTGACGCCATCGAGTGCGCGTTGGGCCGCTTCGGTCTTGCCCGCGTGGATTTGTTCAACAACTGCTTCGAGTGTTTCGATCATCGTGGCTCCCGGGTGTATTTCGCCGAAGATTCATTCAGACGGCGAGCATTCTGATTCGCCTAACCAAGGGGAAAGACTATCGCGCCGAGGGGCCGTGGGCAAGCAAGTGGGCTTGGAGTCATGTATCGCGGATGAACGATCGTTTGGCACATTCGATCCTGGAACCGTGCCATTTACTTTGGGTCTGGCGTTCCAAACGAACGCAAGAAGCGAAAGTCGAATATACCAGTGTCATGCCCGTCGGACCATTCGAATTGAATCGCGTAATTGCCCACCAGTTTGGCGTTGACCACACGCAGCGATCCCGGGTCGGTTTTGAGGATTTTCAGAAGATTGCCGGCCTGCGCTTCACGTTCTGTACGACAGGTCGCGCATGGGCAAACAGCGCGAAGCCGTCCCATGGCGATTTCACTGTGACCGCCGTCCATCCAATCGATGAACAGCATCTGTTCGGTGATTTTGACCTTGAGATCGCGAGGCGTAGTGGTGCTGTCGTGCGGACCGCGCGGTTCGAGCGCGGCGGCGGTAATTTTGCCGCGAGCGGTCTGATCATCGGGCATAGGCTTCGACCTCAAGATCGTACAATGTGCCGCGCTGGATTCTGCGGAATCCCAGATCAATGGGGTCGCCGGTCTTGGCTTCGCTCAATATCGATCCCACCATATCCATATCCGTGAGCCATGACGAACCGATCGACACCAGCAGATCCCCGGGGTGGACGTTTCGATCCACGGGACTTCGCGGCTCCACGCCGATGACGATCACACCGCCGGGCCTGCGAAGTTGGAAGCGCTTGGCTACATCCTCTTTCACATCAGCAAGCGTGAGTCCGAGTTTTTCCTGGGCGAGTTTTTTGCCGTCGGGCTTTGGGGCGGACTCGATCGCCAGTTTCACTGTAGGTCCGCGCTTGCTCCCTGCCAACTCCACGGCAACTTCGTCACCGGCCTTGTGTTCGAGCATCGCGACATAGTAATCCAGCGCACGGGACACATCGTGGCCATCGACGGCCGCAAGTGTATCTCCGGATTTGATTCCCGCGCGTGCGGCAGGAGAGCCTTCGCGAACCTCCGCAATTTTGGGCGGATCGGATTGATTCAGCCGCACACCCACGACGACCTTGTTAAGTTTCTCATAGTCCAGAACGCTGGGCAGGATTTCGCGAAGCTGGTCAACGGGAATTGCGAACCCGATGTTCTGCGCATCGCCGCGAATGGCCGTGTTGACGCCGATCAATTCACCGAGAATGTTGAGTAGAGGGCCGCCGGAGTTACCAGGATTGATGCTGGCATCGGTTTGAATCACGTCGCGATACACAACGCGGCCTTGAACCTCCAATTCGCGGTGCAAGGCCGAGACCACGCCGACCGTAACCGAATTGTGGAGACCGACAGGATTGCCGACGGCGATGGTTTGTTCGCCGATCATGAGATCGTCACTGTGGCCAAGACGGATCGGCGTTAATGGGTGAGTCGGCTCGATCTTGATGACGGCGAGATCGCGGTTCGTGTCGCGTCCGATGATTCTCGCTTCATATTCGGTGCCGTCGGCCAGTGTGACCGCAAGCTGCGAACCTGCGGAAATCACATGGGCGTTGGTGGCGATGTAGCCTTTCTCGTGAATGATGAAACCGCTTCCGACGCTTCGCGCGTCGCGCTGCGACGGGACCGCGAAGACGTCGCCAAAGATGTTGACGCCCCAGCGCGGGACCTCGATTTTTTCAGTGGCCGATATGTTGACCACAGAGTCGCGAGCCCGTTCATACGCTTCCACTACGGGTGTGCGGCGAAGTGCCGTTTCGGCGGAGCGATTTGAGGCCTGATCCTTGGGTTGCTCGGCGCGCGAAGCGCCGACAACTGGAATCATGAAAAACGCGGAAATTGCGAGGATGCACCATCTCTCATTCATTGATGCTGTACACATGCCTTTATTCTAGGGACGATTCGAATTTGCGGTACTTGTCGGCCATTTCCGTTTCGAGTTAGAAACAACCGGATTCTGTAACAATGGCGCATCGCGGGGCGGCTACGGTTTGGACCGATGATCGACCACTACCTTGCCGTCCTTGATTACCAACACTACGTCGCGCGTATGCGAAATGTTTTCAAGCGGATCGCCGCGTACCGCTACAAAATCGGCAAGATAGCCGCGTTCAATTCGACCGAGCTCATTGTCTTTGCGCAGTACTTTGGCGGCGATAGTCGTGGCCGCCCGGATCGCCTCGCGCGGAGTCATTCCGAATTCGACCATTAGCTCCAACTCTCGGGCGTTGTCGCCATGCGCGAACACGCCGACATCACTCCCATTCGTTATCGTCACACCGGCTCTCAACGCGCGCTGAATCAAATCCCGCGCCCGCGACAGCGCCTCCGGCTCCGGTGTTCGGCGTTTCCAGCCCGCGAATTTCGTGGAAGTCATTTCAATGGCCGTCAGTGTCGGACAAAGAAACACGCCGCGATCGTGCATCATCTTGAGCACTTCATCGCTTGCCCCGTAGCCGTGCTCAATAGTTTGAACACCGGCGAGCACCGCGCGGCGAATTCCATCCTCAATCGTAGCGTGCGCGGCCACTGGCAGCCCGGCACTGTGCGCCTCGTCAACGATTGCATCCATTTCCGCTTGCGAGAACGTCACGGTTGTTTCGCTTCCATTGCGGCGATAATCGGCGTAGAACTTGATCCAATCGGCGCCGGCGGCCACCTGTTCGCGCACCGCCCGACGAACTCCATCCACGCCGTCCGCGACTTGCGCTCCCTTGGGCATATCCCATCGCGGATCGAATCCCGAAGGTCCGTAGCATCCGGTCGCGACGATCGCCCGCGTCGAAGCGAATACGCGCGGACCGGGGATCAAGTTGGAAGCAATCGCATCGCGAAGGGCCACATCCGCAAAGCCGGCACCCTCCGTTCCCAGATCGCGTAGCGTGGTGAAGCCGGCTTCGAGCGTCTTGCGCGCCGCCACCGTCGCCCGGATCGTGCGAATTTCGATCGACTCGCGGAGCACCTGGTCGTCCCACTTGGCTTCGTTGTAGGGATGGAGCAGTAGATGTGAATGCAAGTCAATTAGGCCCGGCAAAACATGAAGGCCGGTGAGATCGACCGTCGTTGCGCCAGTCGGCGCCAAAACGGAGCTACAGGCTCCGACCTGTGCGATGCGGCCACCGACCACGACTATGCACGAATCAGGCGAAAAATTCTCGCCCGATGCGTCTAACACGGCGGCATGGGTCAGATAAATCATTTCCTCTTTCTCGGCCGCGTGTGCATTACCTCCGGTGGCCGCGACCGACGCCGCTGCCCAGAAAATGCAATTCCAGGCAAGGTTCCGGTGAATGCGGGAGATGGGGGTCTTCATTGCAC
>JACQFE010000063.1 GCA_016200265.1 Planctomycetota bacterium | reverse complement strand
GAAAAAACCCAGAGAAAGCTGACTCGCATCCTGCGAAACCATACACGACCTCCTTGTTGGGCGTTAATTGTTTGCACAAAAACACCTTAACGCACTTGGAGGTCGTGTTCTATATTATCCAATGAATAATCCGGGCTAGCGCCGAGGATGACTTGGGGGATACGATTCGTCCGCGCCTGGATGCTGCCGGGGCCGACGTGTCGCGGATCCAAGCAATGCAAGCGGTTCGCATTCCCTGTGGCGGCAATGACGATCCACAAGAACCCTTCTCGCTGGAGTGCGACCTACTGGCTCTGCGAGATGCAATTAAGAACATGCCGGAGTGCCGACTTGTTATCATTGATCCGATTTCCGCATACATGGGTGGATCGGACAGTCACAGGAATACCGACGTTAGGGCCGTGCTCGCACCGCTGGCGGCGCTTGCGGCGGAATACCGAATCGCCGTGCTCGCAGTGACGCACCTGAATAAGAACGCGGGAACGAATGTGCTGTATCGGGCGACGGGTTCGCTTGCATTCGTAGCTGCGGCGAGAGCCGTGTTGTTGGTCGTCCGCGACTCGGAGAATCCAAATCGCCGGTTGATGCTTTCCGCGAAAAACAATATCGCTCGCGATGGGACGGGGTTGGCCTATTCCATTGAACCGAATGGCGACGGTATGGGCGTGGTCGCGTGGGAACCTGATCCGGTGACGATACGGGCCGATGACGCGCTTGGCGCATGCGTGCCGGACTATCACCGTGGTGCGGCGCTCGACGAAGCGATCGCGTGGTTGCGTGACCAGCTTTGCGATGGACCACGACCAGCGAAAACGGTCAAAGAGGCCGCCGAATCGGACGGTATCAAGTCGCGGACATTGGATCGTGCAAAGGCCGAGCTGGGCGTCGAGGCGACCCGCGACGGCTTCGGCGGGCCGTGGGTATGGAAGCTGCCGGATTCACGAAGTGCGCCAAACGCGACCGTAGTACGCCAACAAAAAGACGTGGCGCACTATGACAATTCTGGCGCACTATGCGACGGCGATAGTCCAAGTCCGATCCCTTCAAAGTGCCCGTCGATTCCCCTCGGCTGGGCACCTGCGAGCTGGGCGGATCGGCTGGACCGGCTCGCGACGGCGTGTGAGGCAATCAACCCGGCGCTGGCGGCGGAGCATCGGAGCGACGCGGCGGCCATTCGTGAAAAACTCAATAATCCAAAAACTGGTTGACGGAGATATCAACGTGTTGTATAGTGAATCAGGAATGAATGTCACCTTAACGCCAGCGGCGGCGCGGGAATTCGACGCACTACCGTTGACGATTCAGGCCCGCATGATCCGGGTTTTCGAGCGCTTGCGGGATTTTCCGGCGGTGAGCGGAGCAAAACCGCTGCGCCGAAAGCTGGCCGGTCGATATCGAATGAGAACCGGCGATTATCGGATACAGTTTCGCGTCGAGCGTGACGCTGTCACCGTTGAAAAGGTCGGACACCGCGACCGCTTTTATGAGGATTGAACGATGGGCGTGAACGTCAAACTGGATGGGCGCGACTATGTGATTCTGCCGCGCGTGGAGTTTGATCGGCTGGCCGGGCTTGCCAAAGTTGCGGAGCTGCCGACGCTGCCCGACGCCGGCGCGGACGGGAACTATCCGGCGGTGGACTATGCACGGGCAAGTCTGGCCCGGAACATCATCCGCAAGCGCGTCGAGGCCGGATTGACCCAAAGGGAATTAGCAAAGCGAGCGGGTATCCGCCACGAAACTTTGTGTCGCCTCGAAAGTGGCAAGCACACGCCTAGCGTGGCGACGATCACGCGGATTGAAAGAGCCTTGCAACCCGGCAAACACAAGCGCAATGGTAGGTGACGAGAAATGGCCGTGAAACGTGTTTGCGTTCGGGGCGTGGTCTATCGGCTTCGAATGAATTGCGACGCCGACGCGGGCGGATTCGCGGTGCAATGCGTTGAGCTGCCGGGTGCAATTGAACAAGGTGAGACGCTGGGCGAAGCGATCGCGAACGGCAAGGCGGCTGTCGAATCGGTGTTGACGTTTCGGGCGAATCGAAAGTAGGTGCATGATGCGATTGTGCAAAGCGTTCTATCGCGATGATCGTGGAGAAAAGCGGCAGACCGATGCGTGGTATGTCGAGTTTCGCGACCATCGCGACGCGGTGCGGCGGATTCCGGCATTTACTGACAAGCGGGCGTCGCAGGCATTCGGTGACAAGCTGCAAGAGTTGGTGTCGCTGCGGATCGCCGACGCCAGTCCCGACCGCGAGCTGACCCGCTGGGTTGAATCGCTGCCGGATCGAATTCGGACGCGACTCGGTGAAATCGGCCTACTCGACGCCGATCGCGTCGCTTCCACGAAGCCGCTGGCCGATCACCTGACCGACTATGAATCGTCGCTGCGGGATTCTGGCGCGACGCCGGACTATGTGCGGAAAACGGCGTTCCGAATTCGCACTGTGCTGGACGGTGTCGGGGCGGCATTTCTGACCGACCTGTCGGCGGCGCGGGTGTCCGCATATCTCGCCGAGCTGCGAACCAAGGGCCGGGAAGTGAAACAGCCGGATGGAACCACGATTCGCAAGTGCATCGGAGCGAAATCATCGAATCACTACCTTGCGTCTCTCAAAAGTTTCGCCAATTGGTTACAACAGGAACGACGAATATCGGAAAATCCGTTGGCACACCTGTCGGCGTTGAATGCGAAAACGGATCGTAAGCATGTTCGCCGGGCGCTGGATCAAAACGAATTGCAACGCCTGTTGACGGCGGCGCGGACCGGGCCGATGCGTTTCAAAGTGTCCGGTGAGGATCGCTACTGGCTGTACAGGATCGCGGTCGAAACCGGATTGAGGTCAAACGAGCTGCGGACGTTGACGCGATCGAAGTTCGAGCTGGCCGGGGAGCGACCGACGATCACCGTCGAGGCCGCGAATGCAAAGAATCGCAAGGCGGCGACACTGCCGCTGCGACCCGATACCGCGACCGAGCTGCGGGCGTTCCTGTCGAATAAATTGCCGACGGCTGCGGTGTTCAAGCTGCCGCGCCCTGAAAACATCGTGGTGATGCTCCGTAGAGATCTAGAGGCCGCTGGAATTCCCTACCGGGATGAAACGGGCCGCGTTGCGGACTTTCACAGCTTGCGGGGCGCATTCGCGACGATGCTCCTACAATTCGGCGTGGACGTGCGGACGGCGAAAGAACTAATGCGACACAGCACGATTGCGATGACCGCTGACGTGTACGCCTGCACTTTTCGGGAAACACTGCACGACGCTGTGCGCAAATTACCGAGTCTGGCGGGGAATGAATCACAACGGATGCGAGCGGTTGTAGGGGGTGAAAAAAACTTGCCGGAAAACTTGCCGGACTTGTGCGCCCGACCATGCTCAACGGTTCAACGTCGTTCAATGGACCGTGGCCGCGCGTCCAGCTCGCAACCCATTACAATCATCGGTGGTTATGACGAATCGAAGTGCAATCCGACGAATGAACACGTAGCTTGTGCTACGCTTGAAAAACTACCCCCAAGGGGATTCGAACCCCTGTCGCCGGCATGAAAAGCCGGTGTCCTAGGCCTCTAGACGATGGGGGCGACGGTGGTATATCTACAGCAATGACAGCCAGCGGGCGGCACGATACTTGTCACCGCGTATCAGGTCAAACTGACGTGGCAATGAAGATGCGAAACACAATGGTGTTCGTTCGAAATCCCTGGACCATCGGGTCAGTCAAAGCGGTTGTTGCGATCTCCTTCCTAGCTTTCGGCACTTGTTTGAGCATTGCAGGATGCGATTCGGCGAGCTCAGGCTCTGCCGTAAAAAAGCCCGCACCAGCGGCGAATTCAGAAAAACAAGATCAAGCGGCCCAGAGCAAACCGTCTCCGATTTCGTTGGCGAATGCAGCCCAGGATTCATCAGCGAAAAAGCCCGCTTCGTTGGGCGCTGCACCAAATCAAACTGGATCAAGCATCGAAACACATGGTGGCGACAAGCTCACTGTTTATTGCAGCGTGGACGAAGAAATTGCTAAACCCATTTTTGATACGTACAAGACTCGCACGAAGACGGATATTCAGGTCGTTTACGATACCGAGGCCGGTAAGACAACGGGATTGATCAACCGAATTGTCCAGGAATCTCAATCCGGAAAGCCACGATGCGACGTGCTCTGGTCCGGCGAGGTATTCAACACGATTCGATTGGCGAGGCAGGGTTTGCTCGAGGTTTACGATTCGCCATTTGCGGAAGACATACCTGATCGGTTTAAGGACGCGGAACATCGTTGGCACTCTACGGCCGTTCGTGCCCGCGTCCTCGCATTTGAATCCGGGAAGATTACGGAACCCGAAATTCCGATTCGTTGGGCCGATGTCGTCGGTGACAGCTCCCGCCCCATTGCCATCGCCAACCCGATGTTTGGCACGACGCGAGGACACGTGGCGGCCATGTTCGCATTGTGGGGCAAGGAGAAAGCTCGCGACTATCTGACTCGGCTACGAGACGGAGGAGCGCAAATTGTCGGCGGTAATAGTGATACTGTGCGGCTCGCGGGCGCGGGCAAAGTCGACTTCGCATTTACGGATTCGGACGATTGTAAACTCGCTCGAGAGCGTGGCATGAATAACCTTGATTGGGTCTTTCCGACCATGGGTGATGGCGGCACGTTGCTGATTCCCTGTTCGGCGGCGATTCTCAAAGGGACCGGAAATCAGGCTGACGCACGCAGGTTGATCGATTTTCTGATTTCCGAAGAAGTGGAAATCATGCTCTTCGAAAGTCCGGCAAGGCATTGGCCGGTTCGAGCGCATACGCGGGAAGTAATGGAGATTCGCTTCCCGTCACAGACGCAGCTTACATTTGAACAGATTGCGGATGCGATGGACGAATCCGATGCCGCGATCCGCGAAATCCTTCTCAAGTGATCGCGCGATGGCTGGGAAAGCTCGCTTACGCATCGGCGTGCCTGTTCTTCATCATTGCATTCGTTATTCCCGCCGTTTTTCTTGTTGAACGATGCGTCGCCGAGGCGAGTTCGTCGCAGTACTCATTTTCAATCAGCTCGCGACAGCTCATCATTCTTTTTCGAACAATCGGTCTTGCGGCGTGCGGAGCGTTGCTTGCATGTCTGCTTTCAGTGCCCGCGGCGATCTCCCTTGGGCGAGTTCAAATCGCGGCTGCACGACCGCTGACGGCCTTGCTGCTGATCGAATTGCTTTGTCCGCCCATCGTTTATGCGTTTGGGTGGGAGCGTTTGTTTCCCCGCGGATTCAGCGGAAATGCAAGGTGCGTGATCGTGTGGGGGCTATGGACTTGGCCTATCCCCGCGGTGGTTTTGTCGGCCGCTTTTGTACGCATTGGCGTCGCCGCGTATGAAGCCGCATCCCTGGAAACGAACTCATTTCGAGCATTTCTTTTCGTGGTCCTGCCGGCGCTACGCGTTCACATCACAGCAAGCTTCCTGGTCTTGTTTGTGCTCTTTTTGGGCGACACGGCAATTCCAAGCGCGTGCGCGTTGATCGTCTTTCCGACGGAGCTTATGGGTCAGGCTTCCAGTTCCATCCGTTTGATCGACGTGGCCTGGCCGGCTGTTCTTGTCATTCTACCCGCGTGGACAATCGTATTGATTTTATGGCGGTTTCGCGACGCGGCGACCGAAGGAGAGGTTACGGATGATTCACATCATGGCCGTCGCTCGGTCATCATCCTGATGGCGGCGATTCTAATTTTCATTGTTGGAACGATCCTGCCGCTCGCAACCTTGTGTGCGAATCATGCATCCTTCGCGGCGTTGCGGCGGACGCTCATGATCTATGGGAGCGATATTTTTTGGTCGCTCTTTGCCGCTATGGCGGCCGGAATCGCGGTCGCGCTCGGTGGGCTGATTTTTGCCGCTGGTGGACGTCTGTTGAACGTCGCAGCTCAGTGGGCTCTGCTTGTAGGGGCAGTGCCGGGCGCATTGATCGGTGCGGCATTGATCGCGGCGTACAACCGACTTCTGTTTGGTTTGATCTACGATCACTGGCCTATCGTCACGATTTGCTACATTTCCAAATTCGGTTGGATTGGCGGCATCGCAGGATATGCAGTCGTCAGTGCGAGAAAAACGGGGCTGCTCGCGCAGGCATCCCTCGACGGCGCCAGTGAATCCGCTCAACTGTGGCGCGTCGTCGCTCCGCTCCATTCACGAATGTTGGTGGCGTGCGTTACGATTGTATCGGCGCTTTCACTTGGCGAGGCCGCAACGTCGGACTTGGTGCGCATTCCTGCATTTCAAACCGCGGCGTCGATTCTGATCGAGAAGTTTCACCGCTTTGAGGACGAGATCGTGGTGGGAATTACGCTGATCATCACCGGGCTTGTCGTCGTGGCATCAATTGTTCTTGGATTTTGGCCCGCGCACAGAGGTCGTCGGCGGTGACGTAAAGCGGGTTTCTAACTATGCCGACTTGACGTCGAGCAATTCGATATTCGGATAGTTGGCGTACTGAGCGGCGAGCTTGCGAGCTTCTTCAAGTGATTCCGCGTAGACGCGGTATTGCCTCACCGGCGCTGATTTGTCCGTGGGGGCCTTATATCGAAAGTAAATGATATACGCTTGCTGCATCAAATTCGGCATCAAAAAATACGTCGCAATCGAATCATGATCAACCCAGGAAACCGTCGTTCGGTCAAATGACGCGCATCCGACACAACTTCGATGATAATTCCACCGTAATATCGGTCAAGGACGGGATTTGCGCGATGGCGCTGATCACGAGTGGGCCATACGTACATCCGCCGAAAGAACGGTCAGGCAAATTGTCCGTTGCGTCTCATAAGTTGAAGCATTGTTTTGGGGGGACTACAATCAATAGAGCAGCGCGAATGTTTCGCTACTTACCGGGCGTGGACAGCAGTTGGGGAAGAAACCTCGGACCTTGCCGATCGAGTAACGGCGAATCGCGAGCGGATAGTTGGCTCTTCGGTTCAATTTATCCGATCGGTGTGTCAGAGGCATAGTGCCCGTGTTCCGTCATTGACGGGCGGGAGTTGGGAAAATGCTCTCAGGAGACGAAGAGATGTTCGAACGATTTACGGACCGTGCTCGAAAGGTGATGGCCCTGGCGAATCAGGAAGCTCAGCGCTTTAACCACGAGTACATCGGGACCGAGCATATTCTTTTGGGTTTGGTGAAAGAAGGTTCAGGCGTTGGGGCCAACGTGCTCAAGAACCTGGACGTCGATCTGCGCAAGGTGCGGCTCGAAGTCGAGAAGCTCGTCAAGAGCGGCCCGGAGACGGTCACGATGGGCAAGCTCCCGCAGACGCCGCGCACGAAAAAGGTCATTGAATACGCCATTGAGGAAGCGCGAAATCTGAACCATAACTATGTTGGAACCGAGCATCTGCTGCTCGGACTTCTGCGCGAGCAGGATGGTGTCGCTGCGCAGGTTTTGATGAACCTCAACCTCCGCCTCGAGGACGTTCGCGAGGAAGTGCTGAATCTACTCGGGGCCAGCAACGAAAGTGAAGAGGCCGCCGAAACCACCGCTCCGGAAGGTAAGAAAGGCAAGAGCAAAACTCCCGCCCTCGACTCATTCGGTCGCGATCTGACTGAGATCGCGAGGCAAGGCAAGCTTGATCCGGTGATTGGCCGGCAAATGGAAATCGAACGCATTATTCAGATACTTTGCCGTCGCCAGAAGAATAACCCAGTGCTTCTCGGCGAAGCCGGCGTGGGTAAAACCGCGATCGTCGAAGGTCTCGCTCAGCGCATCGTCGCGAATGACATCCCGGAATTGCTCGCGGATCGCCGCATTGTTGTGCTTGACTTGGCGATGATGGTGGCGGGAACGAAGTATCGCGGCCAGTTCGAAGAGCGTATCAAGGCCGTCATGAACGAAGTTCGCCGTGCGGGCAACGTGATCCTCTTCATCGATGAATTGCACACATTGGTCGGAGCGGGCGGCGCGGAAGGTGCGATCGACGCATCCAACGTGCTCAAACCGGCCCTGTCCCGCGGCGAGATTCAGTGCATCGGCGCGACTACGCTGGATGAATATCGAAAATACATCGAGAAAGACAGTGCTCTGGAGCGTCGCTTCCAGCAGATCATCGTCGAACCGCCGAGCACGGCGGAAACGTTGCTGATTCTGAAGGGTTTGCGCGATCGCTACGAAGCACACCACCGCGTGCGAATTACCGATTCGGCGCTCGATCGGGCCGTCGAGCTATCGGCCCGTTACATCTCCCGCGTTCAGCCGGACAAGGCAATCGACGTGATGGATGAGGCCGGTGCTCGCGTGCGGCTCAAATCCATGACCAAGCCGCCGGACTTGGCGGAGCTCGAGCACGACATCGAACAGCTCAGCGCGGAAAAGGATGAGGCCGTCAAGAACGCGGACTATGAGCGCGCCGCGCAGATTCGCGACAAGCTCGACGCCATCAAAAACAAGAAGAAGACGATGCAGCGCGAATGGCGCGATCACAGCAAGGAAATCGAAGGCATCGTCGATGAAGAAATCATCGCCGAAGTCGTGTGCTCGATGACGGGCATTCCGCTCAAGCGAATGGGCAAGGATGAAGCGGATCGTCTGCTTAGCCTTGAAACCGAATTGCACAAACGCATCGTGAGCCAGTCGGAAGCGGTGAAGGCCCTCGCTCGCGCGGTTCGCCGCAGCCGCAGTGGTTTGAAGGATCCCAATCGCCCGATGGGCAGTTTCATCTTCGTCGGCCCGTCCGGCGTCGGCAAGACGTATCTTGCGAAGTGTCTGGCCGAATTCATGTTTGGTGATGCCGATGCGCTATTCGTCATCGACATGTCCGAATACATGGAAAAGCACAACGTCTCTCGTTTGATCGGCGCGCCTCCGGGCTACGTCGGTTATGAAGAAGGCGGCCAGCTTACGGAGCGAATTCGTCGCCGTCCCTATTCCGTGATCCTTCTCGACGAAATCGAGAAGGCTCACCCGGACGTGTTCAATATGCTTCTTCAAATCATGGAGGAAGGCCGTCTGACCGATTCGTTCGGACGTCACGTGGACTTCAAGAACGTCGTCCTGATCATGACCAGCAACATCGGTGCTCATCGCATCACATTGCAGGATGAGTTCGGGTTCGGCAAGCGAAATGCCGACGTCGGTTACGACAAGATGAAGGAAATGCTCAAGACCGAGCTGGAGGAGCACTTCCGGCCGGAGTTCCTCAATCGCCTCGACGAAATTCTTGTGTTCCGCAAGCTGAATCACGAGGACATGATTCACATTGTGGAATTGGAATTGAACAGGCTCGTGCAACGCCTGAAGGAGAAGGGCTACACATTGGAAGTGCGGCAGGACGCGAAGGACTTCCTTGTGGAAACCGGCACGGACGAGAAATTCGGCGCCAGACCGCTGCGCCGCGCGATCGAGCACAACGTCGAAGACGCACTGTCAGAGGCCATGCTTCGTGGCGAATTCGCAGGCAAGAAAAAGGTCATTGTTACTGTGGATAAGTCCGGCGGTGAGGACGGCAAGCCAAGGATCAAGATCGAGGGCGTGGAGGATGAAACGGCCCAGCCGGAAGCCGTCGGCGCTGGTGCGCAAGGGACGTAAATCAAGCGCACCGGCTCGGTTGCTGATCCGTGCTCGGGCTATGTGTCGTGGCCTCGCCATTGACCAAGGGGCTGAGTGTGACCAAGGCGGGAGCACGAAGGAGGGGGCAAGTCTAATTGCCGTCCCCCATACCAAGGGGGCCACAGGGGGTTGAACCGCCAGACACCTTCGCAGCGGCCGTCAGCAACCTCGACGGCATGATCCGCTTCTTCCGCCGCGACATTGTCGATCCTGGTCTGCTCGACGCCGCCACCTTCGAAACCTTCGAACGCGAATTCCACGAATGGTCCCAGCTCCCCGACGCAGCCCTCTAGTACGCAATCTGTTTTGCGGAGGGACGGAAACCGATGCCATGAATAGAACCAGGATGAATGCATTACTCTACCAAAGGGGACCGCGCGGTCACAGATTAAAGCAGTATGCCGTTGTCTTGGCACTCTATGTACTCGTGAGCCCTTATGTCATGGCTCAGTGCGAGCAGCTTGAGCTGCATTCACCTGAGGCCGGCTCTACCGATTTTGCTTACGCGATTGACATCGATTCGGTTAGCGGCGTCGCCGTTTTCGGAGCGCCCCGAGATAGTGATCGGGGAACTAATGCTGGCGCGGCGTACGTGTATAGACGGGCGGGCAATAACTGGCAACTCGAACAGAAGCTGCTTGCCTCTGACGGGAAACCCGATGACCTATTCGGCACGTCTGTGGCGGTGAGCGGAAACGTTCTTGTCGTTGGCGCGCCGCAAATCTACAATGGTGGCTACGGCATCGCGTACGTTTTCACCTTCGACGGGGCCTTATGGATTGAGACCTCGCAATTGACACCCACCTTACAGGCACATCAGGAATTTGGATACTCGGTTGACATTGAGGCCGACTTGATCGTTGTCAGCTCGCCGCAGGCGGGGAACGATTATGCAACAGGATTGATTACCATTTTTCGACAATCCGGAACATCTTGGACGCGACAAGCTGTGGTTCCATCGCCGACGCCCGGCGCGAACTTTGGCCTTTCCGTGTCAACAAGTCAGGGACGCATATTGGTTGGCGCATACTCCGACTCCGAGGATTGCTCATTTTGCGGTGCGGCGTATGTCTATCGTTGGTCAGGAAGCGACTGGGTTAATGAAGCGAGATTGACATCGCCGAGCGCGCACCACGACGATTTGTTCGGTATTGCAGTCGCGTTAGATTCAGGCGTCGCAATCGTGGGCACACCAACTGACCCGACGTTCGGCGACCATAATAGCCGGGCAAGTATGTTCCAATTCGCTGGCAGTGACTGGACCTTCACGCAAGACCTTCTGCCGCCCGACCGTTGGATTTTTCGCCATTCGCTTGGAGCGTAGCAATTCGCAAACCCTGGGTAATGCTCAGAAAGCCTGGCTCGTTCTTCGGAAGCACGCCCACGCCAGGTGCCGCCTTTCTCTATTTGCAAGAAGGTGCAGGGTGGAGTTTCCACAGCAAGTTAACGGCATCAGACGTCCAGGATTATGATGCTTTCGGCGGTCAATTTGCACTGGGCGACGATATAGCTATGGTTAATGCACCTGGACATGAGCATGTGCCTAATCAATTCGGTGCGGTCTATGTACTTGAGTTGACGGGATGTGACTGCAACCAGAATGGTGTGTGCGATCGCGTGGATATCGCCAACGGCACAAGTCTGGATACCGACGGCAATGGAGTACCCGATGAATGCGGGCCTTATTGTAACAGCAACGGGATAGCCGACAGTTGCGACATTGCCTCGGGCGTCGTCGCCGATTGCAACAATAACGGCATTCCTGATATTTGCGAGGGCTTCGCGCCATCGCCCGCGAGCAGTCCGTCATCCCATGAGGTTCGGTATTTGGGGCTGATCCCCGCGAATCCGGCCCGCAGCACCGGCCTGCGCGTTGGTCTTTCCGCTCTGCAACGTCCCAATCCGCCGAATCTTCCGCAGTTTCCCCAGCGCGATTATTCGGCGCTTGAAGGACAGATTCGCTGGGTCGGACCAGTGTCGGACTGCGTCGAGACAGAGATGCCACCGGCGACCTTCAAGTGTGCCACGCTGCAATGCGATCCCTACTTACACTGATTGGCCTGCCGCACTCAATGGCCAGCCGCTCTACATCACCGGCGCGGAGATCATGCCAAGTTCGACATTCGTCATCGACGTAATTGCCCAAGGATGCGACACTGGCTTGAGCGCCAACTTTTCGCTGCCGATCACCATCACAACCGCTCGCTGGGGCGACGTGGTCGAACCGTTCCAGCAGCCGTCACCCGCCCCGCTCACTCAGCCTAACGTCGCGGACATCGCCGCCGTCGTCGATAAGTTCAAAGCCGTGCCCACCGCCCCCATCGTCGCCCGATGCGACCTGCAACCCAACGTGCCCGATTTTCAGGTCAACATCGCCGATGTGGCCGGCACCGTCGATGCTTTCAAGAATCTCGCTTACCCCTTTCCCGGTCCGTCTGCGTGCCCCTAGAAACCTAGCTTTCGCCGCCAATTGCCCGTTTGCCCAAGAACTTCAATTCACCGAGCGCCCGTGAAGTTATGCAGGCGGAGGAATCATGCATTCATCCAGCACAGCATTTCTTGATCTTCTCTATTCGCTCTTCGCCCGTCTGTTTCGACGATTCGATTTTTCGACGTTTCGACTTTTCTGCTTCCATTCGCTCTCCGATCTTACGCTGTTCCCTATTTCGCATTCGAATTTCCTCTTCGCTTTCTTTATTTCGACTTTTCTCTCGTTGCCTTCTTGCCTTGTTGCCTTTTTCACTCTTCTCTCTTCAATCTTCAGTCTTTGTCTCTGTAATTCGGCAAATGGAAATTGGCTATCGGGAATCCGCGCGAGAGTGCCACATCATGACACTCGAGAAAAAATACTTTGCCAAACGAACCCATCTGAAAGCTCCACTGGAACAATCGGGCTTGATTTCGCAAAGAATATCTTTACGCTCCCCGCGTCCATTTTTCGACTTTTCGACGTTTCGATTATTGCGTTCTTGTATTGCAGTCGTTGCCCTCGTTTCGACTTTTCGATTATTGCGTACTCGCTTCGCTTACGGACACTGTCCGGTGGACCTCAGGTTTACCGAAACTCTCGCGACCTCGCATTCGTTTAGAAAGGACTTCCCGTCGCAGCCACAGATCGGCTCAATCACCTGCACGCACGGATCGGAAATCATCAATCATGTCCGAAAGCAAGACTGTGGCCGACATCATCCGCGGCGCGCACGAATCCCTGGCCGCCCGCGCTCTAAGCCAACTCCGCTTGGTCGGCTTCAGCGGAGCAGTCGTCTTCATCGGCGGCGTGGCTCTCCAGAAAGGAATGGTCGTGGCCTGCAAGAAGTAGTTTTCCGGCGAAATCCTGGTTCCCTCGAACCCCGCACACGTCATCGCCCACGGTGCGGCCATATTGGGTTTGCGGCGCTTCGAGAAGCGTGCGTTGGCCGGGATGCCGTGCGCCTGACGGGTTGCGTGTGCGAGACGATGCGATATGCGGTCGAACGCAAGAATAGCATTCGGCGAATTGGAGACCGTTCAACGTGTGCAGACTCGGGACTTGCGGATTCAACGCCAGAGAGCACACAGAGCGAACTTCAGCACAGATTCGGTCACCATGAACCACCATAGTGCAGAGGAATTGCCATGATCCGTCGTCATGATTCTAACTACTCAAGCCGAGCAGTCTTAAGCTGCTCAGCTTGAGTAGTTAGTTGGCCTGCCTTTGCTTCGAGCATGCATCCTGACTCACCATTGTACCCCACTCGCTCTCGCCATTTGGCGCATTTTGAATCGCGAGCCCGAACTTCTTCCGGAAAGCCCGTAAGAGTACGGCTAACCACACGATCGGCGCCAGTCCATGAGAACGCACTGCGAGTTAGCAATTTCAATTCGACGAGTTCGTGACGGCAAGAGTTCACACCCAGCGGCCAGGCAGGAACTGGTCGATTTCTTGGATTGGCGTGGCCGCGAAGCGTGTCAACGCATCGCACAGATAGACGAACAGATCGGCCTTGTGTCGCTGGCAGGTGGCGATGAGAGTCAAGAGAACCGCAGCGGTCGCGCCGCCATCATCGGAACCGACAAAGATCCGATTCTCGCGGCCGGTGGCGACCACCCACCAGACCACCGCCGCAGCCGGCAGGCGGCGAATCCGCTGGCTGCAACGATTTGCCTGGGTGAGAACACGGTGAATCGTCTCCGCGAGTACGAACTGACTGAACGCTTTCAGAACGATCATTGGTGCGGGCCGCTCCGCCCTGTGTGCAGAAATCGGCCCTCCCATGGCCGATACTCGACATCGTTCAAGCCTCCATCAAGATCGAGAATCTTTGGTCCCATACAAATCTCTCTCAATCGTCTTTGTGGGGCTTTTCTTATGCGCATTAAGTGAACCGTATTGATTTTCGCCTCGGATTTGGGAGGCCGCGCGAATGAATTGAGGTAACTACGAACTGGGAATCATGTCACCGAACCAGTACAATCTGACAAATTGCAGAATTGAATTCGACGGAGCTGACAATATGCATCGAATCAACATCAGCAGTGGAACGCAGTGGGAACCGGTGGTCGGGTACTCGCGGGCAGTGAAGGTGGGGTCGGTGATTCATGTTTCGGGCACGACGGCCACGGATGCGAATGGGCAGATCGTCGGAGTCGGCGATCCTTACGCGCAGACCGTGCAGACGATTCGCAACATCGCGTCGGCGTTGGAGAAGTGCGGGGCGAGTCTTCGGCACGTTGTGCGAACGCGGATGTACGTCTTCAATATCGAGGATTGGGAGCAGATCGGGCGGGCACACGGCGAAGCATTCCGCGATGTTCGACCGGCCACGTCGATGATTCAGATTGCACGGTTGATTGATCCCAAGATGCTCGTGGAGATTGAGGCCGAAGCGATTGTGACGGAGTAGTTTTGTTGGCGGGCAGAGCCCGCCCTACACATCGTCAAGGCGTACGGGTGTAAGCGTAGGGCGGGTTTCACCCGCCGAAATTCATTTTTCTTCGCCCTGGGATCGCAAGGTGATTTTGCAGCCAATCGGATGTTGCAATTCCCAGTGCTCGTAGGCCTCGGAGAGCATGGTGGCGATGTCGGCGTGGACTTCGGCGTCAAAGCGAGTGCGATCGTTCCAGCGCACGGTGAGCTTGCGAGGCGTAGCAACGAGTTCGACGGGCAATCGCAGCGTGATCGACGAACAGCAGTCGCGCGAAGTGATTTCGATGCGTTGATCCTTGATTTCACCGCTCAGGTCCGAAAGCTTCGATTTCAAGACATCGGTGATGAAGTCCGAGGCATCCACGCCCGACGAGGGGGCGATTGAAATCGTGTCGGCGGTCCACGGCTCGCCGGTGCGCGAGCCGCCTTCGAGCCAACCGGCGTTTCCCTGACCTGCGTAGCGGAACCATCGTGACACGGGTCCGGCCGAATCCGGGCGACGATGCTTCAAGACTGTGTCGACTTCGGGGCGATCCAAAATCGGCGCGGCGGTATGGCCTGCAGGTGCCGGTGTCGGCGTTGATTTCGCCATTGTCGAGTCCCGCAATTCCAATCCGGTCAATGAAACATTCGCATTCTTGGCCATCGTCACAAGCGCGCGATTGTGCATGGCTACGCGAATGGTGCGATCGTCGGAGGCTTTTTCGGATGGGGCGGTCCAGATCGAGAGTATGGCCACATCGCGCAGGTTTTCGAGGAGCAGGGGGTCGAGCTGCTCGGGGTAGGGCACGTGCGGATACCCCGAAATGACGATCGCGCCTGCGAACACGTGCGCGTGCCAGATTGCCGTCATCCAGGCCGCATCGCCGCCATTATCCGCACCGACAATAAACCAGCGGTCGGAGTCAGTGTGAATCTTGCGGCGCACGTCGCACATCATTGCTTCAAATGCAGCGGGCTCGTCCATCTTGGGATGAAATTCTCCGTCAAGATTTCGCTCCGGCGCAACGAATACAAATTCATTGACCACTTGCGAATCGAATCGGGCCTGGCAGTTGAGAATCGTCAACTCCGGATGCGCTTCGTTCGACGTACACCAGATGAGCGGGTATGGACGCGCCGGATCATATTCTTTTGGAAGTGAATACACGGCGCGAATCTGCTGCTTGTTCGGCAGCGTTGTCAGAATCTCGCCCGAATGAGGCAAGGATTCCCACAGTCTTGCATTGCGAACCGCTTCAGCGACTGGTGCCGCGTCGCCGTGGGCCGATTCTTTGATTTCCTTTGCGGTCTTGTCGCGCGTTTTGGATTCATATTCACGAAAATATGCTTCGACTTGGCGTTGGAGTTCTTGGGGCGGCTCGGCGGCAAGCACGAAATTGATTGCAACCGCGAAAATCATTAATGCAAAGTTCGCGTTACCTTTCGTGATTCGAATTGGCACGGCGCTCATGAATTTACTCATTGATTCGTGAATTTCATGGAAAAATCATTGAATCATTCGTTCCGGGTTCACCTGCATCTGTCGTGATTTGCAACGGCGGCGCGCTTTGCAACCAAGGTGATTCTCCAAACATGACTCCACTTTGATCGTCGCTACTTTTCGAGATTGTGTAAATGTTGTCACGATTCATGCCGACAGTAGGGATTCGAAAGAAAGATGAGTGACCATCCCGAAAGAGAACCATTTGGCCGTCACCGCCGTGGTTTGGCGAATTGAACGGGCGCCATGCTCCCGGCTCCTCGCTTGAACCCAGAATGAGCGGCCTCACCGAATTGGTTGGAGGGGATATGCTTTGGTCTTTGAAAGGTCCGCGGTCTGCGGCAAGAACCATTCGCGGGTCCATCTTATCATTCGCTCGAGTTGCAGGCGGACCGAAGGGCACCTGAAACCCATAACTCACCTTGCGTGCATCTGCGAAGTCGTAATATGGCGAAATCAAGGTGTTTTCGTCAACGCGATCGTGACTGGCGGGGCAAATCATTGACTGAGGTGCGACCTCTCCTGTTCTAATCAACATCCAAAAGGCGCGAGTCGTTGAGAGTTGTCGTGTTCCGCCAGTGCCCGAAACAGAGGATTGTTGTCTGCTCGGAGATCGGGCTGACCCATATCCGCCACCGACAGGAACGGTGTAGTCGATTTCGCCAATATTTGTTTCATCGAATGCAGGTGTAGGCCATTGCGAGTTGTTGTCATTGGAATAGATCATGCATGAAACACCGATGCTCTTGAGGTTGACTGAGCAGATTAGGCGGGGAGATAGCGGGGCGCAGTGGCTGGTGCCGAATCGATTGACGAGGATGACAGCCAGAACCGCGACAATGAAGACAACGACAACGGTTTCGACCAATGTTAAAGCATACTTCTGTCTTGGCTGATCAACGCACATTGAAATACTTCGCCTGGCGGTGGTGAACGATAAGCGCCGTCGTGGTCTGTTCCGGTTCGAGTTGGAATTCTTCGGAGAGCGTGACGCCGATGCGCTGCGGCTCCAGGAGCGGCCAGAGTTTGACTTGATCCTCCAGGCGCGGGCATGCGGGATAGCCGAAGCTGTAGCGAGAGCCCTGATAATGCTGTTTGAAGATTTCCTGTTTGTCGCGGGCGTCGGAACCGGCAATGTTCCATTCCACGCGGATTTGCTTGTGGATGGATTCGGCCAGCGCCTCCGCACACTCAACGCCCAGCCCGTGCAGATACAAATAATCCTGATAGCGATTTTCCGCGAACCACGCCCGCGCCACCTCGCTCACGCGGCGACCCGCGGTGACGACACTGAATGCGGCCACATCGTACACGCCGCTGGAAACCGGCTTGAAGAAATCGCTGAGGCACCAATACGGAGGCTTTCGCATGCGTGGAAATTCAAACGCCGCGAGTTGGCGATCCGGATCATTGGGATGATAGATCAGCAACGTGTCGCCGTCGGATTGCGCGGGCCAGAATCCGTAAACGGCCTTGAGCTGCAAGATGTCTTCCTTCTCGCATTGATCGAGGAGTCGTCGAAGGATGGGCCTGATTTCGTCGCTGAGGTATCGCTGGAATTCTTCGGGGCTGCGGCGATTCTTGCGGAACCCCCATTGCACCTGAAAAAGCATGTTTTCATTGAGATAGGCGAGCGCGGCGCGGGCGTCAATTTGCTCGATGACACGCGGGCCCCAGAACGGCGGCTGCGGCACCGGCTCATCGCGAGAGATGTTCGATTGCGGCGGCACGTAGCCGTGGCGTTCGATGGCCTCGGCATGCAGATCAAGCGGCGGCACTGTATCGTCCGCTCCCTGACGGTCGCGGCTCGGAAACGAATTGTCGATTGAAACGGATTGCCGATTTCCGATTTCCGATTGCCAATTGGCGGGGCCCGTCGCTTGCGCTCCGGGTTCGGACAGAGTTACTACTTCCCGTTTCGACGTCTCGACGTTTCGATTGTTCGACGTTTCCGAAACAATTCGGTCCATCAAATCCAGCCCTGCGAAGGCGTCCTTGGCGTAGAACACGTTGCCTTTGTATTCCAGCCGCAAGTCCTGCTCGACATATTTTCGCGTCAAGGCCGCACCGCCGAGAATCACCGGCGGATTCAGGCCGCGCTCATTGAGAACTTGCAGGTTTTCGCGCATCACGACGGTTGATTTCACGAGCAGGCCGGAAAGACCAATCACGTCCGCGTCGAATTTTTCATACGCCTCGATGATCGTGCTGATGGGCTGTTTGATGCCGAGATTGTGTACCTGGTAGCCATTGTTCGTGAGAATGATGTCCACGAGATTCTTGCCGATGTCGTGAACGTCGCCACGCACCGTTGCAAGGACGATCGTGCCCTTGCCCGCGGTGTCGGCGCGATCCAAATGCGGCTCCAGAAAATTCACGGCGGCCTTCATCGTCTCCGCCGATTGCAGCACGAACGGCAACTGCATCTGGCCCGCGCCGAACAGGTCGCCCACGGTCTTCATTCCGTCGAGGAGGATGTCATTGATGATGTCGAGCGGGCGGAAGGTGAGCATGGCCTCTTCGAGGTCTTCCTCGAGCCCGACGCGATTGCCGTTGATGATGCGAAGCTTGAGGCGATCTTCGACGCGCTTGGGCAACTCCTGCTCGGTTTGTGCGGTGTCGACGGATTCGAATGCGCGGATCAATTCGTGAAGCGGATCATAACCTTCGCGGCGGCGATCGAAGATCAAGTCCTCCACGATGCGCCGATGATCGTCATCGATTTTGTAAAGCGGGACGACGCCGGTGACGTGCATGATGGCCGCGTCGAGCCCGCGATCGCGCGCATGGTGCAGATAGACGCTGTTGAGCACGCGACGGGCGGGGGCCTTCAGTCCGAAGCTGATGTTGCTCAAGCCAAGAAGCGTGTGCGCGCCGGGGCATTCTTCCTTGATCCGAGCGATTCCGTCCAGCGTCTCGAGGCCCAGATTGCGATCGTCTTCGTTGCCGGTGCAGATTGTGAACGTCAGCGGGTCGAAGATGAGGTCGGTCGGGCGGACGCGATGCCGATTCACCGCGAGATCGTAAATGCGTTTCGCCACCGCGACCTTTCGATCAGCGGTCTTGGCCATTCCTTCTTCGTCAATCGTCAATGCGATGAGTGCCGCGCCGTGACGCTTGGCGAGTCGGCAAAGTCGATCGAGCTTGTCTTCACCGTCTTCGAGATTGATCGAGTTGATGACGCATTTGCCGCCCGCGAGCTTCAGAGCGGCCTCAATCACCGGCGTCTCCGTGCTGTCGATCGCCAGCGGCACGGTCACATCAGTAACGAATCGCTTCATTACCGCAGTCATGTCCGCGATCTCATCACGACCGACGTAGGCCGTGCAAACGTCGAGCAAGTGGCTGCCGTGCTTCATCTGTTCGCGGGCCATCTGCACCATGCCGTCCACGTCACCCTCGGCCAGTAGCTCGCGGAATTTTTTCGAGCCGTTGGCATTGGTTCGCTCGCCAATCGCGAGGACCGCACTTTCCTGTGCGATCGGAACGGCCTGATACAGGCTGGCGACCGAAGGCTCGGATTTTGGCCGACGTGCTTTCGGTGCCCGCGTGCCTACCGCGTCCACGACTGCGGCAAGGTGCGCGGGAGTCGTTCCGCAGCATCCTCCGACAATGTTCACGCCGTCAACTTCGATGAACTCGACGAGCCAGCGGGTGAGTTCCGCCGGCGTCAGAGCGTAATAGGGTTTGCCATTGACGAGTTGCGGCAGCCCCGCGTTGGGCTGCACGATCAGCGGGCGAGTGCAATTCGCGCTCAAGTAGCGAATGTGCTCGCTCATCTCCTGCGGTCCGGTCGCACAATTCAAACCGAAGGCGAGGATTTCGTCGTATGTTTCGATGGCCGCGAGCGCCGCCGCGATCTCCGTGCCCACGAGCATCGTGCCGATCGTCTCGATCGTAACCGTGCAAAGAATCGGCAATTGCCGACCTTTCTCACGCATTGCGTCGATGCAGCCGACGATCGCGGATTTAGCCTGCAGCAAATCCTGGCACGTCTCGACCAGCAGCACATCCGTGCCGCCGTCGACAAGACCCCGCGCCTGCTCGGCGTAGCTGTCGAGTAGCTCGTTCCACGTCGCCTGGCCAAGCGAAGGCAGCTTCGTGCCGGGCCCCATCGAACCGATGACGAATCGCGGACGGTTTGGCCGATCGAACTCGCGACAAGCTTCACGAGCGATCTCCGCCGATTGTTTGTTCAACTCGTACGTGCGATGGGCCTGGGAAAATTCGCCAAGCACGATCTTGTTCGCGCCGAACGTGTTGGTCAGCACCGCGTCGCAGCCGATCGAAAGATAGGAGCGGTGGATGTCGCGGACTATGTCCGGGCGGCTCGCGGTGACAAGGTCCACGCAGTTCTCGTGACCCTCATAATCGCGCAGGGAAAGATCGCGAGCCTGAATGCTCGTGCCCATGGCCCCATCGAACACCAGAACACGCGATTGGAGTGCTTCAATGAATCGGGAATCACTCATACGTTAGATTGTCGGCGGGAAACGATGAAAAGTCGAAAAATCGAGAATCGAAATGATCAGAGAAGGCGTTATCGTTCAATCGACAATCGACAATGATTACGTGTGCGGCACTTGCGTGTTCGTGCCGAAAATCGAAAAGCTCGTCGGCGTCACCACGAAATTGCAGATCGTTGCATTGCCGGTCTCGGTGAAATACGCCCGATGCACGCCCAGAACCGTGCCAAAGCGGACCTGGAAGAAGCCTCCGCCCAGCAAATTTCCATTCACCGACCATGATCCGACCTGATATTCCGCGCCGGTCGCGACGTAGATGATGGACTTGCGAATCGGGTCGAAGTGGACGATTTCATCGTTCACATCGCGAACGTCCTGGGTGGAAAAACCGGAAACCGAATCGGTGAATGTGGCGATGGTGTGCTCGATGCAGCCGGGGATCGGCGTGTGAACGCAGGCGTTGTTGCTGCACACGTCGGTCGTGCATGAATGTCCGTCGTCGCAGTCGGCGTCGATATGGCAGCACGCCGCGACGGCCGTATTCGAGCATGTGTGATCGCCCTCGCAAACGTCCGTTGTGCAGGCGTCCGCATCGTCACAATCAGCGTCAGTGTTGCAGCAGCCCGCGACTGGTGCGTGCGAGCAGGTGTTGTTGTCTTCGCAAACATCCGTCGTGCAGGCGTCGGCGTCGTCGCAATCGGCATCGTTGAGGCACTCGACGCACGTGCCGCCAAAGCACAGATCATGCCCCGTGAAATTGTTCTGCATGATCCCGAAGTCGGCCAGATCGACATCGTAATCGTCGTCAAGATCGAGAAACCGCCATCCATCAATCACCGGCTCGACCCCCGGCCCGGCCCTGATCAAATTGAATGCCTGATAATCTCCCAAATCGACAACGCCGTCGCCGTTGAAATCGCCGGGTCGAAGACGAATGGCGAGACTGTTGTTATCGCCTGCAGCGATGGCGATGAAGCCGGAATTCGGACTTGGAACGTTGCACTGTCCGTAGTCATATGGGTATCCGCACCCCCAGCCGGCGATAGACCCATCGCTCCTTAGAGCAAGGCTGTGATACGTTCCAGCGGAAATCTTCACGAAATCTAAATTGGGTTGGGGTACAATGCATTGCCCGTAGTTGTAAGGGGTTCCGCAGCCCCAAGCGACGACGGAACCATCGGATTTGAGTCCAAGGCTGTGGACATATCCTGCAGCAATTGCGATGAAGTCTGCATTTGGAAGAGGAACAAGTGTTTCATTCCAGTTGTTGCTACCTCGCGCTTGGATTGATCCATCAGACTTGAGAGCAAGGCTCTGAACACCTCCTGCTGCAATTGTGACGAAGTTCGTTTCCAAAGGGAAGAATGCGGTTTGACCCCAATAACCGTCGCCCCAAGCCGTTACAGACCCATTTGATTTTAGTCCAAGACTATGGTTCATGCCCGCTGAAACCGCGATAAAATCCGAATTGGGATCGGGCACTTCCGTCTGCCCATTATTATCTTCTCCCCAAGCGACGATCGAACCGTTTTCCTTTAGGGCCAGGCCATGGAATCCACCTGCGGCGATGCCTATGAAATTGGAATTTGGAGTTGGAAGCGTACTCTGGCCAGACGTGCTGTCACCCCATCCAGCGATAAAGCCATCAATCCGCAATCCGAGTGTAAGAGTAGTGCCTGCGGAAATCGACTTGAAGCCACTATTTGGCAGCGGAATATTTGTTCCGCCAAAGGTATTCCTTCCCCACGCAACAATTGATCCATCTTCTTTGAGCCCAAGACTATGGTCCAAACCGGCCGCAACCGCTTTGAAGCCTAAATTTGGGCTTGGAACATCGATCTCGCCATAGCCGTCATACCCCCAAGCGACGATAGTGCCATCTGACTTAACCGCTAGACTGTGCCCCGATCCCCCCGCAATCGACACGAAGTCGGAATTTGGTGTCGGAACATCCGTCTGGCCGCCCCCGTTAAACCCCCATGCAATGACCGAGCCGTCCGACTTCAATGCAAGGCTATGTGACCAGCCGGCGGCAATTGCAATGAACCCCGAGTTTGGCGGGGGAACATCGCATTGACCGTATTCATTGTCACCCCATGCGACGATCGAACCATCTGATTTCAGGCCAAGGCTGTGTATGCCTCCCGCTGACACCGCGATGAATTCTGAATTTGGACTTGGAACGTCGCATTGGCCGTAGTTCCAAGAACCGCCACAGCCCCAGGCGGCAATCGAACCATCTGTCCGCAGGGCGAGGCTGTGAACCTCATTTGCCGCTAAGGCTACAAATCCGGAATTTGGAGCCGGGACGTGCAGTAGTCCAAGTCCATTGTATCCCCATGCGACGACAGTCCCGTCGGCTTTCAGTCCAACACTATGGAATCTCCCTGCGGCTGCGCTCACGAATCCGGCGTTTGGCGCTGGCGGAACAGACTCGCCGCCTGAATTTGAGCCCCAACCTGCGATCGATCCATCCACTCTGACCCCAAGGCTGTGGTATCCGCCCGCTGCAACGGCCACAAATCCGCTCGACAGATCCAAACCAACGACTTGATCCCCCCAACCAACAATCGAACCGCGCTTTGGTGGAGACGCGAGGGCCGCGCTGGTTGCAACGATGCTCGCGAGCGCGGTGGAGGCCGCGAGGACCAAATTCAACGACGCGCGGGTACGGTGCATTTCTTTCTCCGCAAGTCCATCCGATGCGCTTGCCCTCACCCTAACCTCTCCCTGAGAGGGAGAGGGGTCATCCAGCCGCTTATAAGCACGCGTGATCGAAAGTCCCTAATGTGCGGCCGGAACCCCGATAAAATAGTAGCGGGTAAATGGCATTCGTCGCAAGCAAAAAGCGATTGCAACGCGAATCCGAGGCCATGGAGGCTCGAGAAACCTCATTTATCTGCCCTTTGTACACAGGCTCCGCGAAATTCTGCGCGCCCCTCGCCTGTGCGTCTAGTGCGAACTCGGTTTTTGCGGTGCATTGACGACCCCCCTTTGTCCCCCCTTGGCAAGGGGGGAGGCAGTAACGCGTGCGCCACCTGAAAACCAGGATGAAGCGATGCACAATTGCGCGAAATCACTCAATTGTGCGGAATTTCACGCTATCGAAACGTCGAATGAGTCCCGTCGCCGGGCATCAGCGAGGCTTTCACGATTCGAATCGGCGTGGCCTTTGGCCGCATTTTGAGCCTCATTTCCTAGTAGTTAAGTCACTTTATTAAGTTTGACTTCGTTTACGGCCACGCGATTTGAAATGACCCCTTCGATCAGGTGATTCCGGAAGGAGCATCGCACGTCTGGCACGCAAATGGCTAAAGAATTGAACTGTGCGAAATTCGCGTTTTTCAGAGAGCCGTTCTCCGGGAGGGTTCCGCGCCATGACATCAAACCTGTTTCAACGATCGTTGGGGGATCAAATTCGCTGTCGGAAGCCAAACGCCGGCCCCACCAATCTGAACTGCGGGATTTTCCGCACCTCGCTGATTCTGACGACATTCCTTATGATTTCGCCGTCCATGGCTCAGCCGGTGCTTTTTGATTTTGACTCGGCTCCACTGCATTCACCGTTGCCGATTGATTTGTCGGTCGGAGGAATTACCGCGCATTTTTCCGCAACTGGTCAGGGGTTTTCGATCCAGCGGGCGGACACGATGGGGTTTACGCCGGTGGGAATGGCTGGAAATTGCATTTATCCCAGCAGCGTGTTCGCGGCCGATCTGCACGTCGGATTCAACACGCGTTTGACGGACTTTTCGATTCTCTATGCGGTGCAGGAGCTGGCCTGCGACGTGTCCGCGACGATGCGAGTCACGGGCTACCTGGACAACGTATTGGTGGGCACGAGCACAATGACCGCCGTACCTGGCGCCACGTGGCCGACTGCCACGCTTGCCTTCAGTTCCGCCTCGCCGTTCAACAGCGTTGTCGTGCATTATGACCAGCCCCCGCCGCCTGGCAGTTGCGACTGGGGTCCGATATTCATGGCCGACAATATGAATGTGACGGCGGTGGATTGCAGCGGAGTCAACAATTGTTCGGGACACGGAGTCTGCTTAGCGCCAAATACGTGCCAATGTGACCTGGGCTGGTCTGGACCCGGCTGCGCGGTTACGGGGGTTCCTGCGGTGTCGACATGGGGGGCCATCCTGCTGGCGATGGCATTGATGATCGCGGCGACTCTCGTAATTGCGCAGCATGCGGGTCGTAAGTTGACGATTCCCAGGAATTAGGCGGAGCGCCTGGTGCATCAAGCACGGGGCCAAGCGCGATTGACGCCTGATTCTCCATATCATACAGGCGAGGCCACGGTCATAACCTGCCTTGATCGAGGCCACGCCTCCTTTTTTGCTCAATGACAAGACGTTTTCGGACGACTAAAATTGCACGTCTGCCATGATGGCACGTCCCTGCGTGGGGAGGTTGCAATGGCGGACGAGCCGCCAGTGGCGCCCGTAAGCTGGCGCCCGGCGATCCGGCCATTGGGGGAAACCGAACAGAGGTCTGGGATTGTAAGAACAAGCGTGAAGGAGGTCTCGTTGGTGAAGCGTTACCGTGCGTTTACACTGCTCGAGTTAATTGTCGTCATCGGCGTCATGACGCTTCTCATTGGGATCCTTGTTCCCTCGTTATCCAGCGCTCGCCGACAGGCCAAAGGCAATGCGTGCATCTCGCAGCTTAAAGGAGTCGCGTCGGGCGTCACTGTCTATCTGAGCGAGAACAAGGATCAGTTTCCGCCGGGTCGCTTGGAGCATGTTCCGCCTTCGGATACTTCAAAATTCTACGTGAACGATCAGCACGTGCAGTCGCCACGATGGCAATGGTTTTTGTATCCTTCCGTCGGGCCGGTCTTCGATGTCGGCTCCGATCCGCGAATTCAGAGTCGAATCAATTCGCAAGGATACTTCGCGGATGACGACAAGTGGCCCAACACGACGGCGATCTCGAACAAGATTTTCGTTTGTCCGGCCTTCGATGACGACCGCTATGTGAACGACATTCGCAACGGCTCGTATGGTTATAACTACCAATATCTTGGAAACGCGCGGCAGGATTTCGAGAAAGATCGCTGGGACAATTTTTCCGTCGGCCTGCACAAGGTTAAATCACCGAGCGGCACGGTCACGGTGGCCGACAGTCGTGGCGCCAGCACGCCGCACGGCAAAACTGCGTATCTGCTTGATCCGCCGCGTCTGGCGACGGAGCAAAATGCGATGCACATGGGCCCGGCTGCTGAGGACGTGCAGCACGGCGATGACCCGGGCGTAATGCAATTTTCACCGGTGGAAATGCGCCACAACAAACTCGGCAACGTGATGTTCGCCGATGGGCACGGTCAGACGCTGAGCCTGAAAGACCTGGGTTACGAGATTAATTCAGCCGGTCTGGCAATTCCGGTACTCAAGCCTGCAGATGGAAAAATGTGGAACAACAAGCTCTGGACCGGGCAAGGCGCTGATCCGATGCTCGCCCAGCGTCCCGCCTCACCGTGATTTTAGGGTCTCTTCATCAATCGAACTCACGGGCATGTGCGACCGGCTGACGGAAGCGGAGTTCCGCTCCACGCTTGATACGCGCCGGCCCCGTTGAACAGATTCACTTCCTCTAGCAGGTCGAGGGGCGTAAACCTACCACTACGGTCGATGTCCGTGCTCAGCAGGCCGTACGGCAGCGCGAGAGAACCTTTGATGGCGGATATCAAATCAAGCAAGTCCTGAACGTCGGCCGTGTTCACGCCGTTCACATTTGACGGATGAGCGATGAATTGACCGATCGTCTTAAAGCTATTTGAGTTCGTGTAACTGATCGTGGTTACGGCGTTTGAAGTAATCGGTCTTGCGAGGGTGATTGTGTAAGTTCCTGAATTTTCACTCACGTTGGAGATTGAGTTCGGCGTTCCGATGTTTTGCGTTTCGCAAAAAGACCAGCAGGACGTGGCCGCACCTGGAGGCGCCGTCGCCGTGATGGTAGTAATACCAAAACGCTGATTTGCATCATCGATCGAATTCGGAATTCGCGCATCGACCGCGCCATTGACTGGGTTTGTGAAATTGACGGGGCCGACGGGACAGTTTGGGCCGCAGAGTCCTCCGCAAATCGCGGTAGCTCCACATCCCGAACCCTGGTAACCGTTGGTAGCACATCCATCGTCCCATTCAGTCGTGCAGCAGAACGTATCGCAAGCACAGACTGAGTTGCAGCAGCTCGTATTGCTGCAAGCGGCGGCTCCAGAGGCGTGAGCGGTGCAACAGTCGCCCGCGCCGGGGCAACTTGGATTGGCGGGGGCGCCGCAGGTGATGGAGAGCAAACCCGTGCCGGTTGCCGAACCCGGAAACACGCCAACGCGAATCAAGTAATCGTGATTCGGAACCGCGCTGATGACGGACATCGATTCCAGTCCACACAAGTCATCATTGCACTGTAGCAGATTGTTGTCCGTCGGCGGACACGTGCATCCGTCGTATACGGCGAGCTTAGTGTCCAGCGTTGTTCCATCGCAAGTTCTAACGAAGACCTGTCCGCTGCAAGTGGAGTGCCAGCAGAACCAGACGTCATTGGCGATCTGGGTTTCCTGGGAGAAAAGACAGGCAAGGTGATCAGGACCATCTGTCGTGGCGTTTGTGTTGTCGAAGTTAAAGTTGTCCGGGCCTGAGATGGATTTCGCGCTGACGCAATCATCATTATTCTGCAACTGCGGGCAGAGCTGCTGGGCCTTTGTGACGCAGCTCGAGTCCCAGGAGGTGGCACAGCAAAAGCTATCCGCGGCGCATACTTTGTCGCAGCAATACCCGTCGTCGCACCCGGTCGTCGCGTGAACCGCGGTGCAGGAGCCGGTTACGTTGATGCACGCCGCTCGCGGGCATGTCGTGTTGTTACAAAATTGCTCTTTCGGAGCGGATTCGCCGAGATTCGCCGCACAATCTTGGGCGGTAAAATCCTGACAGAGGATGAATGTCGGATTGGGCGGGAATTTGTAACAGCATGCGCTGGCTCCGCAGGGCGGATCAAACGCGGCACTCTCGCAAGTTTCGCCTTCTGCCCATCGTCCATGACAGTCTCCGAACGCTACATTTTCCCGACAGGTGCCTGACGATGCGCTGCAGCAGGCGCCGACCGGCGGATTGCCCTTGCACCATACGTCGGCGCGGAAGCTGCCCGCGGGCACGCACACACCTGAATCGTTTGGAATTTCCGGGCAATAGGTTGGGTCAAAACCGCCGAAATTGAGTAACGGAGTCCAGATATTGGGGTGTTGGGCTTGATTGAAAATGGCAAAGGCGTCGAGGCTGTGGCCGATATCGGCGAGCCCGCCAAACTCGGGGCCGCCCGGCGCTGTTGAGGTCATGACCAGCCATACTTTTTTCGGAAGGATGATGCCTGGTGGTGTCGAGACAAAAAGCGTATGCCGCAGGGCGTCGGCGGGAATGCCGTGGGCATCGAATTCCGTGCCCGGTATCAGTGCCAATGGGATGTCATCGTCATCCAGTCCCGGCGTCGCATTATCGTTATTCGTCCAAAGCTCAAGATGAACATCGAAATTCGTGACCGGATTCGCGATGCCTCCAACCACGACGTCATAGGCCAGCAATTCGCACGGCGCGCCGGGTCCAAACGTCAAATCGTCCGCCCACTTTTGACCTTGCGCGACCGGAACGATCACCGCGGTCACAAAATCGTCCTCATAGATTTTGAAGTTCGGTCCGCATGCG
>JACQFE010000062.1 GCA_016200265.1 Planctomycetota bacterium | reverse complement strand
GTCATTCGGGTATCCTATTGACCTGAGCAAAACTATAGACAGGTGATCGTCATGTGGATCGTTGGAACCCTGATCAGTCTGGCGTTTATCATTCTGCCGTTGATCGACGCATTTGAGTCGATCGTGCAACCTCGGCGCGTCACTCATCGATTTCGATATACACGGCTCTATTTTCGAGGCACCTGGACAGCTTGGCGTACCGTGGCAATGTGGATCCCGGCCGGAAATCGCCGGGCGGCATTCCTGAGCACCTTTGGCCCGTTGTCGTTGTTGGGACTCCTGGCAACCTGGGTCTTTGGTTTGATTTTCGGATTTGCGTTGCTGCATTTCTCACTTGCGACGGATCTCCGCCCAAGAGAAGAACCAGGTACGCTATCGACGTATCTCTACTTGAGTGGGACCACGTTTTTCACACTCGGCTACGGAGACATCACCCCGATGCGGCCTTTGGGTCGAGCATTGGCGGTTATCGAAGCGGGGCTTGGGTTCTGGTATTTGGCCATCATCATCGGGTACTTGCCCGTTTTCTATCAGGCATATTCGCGACGCGAAGTGATGATTTCCTTGTTGGATGCCCGAGCTGGGTCGCCGCCCACTGCGGCGGAACTCCTGAAGCGTCTGGGGCAGTCGGGAAACATCGCGGCGATCGATTCGCTACTCGCGGATTGGGAGACATGGGCGGCCGAGCTTCTGGAGAGCCACCTCTCGTTTCCGGTTCTGAGTTACTATCGTTCGCAACACGACAACCAATCCTGGCTGGCGACGCTGACCATGATCCTCGACGTTTGCAGCCTCCTGTTGACGGAAGTGAAGGGCGCGAATTTGTATCAGGCGCAGGTGACGTTTGCGATGGCCCGGCACGCGGCAGTTGACCTGGTGCTCGTGTTGAAGGCCCCGCCGCGCGAGATGGATAACGATCGATTACCTCGAAACTTGCAGCAACAACTCTACAAAGACCTGGTTGCTGCGGGGCTTGAGTTGCGCGAAACACCGGCTTGTTCGACCAGACTGACCGAGCTACGCGGAATGTATGAGCCCTTCGTTCACGCGCTTTGCCGGCGCGTCATGTTCAGCCTTCCTCAATTCACACACGATCAGCCCATCGTGGATAACTGGCAAAGAAGCGCCTGGCTAAAGCGAGCACCCGGCATCGGCAGCCTTCCTTCCGTCAATTCCAACGATGACCACTTTGGTTGATGCAGTCCAGTTGCTTCTGGTCGCCTGTTGTGCCCTTCTTGGTTCTTTCCTCCCGCCACGCTTAGTACTCATAAGGATTGATGTGGCTCACGAAGCGACCTCGACATTTTCGGGGGAATTGTGCAAGATTCATGAAGTTGAATTCAACGGCGTTGGCGGGCGTATGATGATGTTACCCGCAGGCACTGGCAAACGTTCGAAGTGATTGGAAAGGAGTTGGCAATGGCATTTGTGACGACCAAAGACGGCGCGCAGATTTACTATAAAGACTGGGGCTCAGGGCAACCCATCGTGTTCAGTCATGGCTGGCCGCTTTCCGCGGATGATTGGGATTCGCAGATGTTCTACTTCGCTTCGCGCGGATTTCGTTGCATCGCACACGATCGACGCGGACATGGGCGCTCAAGCCAGACGTGGGACGGCAATGAAATGGATACCTATGCTGACGATCTCATGGAACTCACCGAGATGCTCGACCTCAAGAATGCCATTCACGTCGGACATTCGACGGGCGGTGGTGAAGTGGCGCGATACATCGGGCGACACGGCGGTGGCCGTGCGAAGGGGCGCATCGGCAAGGCCGTCCTCATCGGAGCGGTTCCGCCGATCATGTTGAAGTCGCCGAACAATCCGGTCGGTCTCCCGTTCGATGTGTTCGACGGATTGCGCGCGTCACTCCTGGCCAATCGTGCACAGTTTTTCAGAGACGTGCCTGAGGGACCGTTCTACGGATTCAATCGACCTGGCGCAAAAGCAACTCCCGGCGTAGTCAACAACTGGTGGCGGCAAGGGATGATGTGCTGCATGAAGGGGGCGCACGATTGCATTAAGGCATTCTCCGAAACGGACTTTACGGACGACCTGAAAAAATTCGACGTGCCGACGCTGATCATGCACGGCGATGATGATCAGATCGTGCCGATCGCCGGATCGGCCATGCTATCGAGCAAGCTCGTTAAGGGTGCGACCTTGAAGGTCTATCCCGGCCTGCCGCACGGACTATGCACGACGCATCACGAAATCGTGAACCCGGAATTATTGAAGTTTTTCAAATCATAGGCACACTAACCAAGTGTCAACTTGAATGAAGTTAGATGCCATTTGAATGGAGGGCGCGGGTGTGATTGTCGCAAAAACAGCAATTGTTCAGGTCGGCCGATTTCTGGCATTGATTGCGTTTGCCGCAGCAGGATGCCATCAGAATAGTCTTCACCATTCAGGAATTTCGTCGCGAACCGCGAGAACGAATTCAGTCCCCGGCTTCAATGACGCATTCGCGAATGTCAACGGTGTTCGACTGCATTATCGAATTGGCGGAAAGGGAAGCGCGGTCGTGCTCTTGCACGGCTATACGGAAACCGGCCACATGTGGAACCCGATCATGCCCTTGCTCGCCGAGCACCACACCGTGATTGTGCCCGACCTTCGCGGCGCGGGCGAATCGAGCAGACCGGAATCCGGCTATGATAAGAAAAACATGGCCGTGGATATCCACGCGCTGCTCGCTTTGCTTGGAATCGATCGCGCGGCCATTGTCGGGCATGATATCGGATTGATGGTGGCGTATGCTTATGCAGCCCAGTTTCCACAAGCCACCGAGCGAGTCGTGTTAATGGACGCCTTCCTGCCCGGAATCGGCGACTGGAAGAATGTCTGGCTCATGCGCGATTTGTGGCACTTTCACTTTTATGGCGAGACGCCACTCGCACTCGTGAAGGGTCGCGAGCGCATCTACTTCGAACACTTTTGGAATGACTTCGCCGCGGACAATAATAAATCCGTGTCCGAAGCGGATCGAAATTTGTATTCCATGGCCTATGCTCGCGACGACGGCATGCGCGCCGGGTTCGAATACTTCAGAGCATTTGAGCAAGACGCGAGGGATCTTGCCGCGCTCGCGACGAAGAAGCTCGATATGCCGTTTCTTGTCCTCACTGGCGAGAAGGCATCCGGCACGTTCTTGATCGACCAGGCGAAGCTCGTCGCTACCAACGTCACGGGAACAGTCGTGAAGGGATCGGGCCATTGGCTGATGGAAGAATCGCCACAGACGGTCATTCCAGCTATCGTGGACTTCCTAAAATAAGCCATTGTTTCTTGGGAACAGAATTGAGCACGCACAGTACGAGGGGAGAGTCCGATGTCGAAGATGCGAGCCGTACAGGTCAGTCGTGTGGGAGGCCCGCTGGAGGTCACCGAACGTGAAATTAGTGAACCGTCGTTTGGATTTGTGCGCCTCAAAGTCGAGGCTTGCGGAATCTGTCACAGCGATTCGCTGACGAAAGAGGGTCATTGGCCCGGAGTCCAATACCCTCGCGTGCCGGGACATGAGATTGCTGGATCGATCGACGCACTTGGTGCTGGCGTCGCGGGCTGGAAAGTAGGACAACGAGTTGGCGTCGGCTGGCATGGCGGACATTGCGGGCGCTGTGTTTCATGTCGACGCGGCGACTTCGTCACCTGCCAGATATCCCCACAAATCCCCGGCATCACGTTTGACGGCGGCTATGCGGAATACGTCGTTGTTCCCGAAACCTCACTGGCATCAATTCCTGGAGATCTTTCGGCAGCTGATGCCGGCCCATTGATGTGTGCGGGAATTACCACATTCAATTCGCTGCGTCACAGCGGCGCAAACCCGGGTGATACAGTTGCTGTACTCGGTATCGGGGGCCTTGGGCATTTGGCCGTGCAGTTTTCGGCGAAAATGGGCTTCAAAACAATTGCGATTGCGCGAGGAAATGACAAAGAACCATTGGCTCGCAAGCTTGGCGCGCACCATTACATTGATAGCGAGGCGAACGATCCGGCTGCCGAGCTCTTGAAGCTTGGCGGCGCTAAGATAATTCTGGCGACGGCCACGAGCGGGAAGGCCATGAGCGCCGTGCTGGGCGGCCTTGGGATCGATGGAAAGTTGATCGTTCTCGGCGCGGCCGCGGACTCGTTCAATATCAATCCGCTTTTTCTGATTGGTGGTCGTCGTGCGATTGCCGGCTGGCCGTCGGGAACATCGATCGATTCACAGGACACCCTCGCTTTTGCGGCACTCACCGGTGTCCGAGCAATGATCGAAGAATACCCATTGGAACGAGCTTCCGAGGCTTACGAACGAATGATGAGCGGGAAAGCGCGTTTCCGCGTCGTGCTTAGGATCAACAAGTGACTTCAAATAAGGAGATTCATTATGCCGCAAAACGCCTATCGACCGAAGCTCAGCGAAAAGGGGCTGCTTACTCCCGACAATTGCGTCGTGACCATGATCGACCTTCAGCCGCAGATGCTCTTTGGAGTATGCAATTTTGATCGGCAAGCGATCATCAACAACAATGTCGCATTGGCGAAGGCCGCTCGGTTATTCGGAGTGCCTTTTGTTCTATCGACCGTCGAAAGCAAGGGGTTCAGCGGGAACACCTGGCCACAACTATTGGCGGCACTTGGAAATCCCATGCCGATTGAGCGGACGACGATGAATTCCTGGGACGACAAGAATTTTGTGGCCGCCGTTCAGAAGTCGAATCGCAAGAAGATCGTGCTTGCGGGTTTGTGGACGGAGACTTGCGTCGCGCTTCCAACCATTCAAATGATCCATGACGGATACGATGTTTTTGTCGCCGAAGATTGCTGCGGGGATGTAAGCGCTCTTTCGCATGACAACGCGATGAAGCGCATCGTGCAGGCGGGCGCCAAGCCCGTTACTGCGCTCTCGGTCTTGCTTGAATGGCAGCGTGATTGGGCACACAAGGACACTTATGACGCGGTGATGGATATAGCCAAATTGCATTTCGGAGTTTACGGCGTTGGCGTGGAATATGCATACACGATGGTCCACAAGGCACCGCCGACAAAATATCCTGAATATGTTATTCCCGCCGCAATGCAACATTAAATTGATCAGCGGAGTGTCGCGATGACGATCAAAGGCCAGTCAGCGAATGGGCAATCCACGGTTGCCCTCGTTCTATTCAATGGGTCCATGGCCACGATGGATCGCGCGGCCCCGCGAGCATCGGCGATTGCAATTTCGGGCGGACGATTCATCGCGGTTGGCGATGATGCGAATGTCCTCAGATTAAAAGGCCTAGGGACGCGCGTGATCGATCTGGGTGGTCGCACGGTGATTCCAGGTCTCAACGATTCGCATCTTCACGTTATTCGCGGCGGGCTGAATTTCAATCTGGAGCTTCGTTGGGATGGCGTGCCGTCACTTGCGGACGCAATGCGAATGCTGCGAGTGCAAGTGCAGCAAACTCCCGCGCCGCAGTGGGTTCGCGTCGTCGGAGGTTTCTGCGAGTTTCAATTCAAAGAGCGCCGATTGCCGACACTCGCGGAATTGAATGAGGCCGCACCGGACACTCCCGTGTTCATCCTCCATTTGTACGACCGCGCACTCCTCAATCGTGCTGCGCTGCGAGCCGTCGGATACACCAAGGATACGCTGGATCCGCCGGGCGGCATCATTGAGCGCGACAAGACCGGCCAACCGACCGGACTTCTGCTGGCCAATCCCAACGCTTGGATTCTCTACAAGACTCTGGCGCTCGGCCCGAAGCTCCCGCCCGAATATCAATACAATTCCACGCGGCATTTTTTGCGTGACCTGAATCGTCTCGGCGTCACCTCATGCGGCGATGCGGGCGGCGGTTTCCAGAATTATCCGCAGGACTACGAAATCATTCAGCAGCTTCAACAGCGCGGCGAACTGAATGTGCGAATCGCTTACAATCTATTCACGCAGCGACCGAAGGCCGAACGCGATGACTTCGTGCAGTGGACGACGAACTCCAAGTACCAACAAGGCGACGACTTCCTGCGGCTCAACGGTGCGGGCGAAATGCTCGTTTATTCCGCCGCGGATTTCGAGGATTTTCGCGTGTCTCGACCGGACATGCCACAGGAAATGGAGTCTGAACTGCGTGAAGTCGTGCGAGTTCTAGCGAAGAATCGGTGGCCGTTCCGGTTACACGCGACATACGAGCAGACAATCAGTCGCGCGCTTGCTGTGTTCGAAGAAGTGAACCGCGAGTTCCCCATCGGCGACTTGCGCTGGTTCTTCGATCATTGTGAAACCGTCAGCGATCGAAGCCTGGAACGGATCAAATCGCTCGGCGGCGGGATTGCCATTCAGGATCGCATGGCCTTTCAGGGCGAATACTTCGTTGAGCGTTACGGCGCTCAGGCGACCCAGCGCACGCCGCCGATTCGGCAAATGCTTGATATGGGAATTCCGGTCGGGGCCGGCACGGATGCCACTCGCGTATCGAGTTACAATCCGTGGGTGAGCCTGTGGTGGCTGGTGAGCGGCAAGTCACTCGGCGGCGCTACGCTATACGACGATTCAAATCGTATGAGCCGCGAAGAAGCGCTTCGGCTCTTTACTATCGGCAGCGCATGGTTCAGCCGCGACGAAAACAAGAAGGGCATAATCGCGCCCGGACACTTTGCCGACGTGGCCGTGATTTCGGACGATTTATTCTCCGTGCCGGAAGACCGAATCAAGTCGATCGAATCAGTCTTGACCATCGTCAATGGCAAGATCGTCTATGGCGACGGTCCATTCAAACAGTTTGATCTGCCGCCGCTTCCCGTCATGCCTGATTGGTCGCCGGTGGCCAAATTCGGCGGTGCCTACTCGTTGTCGCATCACGGTGCAGGTGGGGGCGGCGGTGGTGCCGTCCTCGCGGCTCTAAGTCCATGCGCCAATGCGCATGCACCGTTCGGGTCGGACGGTTTGGGTTGCTCTTGTTTTGCATTCTGACATGACCGCGGCTGAGCAACACATGGTGAATTCAAGAAACTATGGAGGAACTCGAATGTATCTCAAGTACCGTCTGCCCAGGGTATCCGTCGCAATTCTGTTGGTCGCGACGTTCGTTGCTCCGCAGACCAAGCATATTGCGGCACAGCAACCTGCAGCACCGATATTAACTGAAAAATCATTCGCCGGTGCGAACGATTTGAAGATCACCGTGCGCATGGTGGGTCCAATCACCGCGAAAACGGACTTGCAAATCGTATGCGCATTCAAACACCGCCCCGCCGGCGATAAGTACATCGAGGCATTCAAAGATTTCGATGGCAAGCTACACAGCTTGCTTTCGGAGCTCCGCAATCGTGGCGAGTTCGTCGGCGAATTGGGCGAGACGATGTTGTTCAACACCTGGCCCGATTCGATCACGCCGAAGCGAGTACTGGTCATAGGTTTGGGCGATGAGAAAAACCTATCACTCGATTCACTTCGTGTCGTTGGTCGAGTGGCAGTTCGCGAAGCGGTTCGCCTGCACGCGGCGGAAGTAGCCTTTGCTCCGGTCATTCGGGATCAAGGCAACAATGTCATTGACGTGGGCGAAGGAGATCGCGCCGCCGCTGAGCAAATTCTCCTTGCCTACGACACTGAGAAACGATTGCAAGGCGAAGGTCTGGCGGAAACATTTTCGATTCGAGAATGGATTATAGAAGCCGGCCCGGCGTTCATCGATAGTGCGATCGAAAAAGTCGGAAAGGGCGTTGAGTCGGCATCGGCGGAGATAAAGTCTCGTCCGCAGGTTCCCTATCGGAAGAACGCAAATTGATTGGATACATTTTACGTCGTGGGTCTCGGCGCATGTCCAAGTGGCAAAGGACAAGTCATGACTGAGAGAATTTTCGGCATTCACCATGTCACGGCCATCACGGGCGATGGCCAGAAGAACATCGATTTTTACTGCGGTGTCCTTGGACTCCGCTTGGTGAAGGTGACGGTGAATTTTGACGATCCACAAAGTTATCATTTGTATTACGGCGACGAACTTGGCGCTCCCGGATCAATCATGACGTTTTTTGTTTGGCCCGGCGCACATCGTGGTCGTCAGGGTACCTCGCAAGTTACCGCCACTGCTTTTTCCATTCCCATGCCGTCATTCGGATTCTGGAGAAAGAGATTGGCCGATGCCGGATGCAACCCAAGCGCTTTGGCGACGCGCATAGGAAGCTCCGTCGTTGAGTTCAATGACCCCGACGGAATTCGGCTGGAGTTGATCGCCCGCGACGCTGGCGATCCGCGAATTCCGTGGGCCGGTGGCCCCATCCCGGAAGATCGTTCCATTCGCGGATTTTTCGGCGTCACGCTCTCGGAAGACGGCTATGAACATACGGCCAGGATGCTTTCGGATTTGATGGGATTCGTGAAGGTCGGCGAAGAGGGACATCGATTCCGATTCATCGGCAGTGGGGCGGGGGGAGAAGTGGTCGATGTCTTGTGCACTCCCGGCGGCGTGAGCGGATCGCTAGGCGCGGGAGTCGTGCATCACGTCGCATTCCGCGCCGAAAATGACGAATCGCAGCGACGCTGGCGCGAAATTCTCGCGAAAGCGGGACGGAACGTAACCCCGGTGATCGACCGCACGTATTTTCATTCCATCTATTTCCGCGAGCCCGGCGGCGTGTTGTTTGAAATCGCAACGGACAATCCGGGATTCACCGTCGATGAGCCAGCCAGCTCGCTGGGCACATCACTGAAACTGCCGCTGCAATTTGAAAAAGATCGCACTGCGATTAAATCGATGCTTCCTCAGCTTCGACTCCCGGGCGGGGCCACAGAGTGAACGGACACAGGCAACCAAGGGAGTCGCAAGCCGAACATCGTCTGTCATTCATTCACCGATTTGTTCGCGGGTCCGGCCCAGATGCATCGACGACTCTTCTCATGCTCCACGGCACGGGCGGCAATGAGAGCGACCTGCTCGAACTTGGAAGCGAACTCCTGCCGGGTGCGACGCTTCTAAGCCCCCGCGGCAAAGTACTCGAAAACGGCATGCCTCGATTCTTTCGCAGATTGGCGGAAGGCGTTTTTGACGTGGACGATCTGATGCTGCGGACGCACGAATTGGCCGAATTCATTGCGGAAGCTTGTGCCGCGTATTCCCTCAACGCCCGCCGCGTGATCGCCGTCGGCTATTCCAATGGCGCGAACATTGCGGCCAGTCTTCTGTTCCTCCGGTCCAAAACCTTGGGTGTGGCCATTCTCTTTCGGCCCATGGTTCCCTTCTCGCCGTCGAACCTGCCGAATCTTGCTGGGAAATCGGTGTTCATCGCGGGGGGACGGCAGGACCAAATTGCCAACCCGTCGGGGATTCGAAGGCTCGCGGAATTGCTTTCCACCGCGGGCGCAGCGGTAGAAATCCACTGGCATGACGGCGGACATGAACTCGGCGAGGAGGAAATAAGGACCGCGCAATCGTGGGTCGCACGCTACGCCGAGGAGCCGCCAAGTTAAAAAGTTGCTTTATTGAATTGGAAAGGTGCCAATCATGTCAAAAAGTAACAAATGCTCGCGACAGATTCCACCGTCGCACTTCAATCAAAAAAGACTCGTGTCTCTAGATTCAGTCCTGTCCATCCCGAAAATGTCATCCGGCCTGTCCGAGGCTTGGAAAGCCAGGGTTTCGCAGCGACGGTGCGCGGGCAGAGCCAACGCGAGGGACCGCTCCAACGTGAATTCGATGCTGAATTCCGGTCGGTGTGCGTACGGTGCGCCTTGAACTCGTGTATATCGTGAGCTGCGAAGCCTTTGTCTAACCCACTCGTCGATATCGATGATGCAAGCCACCGACATGGGGAATCGCAATCACTCGGCCGCAATCAGGAAGCACGACCTCCCGTTGGATGGACGCGTTTCGTTCTAAGGCCAAGGACGTTCGCGCGTTCAGAAAGTAACTTCGGCGCTCTCTGGTTAACAACAATTCTCCGTTTTTCTCTCTTAGCCAACGTTCGTAAACGGTCACACTCGGGGAGCTATAACTATAGCCGAGAGCGTGACTTATGCTTGTCTGCTAACGTTCCTTTGATTCGGCCACAACCAAGGTGAACGTGTCAAATGAGATGTTTATCGAGGCCACATCGTGAGATGCATATCAAAGCGTTTTTTTGAACGCACAACCTAGTGCACGATTCCAACCGAGTTTTCGGGTGGCATGGCCAAGCGAAGCGCCGCCATGCCAGCGGCTCGCATGTCGGCGCCAGGCGACGCCTGGCTTGGACATGGCACCCAACCCGAAAATTCAGATGGATTGCCGCACTAGCTCTGGGGGCAACTTAACCGGTCGCCTGACGACGATGTCGGGAAGACTTCGAAGAACGTGGGGATGACTTTGCGGCCACATCCTTGAGCAACCGGAGCCCCCGATTCACGGATGCGCTGTCAGGAAACGTGCCGGCCAGATCGGGATCGAGCAAGACGAGGTTTGTGCCCTGTTTCGCCTGCTTGAAATACTTCCCTCGCACGCCGTTCTTCAGGCGGGACAAATCATATTACGATCGAAGTTTGCAGTTACGTGTTGTCACTTGTCACGGGGGCGGAATGGGTTTCGTCAATGGGTCGTTGTCATTCGTAATTCTAACATTCGCCGTCGCAACCAACTTCCCTTTCCATTTTCCATCGGCGATTGGAGAGTACACCGCCTCCAGCAAATAATCGCCGGGAGGCATGTCAACGCCCTCTTGGTAAAGCCGTCTTCGAAACATCTCTCGCTTTTTCTCCAAAGATTCCGAATCCCCATTTTTTGTCCGCTTGAGAGACTCGAAAATTCGGTCTATGGCGGCTTCGGTCCTTTTGCTTCGTTCCGGCTCCGGAAAAAGGATACGGAGGCTAATCATCGCACTGTATGTCCGCAAGTCCTTCCCGCCTCCTGAGCAATGGATCAGAATCGAGGTTGGGGTGTGGTTGCCGTCCGGTTCAATTCGAGATGCGGTCAACCAGAGGTTTTGCGGTTGCTTAGAACCCACAGTCAATGGATCGGGGCCGGAACTGTCTCGAATGATTAAGCTATCATAGGGTGCCTCAACGCTTTCTACTTCCAGCATGACATGAAAGTTAATGTACTCGTCTCGACGAGCTATGATCCAGCCGTTCGTCGGTTCAATTGTCGTGCCATTCTGGGGGTTGAAAAATTTGAACGAAAGTTCCGGTAGCTGCTTGGCCGGCTTCTCGGGGCCCGACAACAACATTAGCGTAACCGTGACAAGTGCACACATAATCTTTCACCTATTTAGACGTCACTCGTTGTTCCGAAAGCACACTGATGAAGCCAGACTCTATCTCATTTCTAACATTCGATCACTAGCTTCAATCCGGTGCGGCCTTCGACTACACTCTTACCAATGGATTCAACCGCCAAAGACCTCTTGCGATCGCTGCCTTCCGTCTCCGCACTACTTGAGCATCATGACGTGCAGGAATGGCTTCATGGCCTGCCGCGGGCGACGGTAGTTGCCGCTCTTCAATATGCCATAGACACGGCGCGGGGTTGGATTCTTTCCGGCGAGCAGGATCATCCGGCCCATCTACACGACATCCTAGCCCTGGCCGAAGAAGAACTCGCCCGACGATCGACGCCGTCGCTGCGAAAAGTCATCAACGCGACAGGCATCGTGTTGCACACGGGCTTAGGCCGAGCGCCGCTGTGCGAATCCGCCATCGAGGCCATTGCCGACGCGGCCTCAGGATATTCCAATCTCGAATTCGATCTCGCCACCGGCGAGCGCGGTCGGCGCAGCAGCCACGTGCGCGATTTGCTCATCAGCCTCACTGGCGCGGAAGCGGCCACGGTCGTGAACAACAATGCCGCCGCAACTCTGCTCATTCTTCAGACGTTGGCGGCCGGTCGCGAAGTGCTCGTCTCTCGCGGGCAGCTCATCGAGATCGGCGGCAGTTTCCGACTGCCCGACATCATGCGTGCCGGAAGCGTGACACTCCGCGAAGTCGGCACCACGAACCGCACACGAATCTCCGATTACGAAAAAGCGGCGAACGACCAGACGGCCATGCTTATGCGTGTCCACACCAGCAACTATCGAATCGTGGGGTTCACTGAAGAAGTCGCAATCGCGGAACTGGCGGCGCTCGCCCATCGACTCGGATTGATTGCTCTCGATGATCTCGGCAGCGGAGCATTGTTCGATCCCGCCTCATTCGGATTGCCCGACGAACCTGACGTGCGAACTTCCATCGCCGCCGGCGCGGACCTGGTTTGCTTTTCCGGCGACAAGCTGCTCGGCGGACCGCAATGCGGGATCATTCTTGGTAAAAAATCGCTCATCGGGCGGATCGAATCCAATCCGCTGATGCGCACGTATCGCGTCGGCAAGCTCACCTTGCTTGCGCTGGAGGCCACGCTGCGGCATTACGCGGACATCGACGACGCGATGGCGAATGTCCCCGCACTTTCGATGCTTCAGGCGCCCACCGAGGAATTGGCCGCCCGCGCGGATCATGTGTTGCAGCGCCTTTCAAAGGAGCTTCCCGGCGAGCAATTTTTCATCGGCTCGGACGTTTCCTATGCGGGCGGAGGGGCGATGCCTGCGGCCGAAGTGCCCACCGTCATCGTCCGATGGCACCCTTCATTCGCGAGCACCGCACAAACTATCGCCGCACTTCGCGCTGGTGAGCCGCCGGTCGTCGCCCGCATCCGCGAAGACGCCGTCTGCTTCGATCTTCGCACCGTCTGCGGCCACGACCTCGGTCTCCTCGTCGACGCCATCATCCACACGGCCTCCGACCATTCGCACGATGATGATGACGAGGAACATCATTGCTGCGACGGCCACTCGTTGCCGGTGCTGTAGGAATGATCTTGCGAGCCGCGAACTTCAGTTCGTGCGGACGTGAAATTCATGGGGCTCGATCATACGTCGAGCCTGTGCCATTCGCTGTCTTCGATCGAACATATTTCGCATTCTCCCGAACCGCTTCCGGCGAGAAACTAACGACGATCCATTGTTCCTCGACCTTGAGTGCCGGTCCTTCCAGGCCAAAGTAAAGAAACCACAGGCCGTCCTCCGCGCGGCGAAGCTGCAACGGATTGGTTTCACCGAGCCGCTCACGCCAGACGCCGAAGAGTTTGTCGATGTTCTGTCGCAGTTTGGCCGGATCGCCGGAAATGCGAATGAGCCACGTCCACGCCAGTGGCAATCGAAAAGCGTGTCGTGGGTAATCATGAATGATGATTCCGCGGCCTAACGGTGCGAAGATGTCCTTGTCGATGGAGATGCCCGCATCGGCCTCCAATTGGGCCGTTTCCCGCTGCATTTCGCGTCGGGCGTCTGCGCGACGACCAACATTGTAAGCACTAGAGATGCAGGTGCTCCATTCGTGCGGGGCGATGTCGAGCATCAGATTCCAACCGGCATCGGGCGGAATCGTTTGCGCGACGAGCGATTTCACATGCTCAGCCTCGCGAATCGTCAGCGGCACGATCAAATTCTCATCACCATGTTGCAGCAATGCAGTCACATCGATGTCGCGATTTTTCATCGTCAAGGCGATTGCGGCCTGATCGACACCATCCAAATGAAGCTCGCGGGCGGCAACATGAATTCGCTTCCAAAGCGGCGCATCCGATCCGCGCCGCAGACTCTCGAAGTTCGCGATGCCGAAAAAATCCGCAGCCTCCGCACTGAGCTTCGAGGTCGATGACATGAACCATGCCTCACTCGCGATCGACTTCGTCTCATCTTTCAAAGTCGCTTCGATTCGCTCGTAGGCGCCGTCGCCGAGTGCCAGCACGTAGTCATCGCCGATCGCACCCCACTGAAAAATCGCCCATTCGAGCAATCTCCGATCGCGCAGCGTCGTCACGCGATGCTCCGCGACCGTTTCGGTCCTCAGCGCGGACTCGTCTTTGTTTGTATACGCATTGAGCAGATGTTGAATTCGCTTTTCGATCTCGTCGTTCCGGCCTTTGGTGTGGACAATGACCGCCGCCCGAAGTTGCCGAACCGCGTGATGACCGTTCTCGAGCGATATGGCGTCGAGATCGATCAACGTGACTGCGTGCGGATAGCGGAGAATGACCATGGCCATCCCCAGTCCGTCGAGCCACGCCCTGCACGTTTTATCGAGTGATGAGAAAAGCCCGAGTTCCTGCGCATGACTGATCCAAAAGTCGGCCATCGCCAGCGAACGCTGCGAGGAACCAGCCGCCGCTCCGATCGACCCATTTGCTCCATTGTTTCCATCTTTGGACGCATCGCCCGGACCCGCCACAAAATAGGCCGCAGCCGAGTCCTTCGGGACGCCGCGAAACAGGTCCCCCGACGCAGCCGTAGCGGCATGCAATGCCGTTGACGCCAAAATTATCCCGACCTGGAAAATGCGAAGCTCCAAAACCAATCCAATCATCCCCTTCAAACTTTATTCCTTCATAGTGCCGAACGATTCGCGATTCCAGTACAATACTGCAAGTCGTCCGGTATCGCCTGTAGAATCATTCGCAGATAGAATTGCCGGTGGCCTGCATCGCCACCTGTCAGACAAAAGAAAACAATCGCAGTACAGTTCGGAACAGTTTTCAATGCAGCTAGGCCGCCGATTCAACATCGCTCTCGCCCGAAAGATCAGCTTTCTCTTTGGCCTGGCCGTCCTCGCCGTTATCAGCGTCACGCTCTGCTTCCCGTGGCTGCAAATGAATGCCCAGAACGAACAGGCCATGCTATGGCAGGCCCGTCGCGTTGCCGGCCTGGTGTATCTGGCCGTTGACCTTCGACCCCAGGATTGGGGCAAGGCCCGCGCGAGGCTCGATCATGTCTGGCCCGACCTCGCCCGCGAACTCGATCTTCCGTCCACGCGATGTGTCCAACTGGTGTCGGTAAGCTCGCCCGGACCGGTATTTCAGGAAGAGGCCGTTGATCGACTCATCCGCAATCCCACCCAGCGATATTACTGGCGACGACAGGACGACAGCCAGGTTTTTCGATTTGCGATGGCCGTCCGCGGCGCCGATGTGGATGAATATCCAGACACCCTTCGAGGTTTGATCGATGTCACTTTGCCCATTGCCACGGTGCAAGGAGTCTGGAACACCGTCGCGACAATCCTCGCCGGGGCGAGCGGGGCGGTGCTTGCAATTCTTGTGTTCTATGTGGTGACACAGCGGCTCGTCTTGCGCCCAGTCACCACTCTCCGCGAAGTCACCGAACGCGTCGCACATGGCGACCTCGAAATCCGCGCCAAAATCGAAACGGGTGACGAATTTCAGCGCCTGGCCGATACTTTTAACGACATGCTCGCCCACGTCCGGGCCGCACAGGAAGAACAACGCAAGATCAATCGCTCACTGGATATCAAAATTGGCGAGCTCGCCCAATCCAATGTGGCCCTTTTTGAATCGAATCGGCTCAAAGGTGAGTTCCTAGCCAATGTCTCGCACGAGCTGCGCACGCCGCTTGTTTCCATCATCGGCTTCGCCGAACTGCTGCGTGATGCCTACAACAGCAGCACCGAAGTGGATCGCCAGCGCCTCATCCGCTTTTCCGAACACATCCTCACCAGCGGCCGAAGCCTGCTCGACATCATTAACGACCTGCTCGACATCGCGAAAATCGAGGCCGGAAGACTTGAATTGCATCTCTCGGACTTCTCCATCGCCGATCTTTGCAAGGAGTTGATCGAATTCGTCCAACCACTGGCCGACAAGCGCGAGCAGCGCCTCTTCATATCGCTCAACGGTCAACTGCCTCAATTCCACAATGACTCCGGGAAGATCAAGCAAATCCTCTACAACCTTCTCAGCAATGCGGTGAAGTTCACTCCCAACGGCGGCGAAATTTCGCTCTCAGTCGAGCCTGCGGGTGAGGCCTCGGTTCACATCACCGTTCGCGACACCGGACCGGGAATTCCACCCGAGCAACAGATCGCCATCTTCGAGAAATTCCATCAGGTCGATAGTTCCAAGACCAAGGAATACGAAGGCACTGGACTTGGATTGGCAATTACGAAAGAACTGGCACACATACTTGGCGGATCGATCGCGCTGCAAAGTGCCGACGGCGCCGGTGCAACATTCATCGTGACTCTGCCCGCGTTCGTCGAACGCCCTCAACCGCGACCACTGATCCGACTGAATTAAGTCATCAGCCGCGGATGGGAAAGCGGCAGTCGTCTTGCTGAGCGTCAGCGAAGCATCTCATGCCGGGGATTCTTCGGTCGCCTTCTGCGACCTCAGAATGACCTGCGCGGCGCGAATGGACGCTTCTTGGAGGTTGCAATTATCATAGCATGACCATGAGCGAATTTTCATCCGAAGTCTTAGGTCCCGGCGGCCGCATTCACTCCAGGCTGCCCGCGTATGAATCGCGACCGCAACAACTCGCAATGGCCAACGCTGTCGCCGACGCATTCGCTTCCGGCGGCTGTCTCGTGGTAGAGGCCGGTACCGGCGTCGGCAAAAGCTTCGCCTATTTGGTCCCCGCCATTGAGCAAGTCACCAAGCGTGGCGGTCGAGTCGTCATCAGTACGCATACGATCGCGCTACAAGAACAACTCATGGAAAAGGACATTCCATTTCTTCAATCCATATTCGGCGACACATTTTCCGCAGTCCTCGTGAAAGGCCGCTCCAATTATCTCGGTCTGCGGCGGCTGACTCGCGCCAGCCAGCGCCAGGAACTGCTCTTCGACACCAAGAATGAACTGTCCGAACTGCACGCCATTCAGCAATGGGCCTACAACACAGCGGATGGCTCGTTGTCCGATCTGAACTGGCAACCGAGCCTGAAAGTGTGGGACGCCGCCCGCAGCGACGGCGACGACTGTCTTGGCCGCAAGTGCCCACAATTCGAGAAGTGCTTCTATCAGCGCGCCCGTCGCCGAGTCGAAGAAGCTCAATTGCTCATCGTGAATCACGCCCTGCTCTTTTCTGATCTCGCGCTCCGCGCCATCGGCGCCTCAATCCTGCCCGATTATGAGCACTTGATTCTCGATGAAGCCCATACGGCCGAAGGCGTCGCGGGCGACCATCTCGGCGTCAGCATCACCAACACACAGATTCGCTACACGCTGGGGCGGCTCTACAACGAACGAACTGGCAAAGGCCTGCTGCGCCCGACCGATGCCAAAAAACTGGCATCCACCGTCACCAACGCCCAGCGAATTGCCGACCGCTATTTCGCCGGACTCATTGAATGGCAATTCAATTCGGGCGATCGCAATGGCCGCATCCGCGAAATGCCCCCCGTCGATCAGCGCGTGTCCGGCGAATTGCACACCATTAAGGACGGATTGCGCGACATCCGCAAAGAACTCGACTCCATCGACGATCAATCGGAAATGCAGAGCATGATGGAACGCGTCGGAGCATTAGCCGGCAGCATCGACGACTGGCATCAGCACAAAACGAAGGACTGGGTTTATTGGTTGGAGTCGGATGGGGAGCATCGGAAGCGAATCACGCTGGCGGCCAGACCGGTGGACATCGGCCCTTATTTACAGGCCAATCTCTTTCAAAAAATGCGCACGACCGTGCTCACCTCCGCAACGCTGAATACTGACTCGACGCCCACATTCACCTACCTGCGAGAACGACTCTCGCTCGACGCGCCGACCATGACCGCACTCGGATCGCCATTCGACTACGCCGAGCAGCTCAAAGTCTATGTCGAAGCCGGAATGCCCGAGCCGGCGTCAAGAGAATTCACTCCGGCCGCATGTGCCGCGATCAAGAAATACGTGCAAATGTCCGCGGGCAGAGCGTTCGTGCTTTTCACAAGTTACGAAATGCTTCGCCAATGCGCCGATGAATTGAAGGAATTTTTCCAATCGCGAGAAATGCCGTTGTTCGTCCATGGATCAGGAATGCCGCGAACGCAGATGCTCAACAAGTTCCGCACCACGCCGCGAAGCGTGCTCTTCGGTACCGACACCTTCTGGGCGGGCGTCGATGTCCCCGGCGACGCCCTAAGCAACGTCATCATTGTCAAGCTGCCGTTCGCCGTGCCCAATCATCCGCTCGTCGAAGCCCGCATCGAACAAATTCAGGCACGCGGCGGAAATGCCTTTATGGAATTCCAGGTCCCGGAGGCCGTTCTGAAATTCCGCCAGGGCGTCGGCCGCCTCATCCGCACCAATTCCGACAAAGGCATCGTCGTCATTCTCGATCCGCGCATCGTCACCAAACCTTATGGCCGGCGCTTCCTCGACGCACTGCCCAAATGCCCGGTGGAAATCTCACGACAGAAATATTGATTCGCGCCTCTCTGCGCGGGATACTACATTGTGGAGGAACACTCATGAACGATGAAGAAGTTCGCACGTTACTTCGCCGCAGACCATTCACGCCCATTGAGTTGGCACTTTCAGATGGCCGCAGTATCACCATTCGACATCCCGATCAGGCGGCCGTCTCGAGGCGAACCTTGTATGTAGCCCTCGTCAAGATGAAGCCCAATTTATCGCGGATGACGACGCCATCCACCGGCGAAGAAATTGCCAAGGACTGGCTCTTGTTGGATTTGATTCACATTGTCAGCGCCGAGCCGGCCAATGGCGCTCATCCCACACGCCCGCGTAAACGTCCCAAGAAATGAGTGTGTGAAGATGATCAATGCAAGCAAATCAAACTCAGTTGTTGTAGTTACCGGCGGCGGTCGAGGTATTGGCCGTGCCATCTGCGAGCGTTTCGCGAAATCGGGCGCACAAGTCGTCGCGATCGCGCGCTCAATGAGCGAACTCGCCGAAACCAAGTCCATCATCGAACGCGCCGGCGGACGATGCGACACCATTAAAGCAGACGTATCCAATGCCACGGACGTGAACGCACTTGTCGCACAAACACTCAAACAACATGGCCGCATCGACGTGCTCATCAACTGTGCCGGCGTGGCTCCGATGGCGAACATCGAAGACCTAACGCTCGAAATCTATAACCAACTCATGGGCGTCAACGTCAACGCGCTGTATTTTGCCTGCCGCGCCGTTTGGCCGGCAATGAAGAAAAACGGCGGCGGCGTCATCGTCAATATTTCTTCGATCGCTTCGACCGACGCGTTTCCCGGCTTCGCAGCCTACGGCGCTTCGAAGGCCTGGGTGAACGCCTGGACCAAAGGTCTCGCCGAGGAAGGCCGAACTTCGGGCATTCGTGTCTTCGCCGTGGCCCCCGGCGGCGTCGAAACCCAGATGCTCCGCGGCGTGTTTCCTGATTTTCCAAAGAAAGACACGCTCGATCCGTCAAATGTCGCGGACATGGTCTTCGCCATCACCCAGCCGGAATGCCGCTACGCGACCGGACAAACGATCTTCGTCCGCCGCCAAGGCGATTGAGAGTCTGCTCAATACGAACACATTGCCGAAAGGCACGCGTTACCGAAACCTTGACTTGTAGCAGTAGCACACAGATGTGTATTGCCTCCCCCCTTTACAAGGGGGGACCAAGGGGGGTAAATCCCACCCAATGAAATTCAATTACAAAAAGCATCGGAGCAATCATCATGTCCGTATTCAATCCCGGTGGTTACATCGATCCGTTCCCCGTCATCTCCACCGGCGCGGAGACGACCGCCAATCGCGCCCAATCCCGAGCGATGGATGTCGAACTTCGCCTCGAACGCCTCTTGCTTTCGTGCGAGGCCATGTGGTCACTCCTTCGCGATAAGCTCGGCGTCACCGACGAAGAACTCTTGAATCGCATCAACGATCTCGATCTCTCCGACGGCCAGCTCGACGGCAAGATGCGAAAGCCCGCCGTCACCTGCCCCAAATGTGGCCGCACCATCGCCCGCCGCAACCCCACGTGCATGTATTGCGGACAACCGATCATGCAGGACCCGTTCGCATAGGCAACTAAATGCAAGCACGTCCAAGGTGATCTGATTTGGAAACGTTCTTATGACGTCCGCGTGTCCCCGCTGCCAATACGATCTCACCGGCCTGCCGGAAATACACACCTGCCCGGAATGTGGCTTTCAATATGACTTCAAGGCGCGCACGATCGTTTTCTCGGAGCCGAAAAGAAAGGAAATCTTCTGGTTTATCATGCTAGTGGCCTTCACCACAGTCATCTTCTTCGATCTCTTGCGCCGCGGAATTCGCCCGGGTGATTGGCCCATGGCGCTGATGTACGTCGCAAATGCAATCGGGGCAGCATTTGCTCTGCTACGTCCACTCCCACCGCGAAGGTTTATGTCGATAGACTCAGCCGGATTGCAATTCGATCCGCCCATAAAGGGAATCATGGCGATCCCGTGGCAGGAATTCGGTGAGGCCAAACCAAGCTGGGCCGACGGTTCGTTATTGATCTTTGGAAAAGACGGTCACAAGATCGTGCGATGCGCAATCGGCAATGCAATCAACATCAAGCAAGTTCGAGCACTGGTGATCGAATTGAACGGCATCGCACGGGGATGTCGCGATGAGGGTGGCAATGGCGCAACTTGAGTCGTCGGCGTCATGTCCTCGCTGCCAATACGATCTCACCGGCCTGCCGGAAATCCACACCTGCCCCGAATGCGGATTTGACTATGATTCGAATGCGATATTTGTGCGCCTGAAAATCGGTCGCATCTTGTGGAACCAACTCCTCATGGCCGCACTCTTGATCGGCGCCATGATCTATTTTGCGACTCCAAAAACTCGGTGGAAGGAGAACTTTGCTCCTATTTCTCTCATCATGCTCAGCATAATCCCGGTGATTCTGCGATTGCTTTCGTCGCGCGACCGAGGCTCTCTTACACTGAATCGATTCGGCGTTACGAAAGAGAAAGATCAAAAAAGAGTCATTCGTATCCCGTGGAATGAAATTCAGCGCGTACGATTCAATTGGATCACTGATAATGTTGTGGTGAAAAGAAACCGCTCAAAGCGAATCGTGGTCTCAACACATCAACTCGTCGTCTTGCCAGTGATATCAAACGATTGAAGACGGTGTATTTGAGCTAACTGCTAACGGCGTTTCTCCGCGCATCATCCGCACAAAACTATCGAACAAATACATCGTATCGTGCGGGCTCGAGGCGGCCTCCAAATGCCAAAGATTGGCACTCTACCGATGCTGCGAATGCTCCGAATTCGCAGGTACGTGAGCGCGCACAGGCAGATTCTCGGGTGCATTCGCGTACGCCGGCGATTCCTATTGCTCAAACACCTTGATTGTGTAGGTGGTTCCGGGCGTGCCGCCTTCAGAGTACGTCAGTGTGTAAGACGACTCGGTCGGTGTGAACGACACACTTGCACTGTTCGTACTGGCTGGGAAACTCGAATAAGGGCCGCTTCCGTTTACGCCGTGGATTGTAATCGCCGGGCGGCTTCCCGGTTCGTTGCTGCTGACTGTCGCGAACACTGTCGACCTTGAATCCGGAGTTGCGAGAAAACCAACGCCGCCCGATGAACTTGAGGTGGTCTGCGAAACAAGCGTCAGTGGGAAGCCTCCCCCGCTTGGGCTTCCGGTTCCGCCTTCTCCGCCTCCGCTCACGTCGTACGTTGGGAAAAAGCAGCCGATTGCCGCAGTCGTTACCAACGCTAACAAAAGAAAGTACGTTGCCCGAACGCCCGATACTGACATACCGTGCCGCCGAAATGTCGTCATTGCAGAAACTCCATTGCGTTTAAGGTTGCACATGATGTGAGTCGAACACGAATTTACACTCAGTCATTCATTGCATTAACCTACCCTGGATACATAGTTTACCGAATCAACCGTTTACATTGCAAGCTCCTTTTGCGTTGGGCGGAGCTGCAATTGGCGTCATCCAATGGATTGGGGCTGATAAAAGCACGATTGAAACGAGCTGCTCCAATTGCGAGGTGTTCCGTGCGGTTTCTTTCAGAGCGCCCACTGACCAACTGGAAAGCTGGCCCGGCATCATAAGGGCCTGTCACGCCAGCTGCATTTCCCCGTGCATCATTCGCGTGAAGGATTCAAATAAATACATCGCATCATGCGGACCTGGGGCGGCCTCAGGATGATATTGCACAGCGAGCACGCCAAGGTCACGCTGCACGAAGCCCTCCAGCGTTTGGTCGTTCAAATTGATGTGCGTCGGCTGACCTCCGACGGCCCGAAGCGAATCAATGTCCACCGCGAAGCCGTGATTCTGAGAAGTGATCTCCACTCGACCATTCGTCAGATTCCGCACCGGCTGATTGGCCCCCCGATGACCGAAACGCAGCTTGAACGTCTTCGCCCGCATCGCCAGTGCCAACAGTTGCAATCCCAGACAGATGCCAAAGATTGGCACTTTGCCCAAGAGCCCGGCCAGCGTCTCGATTGCATACCCGACGGCCGCCGGATCGCCCGGGCCATTGCTCACAAACACGCCGTCCGGCTTGTATTCGAGAATGCGCACCGCGCTCCACGTCGGCGGCACCACGCGCACGCGAGCGCCCGAGGCCGAAAGATTTCGCAGAATGTTCCGCTTCATTCCGCAGTCGATGGCCAAAACCAGAGGATTGTCGTTCGTCGATTGTGGGGAGCGCAAAGATTCTCTTTGCGCGTTTGAATCGGATTCCTCGGGGCGCAAAGAGGATCTTTGCGCGCCATGAGTTGCGATCGCCGAAGGTCGATCTGAAGTTTGAGATTTCAAATTCGAAATTGCAGTGGGATTGGCCATTGGCGATTGTCGAATGGCAATTAACGGCGCAAAGAGATTGCGCCGCGAGTCAATTGCCTCCCGCCACTCATACGATTCCTTCGGCGCGACCTCACGAACCAGATCCGCCCCCACCATCGACGGCGACTCGCGAGCAACGCGAACGCATTCCACCGGATCGTCAATTTCCGTCGTCAGAACCCCGCGCATGGCTCCATCCACTCGCAGCATCCGCGTCAGCGCCCGCGTATCAATCCCTTCAATTCCAACAATTCCGCTCTCGCGAAGATATTGATCCAGTGAGCGATCGGCCCGAAAGTTGCTGAATCGAGCGGAATGTTCCTTCACCACGAATCCCGCCACCTGAGGCCGGTCCGATTCGACATCGTCACCGTTCACGCCGTAATTCCCGATCTGCGGCGCGGTCATCGTGACGATCTGCCCGCAGTACGACGGATCAGTGAGAATTTCCTGATAGCCGGTGATCGACGTGTTGAAGACAACTTCGCCCGCGCGCGTACCCCGCGCACCAAACGCCCGCCCTTCAAAGACGCTTCCATCTTCAAGTGCCAGGAAACATCGCGGTTGATTTCGGTGATCGGGCATGGACGAAAGCATACTCGCTTCGCGCCCGGTGATCGAGAGTCCATCCACTGTCCCAAGTCCCGCAAACCGCGAACTCTCGTTCGCGCGGACTGTCGAATCGTCTGCTAGCAAAGCGCCATGTAAATCATCAACGCAAGCAGCGCGATGCGCGCTTTTCGAGGAAAGAACCAATTGAATAAGACCGACGCCATGCTCCCTCGCGACTTCTGGTCGAGCGTTCTTACGAAGCGTCATCTTAACCGACCAGCCGCAATGCACCCACGAAATTTCCGAAAATAGGTTACAGGACGGAGCGATCTCGCATTGGGCGAGCCGCAAACTTCAGTTCGCGCGGAGTTGCGTACGGTGCCCAATAATCTCGCATGACACCCAAATTACTGCAGCTAAGGCGATGTGGGTGTTCCCGTCGGTGTGATTGCGATCGAATCGGAAGTGAGTTGCGCGCCAGTTGTCAAAGTCGCCGAACACGTGAATCGAAGCGTTGTGCCCAGGTCAGTCTGTTTCACGATGAAACTGGCCGTACCCCCACCATGATTGATCACGAGGCCTGTTGTCGGATTGAAGTCATATCGAGTCACCTGCGAGGTGGAATTCTGCACTCGGCAGGTCAGAGTAACGCTTTGATTCTCAACCGGTGTGGTATTCGAGGCCGAAAGAACTGCACGAGGCGTCCCGCCACCCGTTCCACCATCTACCGGTGGTTCCACCCCCGGTGCAGGCACCCAAACCCCGCAACCGGAAATCAGCAATATGACAAATAGAAGTCTGGAAAGGTGAATGGATTGGGATTTTCCGCTCACTTGCATTATCCGTTGACTCGCGGCCACTTCGCGCGGTTATTATGACTGACAGGCCGGCAAGAAACCAGACCGCCTCGCAACACTGGAAACTCACATCGACAAAGGTGAGGGCTCGGCCCGGTTTGCGGCGGTAGGAGTGCTCCGCGACGGAGAAGAGATTGTCCCTGTCGTAGTTGAATTTGAGCGGTTCTCGATTTCCATATCCGACCAATCTCTGTCACCTTACGCAGCTTTGGATTCACCCGCAATCTCACTTGTGCCTTGGCGCAGCGCGGTGAGCAGCTTGGGCATCAG
>JACQFE010000060.1 GCA_016200265.1 Planctomycetota bacterium | reverse complement strand
TCCCGACATCGACTCGTGACTCGCAACACACCCGATTCGCTTGTCTTAAAGCCGCCCATCGTTCGCAATGCAACCGCACAGGAGAAACAAGATGCACTCAAATTCCAATCAAGAACTGCCGCTTAGTTCACGGCGTTGCCCGACAGGACAGACCATTGAGCACCTTGCGAAGGGCCGCTTCCTCCGCCCGACGAGGCGCACGCAGACTCTGATAGGTGGCCAGAGGAATCTCTTGATTGCGAAGCGTGTCGCGCACCCGCGGCACTTCGATCGATACCCTTTGATCTGAGAGATACACTGATCCCGCCTGTGTCCCCCAGCGAGCATGGCCCGCCTGCCCGCCGCCGCGCACATACCGCTCGCCGGCCAGAGCCGTGACTTCCCGCTGCAGCGTGTGCTCCACCGCTTCCAGACCCAGCGGAATCAACGCCTGAATCAACTCCACCCGGACATTCAGCTTCGCGACCATGCCCTCCGCTTCGCTCACCTGCTTTGCTTCCCGACTTCCTTCGCCATTGCCACGTCCTGGAATCCGAATCATACTCTTCATTTCGACGGCTCCTTGTTTGATGGTTCCTCGGAAAAACACATCATTCATGGAGCCGCTCGATTTTCAACTAGGTTAAGCACACGCCCAAAATCGGCGGATTGGTGGTTTCGACGTTTGCATGTTTGGCGCCGTAGACCCCGAGTATGCACTTGGGGGTTCGGATCAGCGAACCGTCACGCTCTCCGCCGTGCGCGAATGCGCCTCGAGCGAGACGCTGCGTTGCATTCCGGCTTCGAAGTCGACCTGACCGAGCTTCTGCGTGACGATGAAATTCCCCATGACAAGTGCGTCGATACCGGTGTTGACGAAGGTGTGCCAGGCATCGTGCGGCGTGCAGACGATCGGCTCGCCGCGGACGTTGAACGACGTGTTGATGACCACCGGCACGCCGGTGAGCCGGTCGAACTCGCGGATGAGCCGGTAGTATCGCCCATTGACTTCGTCAGTGACGGTTTGCACGCGGCCTGTGCCGTCCTGATGCGTGACTGCGGGGATGAGTGCTCGCTTGTCCTCGCGAACTTTGGGCACGAGGAGCATGAACGGTGCGTCCATGCCTGCGGGCATGTCGAAAAATTCGTGGGCACGTTCTTTGAGCACGGCCGGTGCGAATGGACGAAACGCCTCGCGGAATTTCACCTTGGCGTTGATGATGTCCTTCATTTTCGGAATGCGGGCGTCGGCAAGCAGCGAACGTGCGCCAAGCGCTCGCGGACCGAATTCGAGCCGACCCTGAAACCAGCCGACGACTTTGCCATCGGCGATCATCTTGGCCGTGCGGCAGAGCAACTCAGACTCGTCGGCGATGGATTCGTATTTCGCTTGCGACTGGTCGAGCGCGGCCTTGATCTGCACCTCGGTGAATCCCGGTCCCCAGAGCGCATGATCCATGCGGAATTCGCGCGGGCGATCAAGCACGGTGTTGTAGATGTAGAAGGCCGTGCCCAGCGCCCCGCCGGAGTCCCCCGCCGCCGGTTGAATGAAGATGTTTTCGAAGTCGGTCTCTTGAAGAATACGCCAGTTGGCGACGCAGTTCAGTCCGACGCCGCCGGCGATGCAGACATTTTTCATTCGTGTTTTGCGCTGCACGTGCCGAGCGAGTTTGACCATGATTTCTTCAACGATTTTCTGGCCGCTGGCAGCGATATCGCGATGGAAGTCGGTCATTTCGGATTCGGAAGGCCGCTGCGGCTGGCCGAAAAGCCGCTCCCAATGGTGATTGATCGTGCGCGTGGTCGAATAATGCTGCGCGAAATACTTGAGATTCAGGCGGATGCTGCCGTCGTCTTTGATGTCCACGACTTCACGAAACTTGTCCACAAATCGCGGCTCGCCGTAGGGGGCCAGGCCCATGACTTTCCATTCCGCGTCGTTGACCTGAAAGCCAAGATACGAAGTGATGGCGCTGAACAGGAGGCCGATCGAGTGCGGAAACCGAAGCTCGTTTTTCAATTCGATTTGATTGCCGCGGCCAACGCCCCATGCCGTCGTGGTCCATTCGCCCACGCCGTCGGCGGTGATAATGGCGGCTTCTTCGTATGGTGACACAAGGAAGGCACTCGCGGCATGGGAAATGTGATGCTGGGTATAGAGGATTTCCTTGTCTGTGCCGAGCTTGTCCTGAATTTCGCAGCCTATGCGGAGGCGGTGGCCGAGCCAGAGCGGCATTGCAGTGAGCCACTGGCGGTACGTACGCGGCCAACTGGCGAGAATCGTTTCGAGGATGCGATTGAATTTGATGAGCGGCTTTTCGTAAAAGCCGATGTGATCCACATCGTTGATTGTTGCGCCCGCTTCTTGCAGGCAGTATTCGATTGCTCGCGAAGGGAACCCGAAGTCATGCTTGACGCGCGTGAAGCGTTCTTCCTCGGCCGCGGCGATGAGCTTGCCGTCGCGGACAAGGGCCGCTCCGGAGTCGTGATAATAGCAGGAGATTCCAAGTACTAGCATGGTTGATCACAGGATGAGTATCGAACGAAATCAAGAATGCTGAATGGCGAATGATTAATGATGAAATAAGAACATCGCGAAAATGCCGCCTGGAATTGAGACCGATTTTGATTATTTCTATTCATCTCAAACCGACCGATTTCACGCCGCGAGTACTTTTCCCAAGCGACGAATGACATTCCGTTGAAGACTGACTCTCGCTACATATTTGATCTCTTCGTTCCACACTCTGTGGCGCAGTTCCTACGTGAGCTGCGAAATCGGCGTAAGTCCAAGCACGTTCTTGGCCCAGTGGCGCAGATAATCTTTGACGTTCCAGGACGGACGAACGCAAGCCAAAAATGGGGCCGCACCGATCGATCTTCCCCTTCGCGGTCACCGCTCACCCGATATAGCACCCACGTTGCCTTGGCCCAGCATCTTCATGATCCGCTCCGCAATTCGCTCTCCTGCGACGCGGTGGGCCAGTTCGCCATAATGGTCATCGCCCGCGAAGTCGTAGCGCTGCCCGGTCCGCCGCACCTCTTCCGCAATTGGCTCAGTTAGATCCTCATATTCAATGCCCAGCCGCCGGGCCGCCGGCTCAAACAGGTCCTCGCCAATGCACCAGATGCGTTTACCCAGGCAATTAGGATCGACGTCTCTGGAAATCGGCTTGTAGTCTGTCTTCTCATAAACACTGCGCATTTTCGGGCCATTCCCGCAATAGGCCAGCAACAACGGCGTATTCATTTCTTTGCAACGATCCCGGATCGCACCAAGCAGCAGCTCAGTGTGTCGCCAGCTTTTCGCACCCAGCTCCTCGATCGGCAGGCCATTGCCAGCGATCAGATCGCCTCGCTCCATCGCCACCCGCAAACCGCGAATATACAACTCCTGCACGCCCGGGTCTTCTCGATGGAGCCCAAGCTGCGCAAAAAAATAGCGGCAGATTGCCGTGGAATAGGCCAGTCGCCGCAGGCGTCCGGGCTCAAACCGCGGCGCCTCAATGAGGTGCACCACGCCAGCCTCATCCACCTCCACTAGATTGAGCGGCAGGCTTCGCGAGCGCAGGTAGGGCGAGCTATCGTAGACATCATTCATGATCAGGAAGATAACCACTGCGTCGGGATGATAGAACGACACATAGTGCTGAAGCAGAAGGTAATAGGTGGATAGTCCCCAACCGGATTGTCCGAAGGAGTACCACTGCGCAGGCACACCGCGCTGGCTCATGGTGTGTTGGGCGATGAGCGTTAGGCTATTTTCTATCGGGACCTGAAAGGCCTCAATGTATGAATCGCCAATGACGCAGACGCGCACCTGTCGGGGCTTTTTTTCAATCGTGTAGTCTTCCGGGTAATTCCAACCCTGCCGATTAAGATGGTATCGGGTGTCAATGCCACCTTTGCCAACGTAGCGTCCTTGAAGGCCCGGAAGCATGCGCGCACCGATGACTGGATCCCAAAAATAGTAAGGCACATCGGTTACGGGAACAAAGAGTCGAAGTGCGCCTTCCAGCAGCGCCAGGGATATCACCAAGCTGGCGAACAACGCCATCAGACGAAACAGCCACGGCCGCCGCCTGCGTTCAACGGCAGGTCGTCCTTGATTGGCCAACTCTCGATTCTCGGTTTCTGAAACATTCATGCTCAATAGCCAGGCGCTTTCATAGCCACGATTTCTCCTCCCCGCAAGGGCGGACCGCGATTGTTGTAGGGATCGCAGCGTGCGAGCACAGTCAATAGGGGCCTTGACCGAGCCACCTCAACGCCTTCGCAAGACGACAACCTGAACGTCTCATAGCTACTTCATTGTTCCAATCCGTGCGGCCACACGGTATTCCTGCGTCCGTTGCAGACCGTCGATCTTCATCCGTTTCCCCGAGCGACGCAGCACGTTGGGAGCATATGAACGCAGACGTTGTCCGCCGCGCTGCCCGACCTTCGACAGTCAGTCACCGATTGCTCTTGGGCACGCCAATATAGTGCCAGCCCCTGGTTTCCACGGCCCGAGTCACCAGAGGTATTAGGAATCGAACAAGACGATGACCGGAAAGTCCCGAGGGAGCGGAAAGTAAGCGATGGCAGCCAACTGCCCAAGGGAATGGTCACCCCGCGATAGTACAGACAGACCTTGAGGATGGTGTGTCCATGCGCGCAGCGTTTCTCGGGGTGATGATAGAGCTTCTTCATTCTGCATTCAACATTCATCATTCTCAGAACGGCCTCCGCAGACGTTCGAGCGTTGGGTCGTGATTCGGATAGTCTTCCCAATACGTTGCGGCTCCGAGGCGTTTGCGCAAAGGATCGGCGGCGCGGATGATCAATGAGAAAATCGGGAGAATGATCGCGAAAAGAATCGTCAGCATGACGATCGACATGACGAGGCCGATTGGGTTTGCAACTGACATCCAGGTCAAGTAGATCGTGCGCGTCAGTGGTAAGGAAATGCGGCTGACTGAAAAAAGCAAAGTACCCAAGCTCAAAAACACAATGGCTATGATCTGCCCGCGCGAACCGTGCCAATCCAGAAACGCGCCGCCCGATTTACGCCATGCGAGAAGCCATGCGATCATCGCAAGCGCTCCGAAGCCGATGACCATCGCACGACCGAACGAACGCAAGTCAGTCTGTGAAGGATTGCGATTCAATGTGAACATGGAGTCAATTCAAGTGTTGTGCTCGAACCAAATTCTGTCAAAGGCCGGTCAGTCCCCCAGCCCAAGGGCTGGGGCACCCGCATGGCGGCGCTTCGCTTGGCCATGCCACCCAACAATTGGGAAGGTGCATCAAGATACACCCTGTGACTTCGAGATGCTTCGCTTCACTCCGCATGACGACCACTCGCCCATACAATGATTGCTCAACCGCTCAATTCTCGGGCGATGACGAGGCGCTGGATTTCGCTCGTACCCTCGTAAATCGTCGTAATCCGGGCGTCGCGATAAAGCTGCTCGACGCGGCATTCGTTCACATAGCCGGTTCCGCCGTGAACCTGAACCGCACGATATGCGATTCGATTGGCGGCTTCGGAGGCGTAGAGCTTCGCCATCGAGGTTGCCGTGCGATCGATCACGCCGGCGTCGATCGTCGCCGCCGCACGCCACACAAGGGTCTTGGCGGCTTCGAGTTCGACCGCGCTTTGGGCGATCATATCGCCGATGGCCTGAAATTTGCCAATCGGGCGACCGAATTGCTCGCGCTGTCGAGCGTACGCGATCATCTCAGTCAGGCACGCTTCGGCGATTCCAGTGGCCTGAGCGGCAATGCCGACTCGTCCGCGACCGAGCGACTTGAGGCAAACGCCGAGACCGTCGCCGCGCCTGCCGATGATCTGCTCGGCAGGAACGGATACATCGGAGAGGCTGATGACAGCTGTCTCGCTGCCGCGAATGCCCATTTTCCCACGAATTTTCTGTCTTGTGATCCCCGGTGAGCGGGCGTCGATCAAGAGCCCGCAAAAGTGCTCGCGCTCCGGATGACCCTTCAGCCGAACCAACGTGAACAGCCATTCGGCGGTCATGCCGTTGGTGACCCACATTTTCTCGCCGTTGACGATGAAGCCGTCGGCAACTTCGACGGCGGTTGTCTTGGCCGCCGAAGCATCGCTGCCGGCATCGGCCTCTGAGACGCTGAACGCGGCGAAGCTCGACGCTTCACCCCATCTTGATAAACATTTCGCACGAAGCGACTCGGTCGCAAAGCGATCGATGAGTCCGCCGACCAGGCTATGAACGGCGACCGTGACGGATGTCGATGGAGACCACTCCGCCAGTGCGTGAAGAATCGCGACGTATGTGCGATAGGAAAGTCCGAGCCCGCCAAGATCGTGCGGAACGAGGAGATTGAGCAAACCCATCTCTGAAAGTCGAGGGAGGATTTCGCTCACATCGGATTGGCCACGATCCCATTTTCGATCGAGCGGAAGCAATTCATTTTGTGCGAAATCGTGTACGGCGTGAACCAGCGATAGGTCGTCGTCGGACACAGATACGTCGGCTGGTATTAAGGACATAATTGGCTTTTCATAGAGTAGCGGGAAATCGCGGCTGATTCCAGCCCCAAGTTGTCGATTCCCGCGGTCGAGTCGCAGAGACCAATTTGTTCGTGAGTCCCCCTGCCGGAGGGCTGGGGCACGCCAACCTGAATTCCTCGAGAATTGGAGTTCGCGGCTCGCGGGCTTGCGATCACTTCTGGGTGCGCTGCTCCGGGCGCGGAGATGGTTTTGGGAGTGAAAATCGATCGCGGATCGTGGAATAGTCTTCGCCGCCGAGGCGGCCGACGAGGTCCATCATTGCGACATTGGCGGTTCCGTCCGGTAAGCAAACGTCGCTGGCGATGTGGAAGCACAAGACTTCGCAGATGCAAATGTTGGCGGACAACGGGCCGTTGCCAACGGGGACGATCTGGATCAGCTTGCACTCCATGTGGGCGGGTGATTCGGCCACTCGCGGCGGGCCGACGAACCGGCTCGGCAGCGGGGTGAAGCCGGCGGCTTCAAATTCATTTACCTCGGGCGCGAATGGATATGACGCCTCGTTCATGGCCTCGCGGATCGAATAGGGCACGACATTCACGACGCATTCGGGCACAGCGCGGAGATTCACAATCGTGTCTTTCGATGTTCCGTCAGCTTTCGTGCAGGGTGAGAAGATGACGGCCATTGGGTTCGAGCCCACGCCGTTGAAGAATGAGAACGGCGCAAGATTGGGAACGCCGCTTGCGGAAATTGTCGAGACAAAGGCGATCGGTCGGGGCATCACAACCGACAGAAGCGTATGATGGTTTGCGCGTTTTTCACGATCGCCAGTGACCAGTGTTGTGAATTCTCGAAATGATTTCATGGATCAAATACCAAGGCTCATATTCAGTGGCTCGCGTGAAAGGTCAAGTCTTTTTTTTCGACTTTCGCCCAGGTGTCTTTGAGTGACACCGTCCGATTGAACACCAGTCGACCAACAGAAGAGTCCGAATCCACGCAAAAATATCCGAGGCGTTCAAATTGGTACGTGCTACCGGCGGGCGCAACCCGAATGGACGGTTCCACCCAAGCTTGCTGGATGATTTCCAGCGAACGAGGATTCAGGTTCGAGCGCCAATCATGAGGGGCGGATGGTGCATCAAGATGCACCCTACTCTCGTCTCGTGGCTCACGCTCCCGGTTCGGGATCGCTTCAGCCCGCCTTTTGTCGGACAGGATGAGCTGATCGTACAATCGAACCTCGCAGGCAATCGCCTTTTCGGCCGATACCCAGTGCAACGTGGCCTTCACTTTTCGGCCGTCAGGGGCGTCGCCTCCGCGGGTGGCAGGGTCGTAAGTGCAGTGTAACTCCGTAATCTCACCCGTTTTCGGATCCTTCACGACACGGGTGCAGGTAATGAAATAGGCGTAGCGCAAGCGTACCTCTTTGCCCGGCGACAATCGGAAAAATTTTGGCGGCGGCGTTTCGCGGAAGTCGTCCTGCTCGATGTAGATTTCGCGGGAGAACGGCACTTTGCGTGTGCCCGCGGATGAATCCTCCGGATTGTTCACGGCATCCAATTCCTCAACTTGGCCTGCGGCGTAATTGTCGATCACGATCTTGATCGGATTGAGGACGGCCATCACGCGCGGAGCGATGCGATTCAATTCATCGCGGACACAGAATTCGAGCTTGGCGAAATCCACGGTGCTGTTAAATTTCGCGACGCCGATCATCTCGCAAAAGTTGCGGATGGCTTCGGGCGTATATCCTCGGCGGCGCATGCCCGATAGTGTCGGCATTCGCGGATCGTCCCAGCCTTTCACGTCGCCGCCGCGCACGAGCTCGAGCAGCTTTCGCTTGCTCATCATGGTGTCGGTCAATTCGAGGCGGGCAAATTCGATCTGCTGGGGATGATGAATCGGTTCGCCCCATTTGCTGTCCGCGCCGCGACCTTCGTTGATCGCGTCGACGTACCAGTCGTAGAGCGGGCGGTGGTCCTCGAACTCGAGAGTGCAGATGGAGTGAGTGACGGCTTCGATCGAATCTTCCAGGCCATGCGCCCAGTCGTACATTGGGTAAATGCACCATTTGTCGCCGGTGTTGTGATGCGTGGCGTGAAGAATGCGATACATGACCGGATCGCGCATGTTCATGTTTGGATGGGTCATGTCGATTTTCGCGCGCAGGGTCTTTGAGCCATCAGGGAATTCGCCGCGGCGCATGCGATCAAACAGGTCCAGGTTTTCGTCGATGGCGCGATTGCGCGAAGGACTTTCGCGACCGGGAGTTGTCAGCGTGCCGCGGTAACGGCTGATTTCCTCCGCCGGAAGATCACAAACGTACGCCTTGCCCTTTTTGATCAGCTCGACAGCCCAATCGTGCATTTGCTGGAAATAGTCTGAGGCAAAGAGAAGCTGATCCCACTCCCAGCCGAGCCAGCGAACGTCCCGCTGGATGGAATCGACATATTCCTGGTCCTCGGCCGTCGGGTTGGTGTCATCGAAGCGCAGGTTGCACTTTCCGCCGAATTCGCGGGCGATGCCGAAATTCAGGCAGATTGATTTTGCATGGCCGATGTGCAGATAGCCGTTTGGCTCCGGGGGAAATCGCGTCTGGACGCGGCCGCCCCATTTGCCGGTACGGACGTCGTCGGCCACGATGGTGCGGATGAAGTCCAACGAGAGCGTGCGGTTGCCCGTTGGCTCATTGTCGGGAATTCTGGAATTCGAGGCGTCGCGATTCATTCGCAATCAATCCGGGTCGAAAACGGTTTCGCCACTCCAAAACGGGTAATTCGATTGCCATATTATCGCACCCTGACTCTTCCATCGAGTGGTCGAATTCGGTAGAATTGCCAACGGGGAATCTTGGGGATGCTCGATCAACCGATCGGATCTAGTCATTACAGGTGATGCAGGAGGGCAATCATGATGCGAAAATCTTTAGTTTGTACGGCGTCAATCGGGTTTGCGTTCGCGTATCCAGTGTCAACTTTCGCATTTCGAAGCGGTCCTGTCGCAGCCGTCAATGGTAGTACGGCCAGCGGCGGAGTTACCTGTCAAGCTTGCCACACGCCATCCGGTCCGCCAGGTACTGGTTCGGTGCAGATTCTTGGTGCGCCAACGTCCTACGGTCGAAATCAAACATACAACATTACGATTCGGATCGCCGATCCGGTGCAAGCGGGAGCGGGTTTTCAGTTCGATGTTGAGGATCCATCGGGAAATCACGTCGGCACGTTGACCATCACTGATCCCGTGAACACGAAAAACAACGATGAAGATCCCAATTGGGTGAATCATACCGGAACTGGGGTAGACAACGCCGTGGCTGCATGGGCTGGATTGGGCAACGCCGCGGAGTATCACATCCGGTGGAAGGCGCCGGATCAGAACATTGGACCGATAGACTTCTGGGCCGTGGGGAACGCGATCAACGATAACTTTTCGCGAACCGGCGATCACATTTACACATCCCACCTGCAGGCTGATTTTGATCTGGCGTCGGTTCCCACGATCGGGGAATGGGGCGTTCTGGTAATGTCGCTTTCGTTCATCACGTCGGCGGTAGTCATTATCCAGAAGCGACGACGAGCGGTGCTCTGAGAATATCACTGACAATTTCCGTCATTCTGAGCGTAGTTTTGTCAACGCGAGGAACCTCAGGAGTCGAGATGCTTCGCTTCGCTGAATATGACGATCGATGACCCGCTTTCAGTCCCCCAGCCCAAGGCTGGGGCACCCGCTCCGCATGACAACCACTAGCCAATTTTCAGCCCCCAGTCCAGGGACCGGGGCACCAGTCACGTCAATCGTTTGGCGGCGCGGGCGGTTTGGGGTTCATCAGAGACGCCACGATGGAAACGCCCAGGAGCAATCCGACCACGCCCAGCGCCCAGCCGGTGCTGATTTTCTTATCAAATATTTCGAGCAGCATTTTGACGCCGATGAAGACAAGCACCGCGGACAGGCCGTAGCTGAGGTAATGGAAAACATCCATCGCGCCCGCCAGCACGAAATAAAGCGCCCGCAGTCCGAAAATTGCGAAAATGTTCGAGCTGTACACGATAAAGGCGTTGGTGGTGATGCCAAGGATCGCGGGGATTGAATCGAGAGCGAAGACGATGTCCGTTGTTTCCACCACCAATAGCACGATCAGCAGCGGCGTGGCAAGCAATTTGCCGTCGATGCGCACAAAAAATCTCCCACCGAAATAGTCATGCGTCACTGGCAGAAATCGCCGTAGCAATCGCAACACGGGATTTTTTTCGGGGTGGACTTCGTCGCCATCGGCGAAGGCCATCTTGATGCCGGTGATTACGAGGAACCCGCCGAAGACATACAGCGCCCAGTGAAATCGGTTGATGATGGCCGTCCCCGCGAAGATGAATGCAGCGCGAAAGATCATGGCCCCGATGATGCCCCAGAAAAGCACGCTGCGATGGCGTTCGGGCGGCACTTTGAAATAGGAAAAGAGCACGACGAACACGAAAATATTGTCGATGCTGAGGGCTCGCTCGATGACGTAGCCGGTGAAAAAATCCAAAGTGGCCTTGTTACGAGCGTGCGGGTCCGGATCGGGCCAGATGAAATAGAGGACGCCGTTGAAAATGAGGGCGAGCACGACCCAGAAGATACTCAACCAGATCGCTTCTTTAAGACTGACCTGATGCGCGCGGCGGTTGAGCACGACGAGGTCGAGTAGAATCAAGACCCCGACGAAGAGGTTGAAATAGATCCACCAAGAGGTTGGAACGGACATAAAGTCTCCGCCTAGCCGGACAACGTGCTCGGCAACCGCTCACTGAAGCACGGCGTATTCTTGAGGCACAAGCTTGTTTTGTCGAACCGTCTTGTTTCGTCAGGATGACAACGCCGAATTTGATGCCTTTGGTGCCAGTCGGATTTGGATATACGATCTTGGGAAATCCATGGCAAGAGAGATTGCAAGAGTCCCATGACACGAACACGAAATTGTCTCCTCGACATCTTGGCGACAATTATCGTGCTGCCCGGGTACGCCTGTATTGCGTTTGCGTATCTTGGACCAAAGGTTCCATTCGAACGTGGGCGTCTACACGATCTTGCCTGGTACGCTACATTCATGGCAAGAACTTTCGATTATCACATCGGCTTGGTCTATGCCATCATAGCAATTTTGGCTCTCTTGCTTCGTCGATTTCGACTCGCCCTTGCCGCCCTGCCTTTGTTTCTCATTGGTGTCGGTCCCACACTCCAATCGTTGAAGGCAATACAATCCGACGATGAAAAGAGCGGACTTTTTCGAGTAATGACTGCCAACCTCTTATGGGTCAACCGACAAACAGATCTCATCTTGAATGAAATTCTTCGTGAAGACCCAGACTTGGTATTTCTTCAGGAATACACGCCGACTTGGGATGTCGCCGCGAAGCGGGCGCTGTCGGTAAAGTATCCATTTTCATTTGCCCAACCAGCGGAACAGGCCTTCGGAGCAGCAATTTACTCAAAAAATCCAATATCAGACGCTATCCGTTTTCCTGGTTTCCCGCCCGGGAATCGGTCGCCGTTCTTGCGCGCCAATCTGAATCTTGCCTCCGGCGAAGTGAAGATATACTGCGTCCATATGGTTCCTCCGACTTGGAGCAATCGCGCACTATTCCTCGATCAATTCGCTGCACTGTATTCGGAATTGAAGAAACAAGACGGTCCTACGATCGTCGGCGGGGATTTCAATTTTACGAATCGCGCCTCGATGGCAAATCTACTAACTTCCTTTGGCTTGTCAGAAGCTCAATCAATGGCAGGACATGGGCGCGGAGGTACATTCAAAATTCCATTTCTCCCGAATATCGCCATCGATCACGTTTACTCAAGCCGACAGTTTGCACCCATTTCTTGCCGAACGGGAATTGGCGAAGGCTCGGATCATCGACCCTTGATTGTGGATTTGCACCGCAAGTAATTGAGAATCAATAATACACCGTCACAATCAAATTCGGTTCGGTGTGCTTGCCTTCGAAGTTGCCGATCGTGGAGGTCGAGAATTTGATGACGATGTCCGGATTGGCGTCCATCCAATCGTTCATCAGAGTGGTCATATAGTCGATGGCCGCTCCGGTCAGTTTGCTGTGGAACGTGCGGCAGCGGGAGGCACCGACCTGATTGGGGCGTAGTGGGCGTTTGAATTTGCTCTCATCCCAGGCCCCGCCGACGCCGAGCGTGGTTTTCGTGGTGCCGTGGATTCGGCTGGCGGACATGTCCACGCGCGAGGCTTCTTTCTCGTCATCCTCGAATTCGATCGTTTCGAGCGTGTCTTCACCTTCCGGGGCCTCATCGTGCTTGCGCTCGAACTCGGCGACGCAGTGGGAGCACATGAGCTTACTGCCCTCGTAGCGTGCGATCCCGGATTCCAGGTGCTGGCGATACACGCTCGCGCCACATTCCGAACATATACTGGCAACTTCGTCTCGACTCATTTTTGTACTCCCGACAGGTTGCATCAAAAGCGTAACCCACTTTGGGTTCGCGTCAAGCGTATAGGCCCTGCCATTCTTCAATGATCGCGCAGCTCACGGAGGTGCCGATACGGCTCGCCCCGGCTTCGAGCATGGCGATTGCGGCCGCAGCGGTGCGGATGCCGCCCGCGGCTTTGACACGTATTGGAGCGGCATGGCGGTGCAGCAGACGGACATGTTCGACGGTTGCACCGCCGGCTGGATGGAAGCCGGTCGATGTCTTGACGAAATCGGCCTCCGCTTCGGCGCAGCAGCGGCAGCCGCGAATGATGGCGTCGGTGTCGAGGGCGGCCGTCTCGAAAATCACCTTCAACAGTCGCCGTTTGTCGAATCGATGAACGGAAGTTGCGACGGCCTCAATATCGGATCGCACTGCTGAATTGTCCCCAGCGATCAGCAGACCGATCGGCAGAACCATGTCGATTTCCATCGCGCCATCATCGAGAGCGGCCTTCGCTTCGGCGACCTTGACGGAGGTTGTACTTGCACCCAGCGGAAAGCCCGCGACGGAGACGACGATTTGTGAGGCCTTCGAATTCGCGAGGCGATCGGCCGCACGGCGAACGAAAATCGGGTTTACGCAGATCGCGAAGAAGTTGTGGCCGATCGCCTCGTCGCACAGTTGATCGATTTGTTGCGGAGTGGCCCCCGGCTTGAGCAGGGTGTGCTCGATGCACGATGCCAGGTCGCGTGGTTGGTTTGTTCCGCTAGGTTGTGAGTGCATATTTGTTCAAGAGCCGCGCCGGGCCGTCGTCCAACGCCAGATACAAGATGCGCGCTCGCTCGGACCGTGTTCCAAGCGCGGGCAGCCTCGTGACCGCTCGATCCACGACGCCGAGCGCTTTGGCCACGTCAGAGAACTCAAATCGTTCGCGAGCGCGGCAGGCCGCGAAGAAACGCGAGAACCATCCTACACAGGAAATCGAAAGCCAGAGGGCGTCGAGCCCGTCGAGCACAGGCCAATCGTAATACCCCGCGCCGAAAACGGAACGGCCGGCCAAGCGGGTGATGATGTACCTTGAAATAAGCTCCGATACCAATTTATTTGTGGTAGTGTCCGGCACGATCGTATCGACTGTTTCAAAAGTTGGGGACCCCCCGCCATCGGTCCTGAGTGGAACCGTCCTTGTTCCGCGCAGGAACGCTCGCGCGCGACGAAGCTGTTGGAAGCGTTTCCGCGCGCTCCCCCACCAACCAGCCTGAAGCTCCTGGAGCGTCACGTGCTCGGCGTGCGCAAAGGCAAGTTGGCGGAGCATTCCGGATTGGCGCGGCGTGGGTCTATCGGGAATTTTGGTTACATCGCTCGCCATCCCGGTCACAATCAGATCAAGAAGCTCGGCGAACCGATTGCCGCGAACGTTGACAAGTTTTGCCTGACGAAGTGTTGCAGTCGCTTTGGCCGCGATTCGCAATCGCATGTCCAATAGGTTTGAGGCGTCCTCAAAAAGTCGCGAGAAGCGGGCCGTGATGGCGTCCAATTCTTCCGGCGTTCCCGTCAAACGCGACTGGAGACGGGTGCGGTCGCGCATTTCGCGGCCTCGCGGGAGACGTTGGGCAAGGTCACTAAGCCAACTCTTGTGTCGCCAAAGCGGCTCGCCATTTGAGCTGATTACGCTTGGACAATCGAAACGCAATGAGGCTTGCCAGCCGCCTGTCACCGGACGAATCGAGAACGGAAACATGCGACATGCGATCGGTTTCCGGGCTTCGCCAAAGCGAGTGTGGATGCGGCAGCGGTTTTGGTCGTCGAGAAAAACGCAGGCGCCGTCCGGACGCTTGTTCAGCAGCCAGCGACCGTGAGCGAACGCGACAGGTTCAACGCCCAATTCCGGCCAAGATTGCGCCTGGATAAACCGACGTTCGTTATCGAAAAGGTGTCCCACTAAAGTACGACAGCAATCGCTACAAGAATGGCAGGACCATCGCTGTTCCGGAACAGCGGGCAACAGGACATTAAGCGCAATCGATTCAGTCATTGCGCCAATTGTTGCCGGGCTCAGCCGCCCCGACAACCAGCGGAGTGTACGTCATGGGCACGTGTCGCTGAGGGGTTTGGCGGTATTGTTCCAAGGGGTCAGTGATCCGGCCCCGTTTAACACATCCATCAGGGCCAATAAATCGAGCGGAGTTCGCTTGGTGGAAAAGTCAATATCGCAACTGTAGTCGGCAAATGCCGGCGCACATAGTCCGGAAAGGCAGCAGTTGATCAGTGCGATCGCATCATTGAAATCGGCGGTCGCATCGCCGTTCACGTTTCCGGGGTGGCGAATGTAATCGGCAAACGATCCCGCACCGCCGTTATATTTCACAGTGGTTACGCCGCCGGCGGTGATGGCGTGATTGAAAACGAATTCATAGGTTCCGCTGGGAATGTAAGTGATCTGCTGGACCTGAAGCGGTCCCAATACCGGGTCGGGCATCGTCTCACAAATGCTGAAGCAGCCTTCTGCGCCGCTGATGTGCGGCAACAACGTCAAATCAATCGGTTGCTTTGGCGATCCGCTGACACCCGGTGATCCAAGACCCTGGCGTGGCAACACGCTGCTGGGCGTGAACGGCTGTCGCGCGTCCACCGTATGCTTGGGTGGGATCGCAACCTGGATGTTGGCCGTCTGACAGGAATTTTCGCATGCGTCGTCGGTTCCATTCCCGTTTTGGTCGCCCAGGCACAAAGTCCCCGCCGGTTGTGTGACGCCGCCTCCCGCGGTGCATTGTGTCGCAGGGACGTTGAAACACTGACCTTGCGCGGTGCAACACGCATTGCTGCATTGACTGATTCGGAGTTTGTAGCTGCCCGTCGCTCCATTGACTCCAGCGACCCGGAAAAAGAACGCCTGCCCACTGGTGACGGACAGGTGTACTTTTGATTGCAGCGGAGCGCACCCGTCATCATTGCAGAAGAGCTCATCTCCATTGCACGCATTAAACACCGAGAGTGTAGTATCGAACGAGCTAGTGCAGGTATCAATATCGACCAAGCCCGTGCAATCGGCCGTCCAGCAATGCCACACGTCGAGCGAGTCCGCTCCGCCTCCGCAACTGGTGTACGGTGCGGCGAGATCGGGGTGTGATCCGACGGTTGTTCCCGAATACGTCGTACCGGTCAGCACGCGGACGCAATCGTTGCAGGTGTCGTTGGGCGGCGCCGGACAAGAGAACACCGGGCAAGACTGCCCTGGGTTCCACACACCATTTTGAGAAAGACACGATGATTCCGAGATCGTGCCGACGCAAGCCGAATTCACACAACAGGCGCCATTCGGCGGCGTCACCTGGCACGCGACGTGAAGCGTGCCGGTTCCTTGTAGGCCCTGGTACCCGCCGACACGGATCGTGTAGCAATGCCCCTGCGTCGCCGGCATGGTCAGGAATGATCGCAGGCCGCAAAAATCGTCATTGCAGTCGATTGGTGTCGTGTTGGGCGGGCATCGGCCGCACCCGTCATAGACCGCAACTTTGGTGTCAAATTGGCTACCGCACAGATCCACCGTGAGCGTTCCCGTGCAACTGGACGTATAGCTATACCAGATGTCTGAGCCGACGTCAGAATAACCGGATTCGCTGCAACTCGCCCCTGCGTCAAGTCCGTCCGTAGTGGCGCCGACGTTGCTGAAGTTGATGGTGCCGTCCACGATTGGCGTACGATCGTTGCAATTGTCGTTGGCGACATTCACGGTTTTGTGAAGATTGATACTTAGCCGAACACCATTAATTCCCAGTCCTGTTCCGTTCGGCAACGCCAATTCCACAGTGCCGTTCCAGGGTGAGGGAAAGAAGCTAAGCACGTCGAACGGCCCCATGAAGGTTGAACCATCTATTAGATATTCAATGTTCGCGGAGAGAACGGTGTCCAGGCCCGGCCAGCTCAGAGGATCTTCGAGGCCAACGTCAAAACAAGCATAGGTCAGGGGCGTTCCTTGAAAGACTCGCCCGGGCGGAAACAAATCCGTGCCATGAGGTGAGCTGGTTTCGATCGTGATGAGTTGCGTTCCGCCAGGCTCAGACATTTCGCTTTCAGTGACAGTCGGAACGGTGCCAAGCGCATCTGTACGTATTGCCTCGGGTTGCCCATCGAACGTGACGATATCATCGGGCGCACCGGGCAGGGCGAGGTCATCAATATAAATACACTGGGGCGGATTTGGGCCGTCTCCATCGAAATCCGCGCCTTCGCGATGACTCACGCTATACGTCGTCCCCGTTGGCGTTGCGACGGAACCGCTTGGTGAATAAGGCTGGCCTGAAATATGTTGCAGCGTGCAACCGTCACCGCATCCAACGACGAGTTGATTCGAAGTTTTCGACGCACCGATTTGATCTTCTTTTTCAGCGGCCAAGACTGGGCAATTCACGAGCGCCCACGACAGGACCATGATCGATCGTTTCGTTGGCCACGAATGTGGTTGACGAGTGCGCAGAATGCCCATTGGAATCCCCTTTTTCAATCACTGCCGAGTGCCCACGATCTGAATTGCGTGGATTGCCCGATTCCTTTCCCCTTGGTCCCCTTCCCGATGCGGGTTGACGGATTTGGCCGATAACCCGACGGGCTGTTACCTACCTATGATAGCCGAGTTCGTGGGAGAATCCATCATTGAGCATAAATGTCGCTTTGGGAAGCAAGACAACTTTTGAAGTGGAAATCAGTTTGTATGTGGCGTATTGAGAGGGTGAAACTCCTGCTGAGTCGCGGCTCGCCGGGAGCTCGCCCTCCCATACACCCGTGTGGTACAAAACGGAATGCGTATTATCCGCGTTTGTCGAATTGGACGCTATAGACCGGAGGTAAATGAGCCGTGACGCAAGTCCATGAATCTCCCTGATTATCAGACGTCCATAATGCGCCGGTTGTGCTTCCGAAGGCGAGGCAATTTCCCGCCGTATCGATGTCGAGCGCGTGGCGGAAGACGATGTCGTAGGCATGGTGGCGAGGCAGGCCGTTGTCCAGAATCGTGAACGACTTCCCTCCGTCTCTCGTGCGACTCACGACCACGCGACCATCGACTGGAATTCTCAATTCGTCACTCACCGCGGGCACGAACCAGGCGGTATTCGGATCGTGCGGATGAACCGCCACCGCGAAGCCGAATGTTGATGGTTTGGCATTCGAAACTTCGGTCCAGTTTTTCGTACCATCGATCGTACGAAAAATTCCATTGTGGTGTTGGACCCATAGCGCATTGGGATCGGCTTTGCACTGGACCATTCGATGTGGGTCCTGAATTGCAGGATCGCCCCGGCGTTCGGGCGGCATGTAGGCCGCAAACATTCCACTCGCGCGGCAATTCCAGGTCTCTCCGCCATCCTCGGTGACCCAAACGCCGCCGCAAGAAACTCCGGCAGTCACGTGGCGAGAATTCTTGGGGTGAACGCAGATCGAATGCAGGCCCGGATAGTCCATCCCGCCGCCGAACCATTGCCTTCGTTCCGGTCGATCCCAAAGGGATCGATTGAGAGTCCAGGTTGAACCACGATCATTCGATCGAAACAATCCGCCGGGAATCGTGCCGCACCAAAGCGCGCCGGGTTCATCCGGACCGCCGGGTTCGAGTGCCCAAATCAATTCCAGGCTTTGAGGAATGGGAATCCCGCGCACCGGACATCGCGAGGGTTCTTCACCTTCGGCGAGCGGTGGATAATGGGGCGCGGCGCATTCTTCCCACGTTGTTCCGCCATCGCTGGATCGGTGCAACTTGGTTCCGAAATGACCGTGACCGACGGCCGCATAAAGCCAGCCATCGCGAGCGTCGTCGAGCACGATGGACACCGGAACGCCCAGAAAACTAGAATTCGTCACTTGCCACGGAGCGCTTCCGTTGGTGCGGGCGCGTTCGAGGGTGAACAATCCTTTGCGTGTCGCGACATGCATTCGGTCGGCCATCATGAATCTCCGAGAAATCTAGCCGCCGGACAAGGCCTGCATCACATAAATCTCGGCCCCGTCTGGCACGGGATCGGACTGTGCATCGCGATCCTTGATCGCTTGTCCATTGACGAAAACGATCATGTGTTTGCGGAGCGCGCCGCGATCATCCAGGACGTAACCACGGGCACGCTCGTTCATTGCAAAGGCGGCGTCAAGCGCCTCACGAACCGTGCCGGCTTTCAAAGTCTCCGCCGGGCTTGCAACATAGCGTTGAAGATTGCGCGTGAACGTGACTCGGACCATGAGAAACTCGCGAAATCATTCATTCGAGCGCTGCGTTCGCTCGGATCATGAGAACAATCTACCGATCGCTCCCTGACAGGTCAACGCAAACTGTTGACGATCCTTCGTGAGTGTACGACAGTTGAAAATTAATGACGGTTCCGGCGAACCCTAGGCGATGGGATTGGACATAATGGTCCGTTCGAACCGGACAACGGAACTCCGTGCAATGCATCGAGCTCCGCTGCAATGTCGCGGATATCGACGATGTGATCCGGCTTCGCCGGCGCGAGATCCGCTTGATACGTTTGCACGGCGCGGGACAAGAGGCCGAAGCAATCGAGAATGGCCGTCAGGTCAATCATGTCGACCTTGCCATCGGCGACGCCTGCCTTGCTTGCGCTGCTGATGTCACCCCAAATCGCCGTGGTGGGCAATTCATTCGGCAGTGAGAGATTAGGTTCAAGCCGGCTGAAATCAATGACGCCATCCGGCGGCAGGCAGGCGACATCCAACTCACGCACCGAGTACAGTTTCCCAGGCACAAGCATTTCGCCGGAAATGCGGATTTCGCCAAGCAAGCTCCAATTCACGAAGGCCGGTTCACACGTCAACGAAGCGTAAGTCAGAAGAGGTCCTTCGATGTCGCGCGGTTCAGGTTGGAATACGGGCTGATCGACCCATTCGCCTTGCCACACTGATTTTTCCTCACTTGCCGCGCCCACCGGTGTCACGAAGATGGCGGTGATGCGATTGGGATTAGTACTGTTTATGACGAGGTATCGATTTGCCGACGTGGCGTCGGCTGCCGCAGTCGGTGATCGGGCAATGCCGCAGTTTTCACACATGTCCGAGATGTTGTTGTGATTGTCATCGGGAACCGCAGTTCGATAGGTCAGCACCGGCCTGACATACGACGTGCCATCGCAAAGCGTGGGATTCACCTCATCATTGCCGACGAAAGTCAACTTTGCGTGTCCATCTTGAATCGCCGCATTGAACACATCGCGATCGATCGTCAAGTCGTCGATATCGGGAACGTCCGCGCAGTCGTTTCCCGAGCCGTCGAAGACTCGCCCGATGGAAACATGGTCGAGACTCACCTCGAGATATTCATCAATGGCCGCCTTGGAAAGGTCGCCGGATGCTGACACGCGCATCGAAACATCGTCACCTGCCAAGGGCAGTTTGGTAAGATCAAAGGAAACTGGCGTATCCTTGCCGACCGGTCCGGCCGGTTCGAGTACAAGTGAGAAGATAAGATCATTATCGTCGCCACGTCCGTTTCGATCGCAATCGGTGCAATCGTACACTTCGAAGTCGTCCACATACCAGCCTTGGACTCCTGTGCAGCCGTTCTTTCCGAAATCGAAACGCAATTGTACGGTGTCGCCTGGTCGTGCGAAGCGTTCGATTGCGGCCACTGATGTGCCGAATTTTCCACTCACGCCCGACCAACCTTCGGTTCCCGCGAGAGGGTTCGTGCTACCCTGATTCACGCGATTGAGGGGCCCGGTATACGGATTGAACAAGAAAGCGCTGCCCGGAATCAGAAACCATGCACTGCCATTGACTCGAATTTTCACCTGGCCGCCGTCAAAGCCGCCTTCCGTGGCAAAATGGTGAGTGAACCGTATACGCGGCGATCGGAGATCGCCTTGCAATTTGATTTCCGGACTGATGAGCGAGTGCAAACCTGATTCGTCATTGTCATGGCAGTCACCAACATCAGGGTCGTCGCAATACCATACGTGCCCGGATCGCTGCAATGGCAATGGTACTGACGAAAGCACCCAGTCATACGGCGATGGCGGCTGGGAATTCTCAACCGTCCATCCCGGTGCACCATTTTCGAAGTCGTCAAAATAGATGGTTCGCGATTGAGCGCACGATGGCGGCGGATTGGGCAGCAGGAGAGCCACGGCCTGACCGCAGCGCCCTGGCGTGTCCATTTCGACGGCGCGGAGCGCAAGATCCACCTGCGCCGCATCATCTGCTGTAAACATGCTGTTGGAAGGAAAGCCCGTTCGGGGATCCTTGAGGAATTTTCCAATGAGGTCGGACGCGGCCTGATTGAATGCGTAATAGGCATCCAGGAAATCAGGGGCGATCGGCATATACATGGTGAGCGCGCGATACCAAACCGCGCCAGATTTGATCGGCCCGATTCCTCGGACGGTGAAGCCGTTGAAGGTCTTACCATCTGTAAGCATGGCAAACGCGTGATTCGGAATTCCGCTGCCGCTGTGAACACCACCGCTATCAAATGGATCGCATGTTTCGAGGGGACTATTCGCGCGATCCGGATGGCCCATACAAGGCGGATTCCACATGTCCCGCAGCAGTCCTCCGAAAACCGAAGCGTCCTCCGCAAAGAGCCAGCGTACGCCCCCGGCATAATCAGGCGGAATCGAGCACGAATCTCCACGGCGCAAGTTTGGCAAATCGTGCCCGGTTCCGGACAGAGTCTGGGGCCATTGATAATGGGTCGTATCAGCAAGGAAGGCTGCGTTGCCGTTAAACAAATCAATCAATTCGCCAAACACATCGGAAAATGATTCGTTGAGCTGGCCGGATTGGTTCTGGTAAAGCAATTGAGCCGTGAAATGCGTCACGCCGTGTGTGAATTCGTGTGCCACGATGTCGTCGGACACAGTGCCATCACAAAACACGGTCTGCTTCCGCACATCGGACCAGAACGCATTCGGGCAGCCAGGGGCCGTCGAATTCACAGTGGTTCGGATCCGCGATCCGAAACCGTCGAGTCCATCACGACCGAAGGCGCGAAAATAGTATCCATATGTGTCGTCGATGAAGTCATAGCCCCTGTTTACATCCTCCGGCGAGAGCACCGGCTGATCGCCTTCGATACGCGCGACAACGCCGGGAAGGTCGCGGGCTCCCACTCCATCATAGATCACTCGCTGAAGAATGTTCTCAATCAGTGTCCAGCGGTCGAGAATCTTGCCGGTCATCGCGTCAATAAAGAAGGCATCTTCGAGTCCGATGCTCGAGTCACTGAGAATCACATAATAAGCGAGATGCGGGCCGATCGGTGGATCGCCGTACCAACCGGGATCAACGATCACCAATTCGCATTTGTTGACAGTCGGGCCGGGTGACTCGGTTTGTGCGCTCACGGCCTTCGTTGCATCCTGCTTGGTGAGCAATGGAGTCACATCAAATTTTGGATCGATGGAATGAAAGTGGCCGTTAGCCGCCACGACTTCGCCCTGTGCGTTCTCGTGGACTTTCAAAATCCCTGTGAAAACCGGAATTCCGTTGAACACCTGGTTGTATGTGACATGGATCTGGGCAAGGTCGTCGACTTGTGGCGCTGATGCAACCAATTCGCTACCCGCATCTTTGACTCCAAAAAGGCGCCCGTACGAATTGAAGAACTGACGTCTCGTGATCGCAGGCTTTTCGGATTGGCCTGGAGAAGCGGGGATCGGCAATCCTCTTGCGCCGGATAGAAATACTGTCCGGCCATCTATTCGAGATGTGCGATTGATGATCGAGATTGGCTCCGGTTCCGCGGAAAACGCGACGCTTGGAGTAAACGCGGCGATCATCAACATCCAGGCATTCGAGAAACCGATTCGGATGACATTGCCTGAAATTGTATGGACGGTGGTGACGTCTTGCAGCGCAGATTGCGCGGCCGGCCCCTTCGACGAATTCCGTCGCGACCATTTCCATAATGACATTAAAGAACCCCAATTGAGAAGTATGCGGGCGTCTGGATTCTCCACCCGTTAGGTCGGGAAGTCAATATTTCGATGAAGATTCGTGTTGACTCAATCGAGATTACGCATTGGCGAGAATGTTGAGGATGTCACCGTCGACTACGACGTAGGCCTTGCCCTCTTTGCGAACTTTCCCAGCGGCGCGGGCGCCTTTCATGTCCGCATGGGCGACGAGATCGTCATAGGCGACGGTTTCGGCCCGCACGAATCCGCGAGCCAAGTCTGTGTGAATTTTTCCTGCTGCCTCGGTTGCCGTATTCCCTTTGTGAATGGTCCATGCTCTCACTTCGTCCGGCCCCATGGTGAGAAATGAAATGAGGCCAATCGCGGCGTAGCACGATTGAATCAACCGATCCCTTGCCGATGCGGTGAGACCAAGTTCTTTCATGAAAGTGTCGCGGTCGGCGGGTTCAAGGCTCGCGATCTCGACTTCAATGGAAGCACAGAGTGCAATGCTCGCGGCCACATGTTCGGCCTGTAGAGGCTGCGCGGTCGCCGCATGATCGTCGTTCACATTGCGAACGCAGACCAGCGGCTTTTCCGTGAGAAATGCAAAACTGGAAACCTGATGACGATCCTCAGCTGAGTGCACAACGGTGGATAACGGTCGGTCGGCCTCAAGCGCCTCGCGGCATTTGATGAGCAATGCCAATTCCTTTTTTTCGGCGTCGTGCGTGGCGCTTGGCTTTTTTAGAGACTTCTCGATCTTCTCGATGCGAGTCACCACGCTTTCGAGGTCCGCGAACAATAGCTCGGCTCGCAACTCGTCAAAATCGGCCTTGGCGTCGATCCGATTCCGATACATCGCGGCAGCCGGATTCTCGAAGTCCCGAACGACGACCACCAACCCGTCCGCCTGACGAACGCCAGGAAGAATTCTTCGCCACTCATCGCGACCCTTGGAGTCCTCGAGCGAATGACCGGGGACATCGAGGAATTCGATTGTCGCTTCGGTCACTTTTTTCGGATTGTAAAGTTGCGTGAGAAAGGCGAGACGCGGATCTGGCACGTGGACGACGGCCATATGGATTTGCGGCGCCGCGTAGGGATCGATCGGAATTCCCGTGGCCGCGGAGAATAGCGTCGACTTGCCGGATTGTGGGAGTCCGATGAGTGCGACTTTCATTGTGATCTCGCTACCAAGTTAGGCGAGTGAATCGAAGACGCCGTCATTCATCAGCAAGACCATTTTGGATCTCAGCGATCTTGTATTGACCACTTCCGCCGGAGAATTCCAGCGGGACCACGTCACCGACTTTCTTGCCCATGATCGACAGCGCGAGCGGCGCCTTGTAGTTGTACCAATGTCGTGAATGGTCCGCATCCCAAGGTCCGACAAAAGTCATCTCTTGTCGCACGCCGTCCGATTCCTTTTTGAAAACGACCCTGGAACCGATTCCCACATGATCCGTCGAGACATCGAGGGGGCTGATCACATGGGCGATCGCCATTTCGGAATTCATTTGCGCCAGGCGCGCCCGGAGCAGGTCGCGCTCCTCGAGAGCAAACTTGTATTCGGAGTTTTCGCTCAAATCGCCATGTTCCGCAGCCGCACCGATCGCACGGGCATTCTCTTTCATCTTCACGTTCACATGGGTTTCGATTTCCACATGCTTGCGGTCCATCGCGCCCTTGGTCACATAGATCGCGTCCTCGCGGTTCCACGGTTTGACGATGGGAGTGTCGTCGCGCTGCGGAGCGACGGCCCGAAGCTGATCGAGCAGTTCTTCCTTCACCGCCCGACCCAGACTCTCAAGTGCATTCACCTGGCTCCGCAGCACGGAAATCATACTGGGATCAAGCCCTTCGATCGTCGATCGAAAACGCTCGTAATTTCGAGCGGCAAGGACCGACCGGGCTCTCGTGGCGACAGTCCGGGCCCTTTCCTTGGGGATCGACTCGCTCCGCCGTGCGTCGTCGAGGGCACGAAGCATTTTCGTTAACAGCGTCAGTCCAGACGCTGGGTTTGCGATATCAGGTTCCGACGGACCATCCCAAAGCCAAAGCATGGCGTCAAAACTCGCGATCGGATTTGCAATAATGCGCTGAACGATCGGCTCGAAATCTCCGGGCTTGACGCCCTGTTCAATCAAGTTCGTGGCGACGATGTCACATCCTGCCAAGGAAAGACTGGGAAGCGCGGACTTCAAGGCCTCGCCCCAATCCGATGGTCGCGCGGATTTCAGAGTTTCGATCGCAAGCCGAAGAAGCTCTTCATCCGTGATGGCGGCAAACAGGCGACCGAAATCCTTCACTTTCTGGAAAAACGTCACCGCTCCGACCGATGGGTCTGCGTGCGGAGTCGTTTTCACAGAGACATTCACATTCGACACCGCATCCGATTTCGCCATCGCCCAACGGGCCATCATCCACAGCATTCCGGAAGCGACGGAATGCTCTCGCAACGCCTCACCCGCCTGCTCGAGGAAAAGCATTGCACATGCCTGCAGGGTCACAGAAGAAACTTCTGCACCACGGGCCGCACACTCGCCGAGGTATCGATGCACTCGATCAAACTGATGCTGCGGGTCGGCCATTCGACGAATGTCTTTGATCAAGTCATCTTCGAGGGATGCCGGTGTATCGACAATGGAAATTGTGATGGGCGAACGTCCCGACGCGGCAAGGTCCGTACGCTTCTTCAGTTCAGTCCGCGCCTTGGACCACCATTTCTTCCACTCGGCTGCGGAGAGGACATCCGGTGACAGTACTTCTTCCAACTCTGAGTCGGTGATTTTTCCGCCCCGCTCCGTGCACAATTCCAGGATGATCGAAGTCGGGTCACGTTGAAGACGTTCAATCAGGCCTCTGCGGTCGAACGCGCGAAGCACGCGGAATTCATCGTTCGAAGCGGGTCGATAGCGGTCAGCCAATTCGACCGCTCCAAGCTGCTCGGACCCTGCGTCGCTTTGGATCGCGAATTCCCAGGATGCCGAATCGACTGACTCGACTCTCGCACATCCGTCGTCATCTCGTGAGACGAGGGCGCCTCCTTCGCGAACTGACAGGCAAACATCGAGCGTCCGGATCGCTCGTCGAACAGGTCGCCCTACGGCCAGTCCGGCTTCGGCAAGTAATGCCTCGAAACCCGGAATCTCGCCATGCACTCTTCGATACAACTCCGCGGTTTGTGACCGAAGCTCTTTGCTGTCGGGCAGCGCCAATAGAAACGTGCCGGCGAGTGGCAGGACTTCCGCAGGAGGATGCTTCAAGAGCAACGTGTCAATTGCGCTCCAGGCGAGTGTTTCGGCCGTGGAAAGCCGACCATTGCGACCGAGTTCCGCAAGCACGGGTTGATAACGCGATAGATTTGAAATGGTCGGTTCCGATTCATCGAGCAATCGAGCCCATTCCTGCTCGATCGTCCCGATATTTCCGCTTCCGGCTAACTGTACGAGCGAATCAGGCTGCATATCCCTCCGGGGTGAGACTCATAACTTGTCAATCGTCGGCGACTGGACGAATCGAGGAAGCACAGTGCTCCGCTCGCGAACCATGTATTATGATGCGGAATGATGAATCCGTCGAGAGGCAAAATTGGCGACGGTTTGGGTGGTGTTTTCGTGCCGGGCACCATGCCGCGCGGCCACTCGGTGATAAGCCTCAACGTACGCTGACGCCGCGTCTTTCCAAGAAAATGCTTTAGACCGTTGCAGGCCGTGAGCGATCGCCCTCGCCCGTTGCTGCGGATCGTGAATTAGGGAGTGCATTACGGTCGCAACTTCCTTCGGTTTCTCGGGACTCACCAAGATGCCACCGTCGCCGACAATTTCCGGCAGCGAGGCCCGGTTTGACACAATCACCGGACAACCGTGCGCCATGGCTTCGGCAGCAGGCAGTCCGAATCCTTCATCATACGAGAGCATCAGTAGAACACGTGCTGATTCGTAAAGCTGCTTGAGTGCCTCGTCGTTCGAATTTCCCAGAAATCGAATGAGGCCCCGATCTCGAATTTGTTGAAACGCACGCGCGGCGGATGGTGACAATGAATCTTGGTCGCCTGTGAGCCAGAGTTCCAAGGGCTCAGGATAGGTTGCCCAATACGACTGCATGGCCGCGAAGGTACCCGCGATATTTTTCCGCTCTTCATGGCCGCCGACATACAGCGCAAATGGTCGCCTGCCGACTTGATCACTTGACTTCGGCGAATCATCCTTTAAGTGCCCCACTCCATTATGAATTGTCCGGATCGCTTTCCACCCGCCAAGAATCGCGCGGACATCAGACTGAACGAAATTGCTTACGGTGACGATTTCGCGAGCGCGGCGGAATGAGGTCCGCATTGAGCGGTGATAGACGAGGTACGCGACATATTCCCAAGCAGTGTCTTGTCGTTCGCGCCACGGAATCAAATCATGGATCGTGAGAACAGAAGGAACGATCGAAGCGGGCGGCACCCCATGGTTCCACGTCGCATGAAAGACATCAGGATTGATGTCTCGCACAATTTCAGGGAGTCGCAATTTCTCCCAAAAAAGGCGACGAATCGGCGTACGATCCGCTTTTCTGAAATCTGTGGTTACTGTTGAAATTTGCGAATTCAATAATCCTGTCGGGGCCGGATCATTTCCGCAGAGCATCGTTACGCGAAGATCATCGCGCCGTGCGAACTCATTCGCCAGGCTCATGACAAATCGCGCCACACCGGAAAACCGGCCAAGCAACATTCGACAATCCATTAGAACGTGAAGTGGCATAAACGGTCATCCTAAAGGCTTTCTGGCGGCACACACCAGGCTTTGACCTCGGTCTTTCCAACCCGGCACATTCGATAGGATTCGTGCATTGCCAATGAGCCACCGGCGCAGTCGCCACATTCCGGGTAAATGCGAAGAGTTTCGCGCAAAAGGCAAACCCAATGTTCGATGTTCGATGATTTCGAATCCAGACATGGTGAGCAATTCCACGGCTGCGGGTCGATTCATTAGGCTTACGTGCGTGTCGTCGGCAAATGCACTTGGATCGGCAAAATCGGCGTTCGGTGTGACCACGAGCAACGTCCCACCGGGCTTGAGCACGCGCCGCCATTCCCTCATCGCCGCGATGGGATCGGGAAGATGTTCAACAACATGCTGCTGGACAATGACGTCAATTGTCTGATCGCCGAACGGCAGCCTCATTGCGTCCGACGCGGCCACTCGCGCGCCGGGTGAGCGCGCTTTTGTGATCTGCAATCCTTGGATATTGACATCAATCCCCATGGCATTGCGATAACCTAAAGCGTGAAGCAAACCACCTGCGCCGCATCCAATTTCCACAATTGCGGGCTTGGAGGAGTCCAAATGGCTCTGCAACCATCGGGATTCCATTTGAAACTCTGGTCCGCGCCCTCTCTTGGCAAAATGCTTTTCCACAAGCGGGTCGGATTGCCGCGATGCCGCCGCAAAATGTCGCCCCATCAATAGCAACGACATGCCCATTGCAGCATCGAATCGGGACTTCGTGTTGCTCCAATCCACTGAACGCTTGCACAAGCCACGAGCAATATGGTCGCCCGTTGATTGCCAAAAGCCAATTCCATCGACGACAGTATGTTCCAATCCCGCCTGTTCCGCACACCGCAAGAGTTCAGCTCTTGTGAAAGGCGCCTCAAGTCCGTAAGGCCACCACCCACGCAGTTCCAAGTAGAGTTTCCATACTCGATAGGGTAGACATGCGGCATTCGGAACGCTGATTACGGCAACACCGCCATCTCGGAGCGCATACTTATGACATACGATACCCCGCTTTCTCGCACCTCCGACAAAGTGTTCGAGCACACCCGATGACAAGACCACATCAAAGCGCCCCCGCAGATCTCCGGATAGAGCAAAAAGGTCGCCAAGCCTAAACTGTGCCGCATGGCCAAGTGTGCCGAAGCGCGCCTTGGCATGACAGAGAGCCGTCTTGCTCGCATCCAGCAATGTGACTTTGGCGCCCGCTTCCGCAAGTAGCGCCGACAGATCGCCGCGTCCACTGCCCAATTCGAGCGTGCGCAAGCCCTTGATTGTTCCAAATATCCCGAGCAACCGGTCCTTGATCAGCTGCCAGCGCGGGCACGCGCGCTCTCGCTGCAAAAGCGCGTCATGACCATTTGTAGTTCTCGTTCTTTCCCAGAGGCGACTCCAAACATCCGCCGGCGCACCTCTCACGTCCGGCGACGGATGGGAATCTCTTGCGGACAGCCCATGACTCGTGCCAATCTGCTCTGGACCAGCAAGACGCATGGCGCCATTTACAATGATAGTTGTTGAATCCTGAAAGCTATTCATTGCCCGCGGCGCTCCGCCCACAGTCACTACCATTTAATGATGCAACGATTGCCCTACACGCCTGTTTCGCACTCCGCCCCAACCCGCGCAACGTCGGGCTCTGCAAAAAAGATTTCCAAGAGTAAACACAGGAATTCCACTCATTTCCCACTCGTGTTTTTGTATATCTCATGCCTGCAAATGCATCACTCAATTGCAATCGCAATTTCTGTCTTTGCAAATGAGTCAGGCTATCGATGCCGTTGAGCATCCCCATTAAGCTCTTGACTCTGCCCAGGTGATTGCCCTCGCCGTTTCTTGTCATGCTCCCAGGCGTAAAATGGTGCAACGCCAACGACTCATTGACGAACCCCACTTGGCACCGCTCGGCTACCTGGCCGAAAAACAGCCACTCTTCTGCGTAGCCATGCTCGCGCGAAAATCGAATCGCATCACCGAGCACGTCACGGCGCACCATGCCCGCAATTGTGGAGACAAAATATGATTGACCAAGCCAATCCTTGATTCCCAAGGGAAATAGGTATGAGTTGGTTTCAATCAGTTCTCGCGGCATCGCGTGAACAATTGGAAAAAAGTCACACAATGCGCTTCCGTGCAACAAACCGTCCAAATCGACGTATGAATAATCACTGAACACTAGTCCAAGGGTTGGGGCGCGCCGAAACAAAGAGAGCTCGCGCTCGATCATTTTCGGCAAGTATTCATCGTCGGAATCCAAGAATGCGACGAACTCTCCACTCGCAGCATCAATTCCTCGGTTCCGCGCCGCACTTGCACCTTGATTGGGCTGATGAACATATCTGATCCGGCCAGTCTTCGAGGCGAATTGTCGGACGACTTCCTTGGTGTCGTCGGTCGATCCGTCATCGACAACAATTGCTTCCCAATCGTCGTTTGTCTGAGCAGCCACCGAATTCAGCGCGCGCGGCAACAAGGCGGCTCGTTGGTACGTCGGAATGATGATGGACACCATAGCGTGCATTGTGTCGATACTCCGATCGCTCCCGCTCATATCATCGTCAGTGTGCGCTCTCGCGCGGACTCAAATACGGACGACCATTGAGGCGCGACAACTTGCCAGTCATACGTCTTCTGAACCCACCTGCGACCTTCCGCTCCCATCCGCCGCCTTTCAACTCCATCTTGCAGAAGACCCACTATGCAATCCGCAAGGGCTCGCGTGTCCTGAACGGAAACGAGCGCGCCCGTTACACCTTGCTGAATTGTGTCCCGAAAGCCGAGGGCAGTGGAAGCCACGACCGGAATCTGCATGGCCGAACTCTCCAGCGCCGCCACGCCAAACGCTTCATGAACAGAGGGCATTACGCTCACATCCCATTCAGCAAGGATGTGTGGAAGCGAGCCATGGGATTGCCGGCCAATCCATTGAACCTTGTCTGCAACTCCACTGTCTATTGCCAATTTTTTGCACTCTTCAAGTTGACATCCGGCGCCGACGAGAATGAACTCCGCAGTCGGCACGTGCTTTGCAATGAGCGGCATCGCGCGAATGAAATATGGAATACCGTACACTGGTCGAAATCCCTTGAAGCATCCGACACGAAGCATTTTCTGAATGTGAGTCGCTTTGGCCTGCGAGTGAAATAGATTGCAATCCACGCCGAACGGGGCGATTGAAATTGAGTCTTCAGAAAGGCCGCCAAATGCGGCCAATTCGTGCGCGAACGAAAGTCCACATGCGGTGATCGCATGTGCATGCTGCAACATGTTGCGACGAATTCGCAGGAGCTCAGCACCTGCGGGCGTCTCCTCAGGCGGGTCAAAAACGTCTGAGCCCCACGCACTGCACACGACACAGCCATCTTCCCAATCATCCTCTTCAGATCGAAACCCCCAGTCGCTCAAAAACTGTATGTTTACGATATCAAACGATCGCACAAATTGTCGTAAATAATCGCGCAGTCTCCGTCTCCAACGATGAGGATGCGTCAGTCCGGCTATTGGAACCTGGAAGCGTTCGACCGTCGCGCCGGGAACAAGTGCGGGCTTGTGTGTGACAATATGAATTGAATGCCCCTCAGCGCAGAGCGCTCTTGTCAGCTGCTGAATGTGAACGGAACGGGCGTCGGCAAATAGGCAAATGCGCATAGAAATTCAACTCCCGACTCCCACTGCGATCGGTAGCTTTGCGTACTTGGCTTCCGTGCTCAGTCGCCATTCTCGATTCACGGCGATTGCGCCGGCGTTGGTTCCTACGTCCTCGATCGCGATCGGATACATGAGCGGCGTATCGAGCAACAATGCGCCATCGGGTTTGCGCCATACGCGCACGCTCCAGCAATATCGACCGGCGCACAGAGGAAGCCGCATGACGGCAATTTCTAAGTTCATGCAGGAGTCACATGGCTGAATTCGCATGTCATCGCGGTCTGAATTCAAACTCATCACGAGTCCGCGACCCACGCGATGAAGATTGATCTCAATTGCGAGCTCATTGACCGACGTAGGAAAACGCAGTTGCAGATCGAGAGTAATGGAATCATTCGGTGCGATCGAAGTCACCTCGTCGCTCAATTCATCGAGAACCCGAAATGCAACCAACTCCGCTTTTTCACAACCATGGACAAGGGCAATATCGCCCGTTCGGCTCGGTTGCGACTTGGTCATGGCCGTAAGATATTCGGTAGCCGCTGAGCTTGCAGGCCCATCGTACGCAATCGTGCCATCATCGAGCACAATCGCACGTTTGCAAATGCTTTGCATTTGGTCAAGATCATGGGTGACCAAGATGAGAGTGACCCCCTGTTCAACGAGCGATCGCATTCTGTCTAGACACCGAACGCGGTACACGGCGTCGCCCACGGAAAGCACTTCGTCAATCAACAGAACGCGCGGCTCTGTGTGGATCGCGATTGCGAATCCCAAGCGCGCATACATACCCGAGCTGTATCGCTTCACCGGCATGTCGAGAAATCGCTCAATGCCCGCGAACGCCACAATCGAGTCCAATTTCGCCTGAATTGCATTACGAGGCATTCCCAAGATCGCGCCATTGAGAAAAATGTTCTCTCGTCCTGTGAGGTCACCGTGAAATCCGGCCCCCACTTCAATCATGGCGGCCGATCGACCAGTGACTCTAATGCGACCCGTATCGGGGCGAAGAATACCCGCGAGGAGTTTGAGAATGGTGCTCTTGCCCGCCCCATTGGGGCCAATGATTCCCAGAGCTTCGCCTTCCGCAGCGCAAAATGTAACGTCCCTCAATGCATTGAAGCGGTGCGAGGAATCATTTCCGGTATTGGGTCGCCAGAATGAGGTGAACGCTTCGCGAAGTGATCGATGGCCTCGATCCAGTCGAAATTCCTTCGATACTCCTTCCACTTGTATGACGGGCGCAGCCATCAAATGCACTCCGCGAATCGAAAGGACGCCTTGCGAAACCACCACCATCCGACCATCAAGGCGAGGAATGCAATTCCGATTGCCGGTGCTAATTCGCCCGGTGAAGGTGAAATTCCGTAGAGAATGCAGGCGCGGAATGAGGCCACAAATGTTGTCATTGGATTTGCAAAGTACAGAACCTCACCAAGCTTGCTTCCACGTGGCGCCGCGACGACAACCCCAGACACGAACATCCATAACTGGATTCCGACTCCAACCAACTGGCGAACGTCGCGATAGAACAAGTTGGCCATAGCGAGCCACATGCCGATGCCAAGTGCGAAAAGAGCTTGCGCGCCTATAATTGCCGGCGCGACGCCAATCCACCAACCCCACCGAATGTTCCATCCGCCACGCCACTGAAACCAGATCATTAAGGCATAAAGCGCGACAATGCCTAGTGCGAAATCCACGAGTGCTGCGGCTACACAGGAGGCCGGAAACACTTCCCTCGGAAAATATACTTTTGTAATGAGGTTTCGATTCGCAACGAGGCAATTGACGCACGCATTGAGGCTGCTGCTGAAAAATATCCAAGGCACAAGTCCGGAGAGGGCAAAAAGCGGATACGGAACATTTGTTAGTCCTTGCACGGGCTTCAGTGTCGCGCCGAAAACGAACGTGAAGATCAGTGCAGTCGACAATGGCAGGACGACTGCCCATGCAGCGCCGAGGATCGATTGACTGTAGCGGACGCGGATGTCGCGCCATGTCAGATTGATGAACAGATCGCGGCATCGCGACCAGCTCCATTGCGTTGATTCGATTTCCGCTCCAGCGAACATCCGAACTCCATAAGGCCGTTGGCGAATCCGATCGAAACTTGCGTCGCGCACCGCGTTCACTCTGCGCGCAGCCTATGCCAAGCGATTCAAACCAATGTCGGCCTGCAGATTGCTTATCGGTCGTTCAATGACTGGAGTTTGGTTGCGCTCTGACCCTGTTGTAGAGCAGCTCTTGGTGCAAGAAAATGCAATTGACACAAAGATGTTTGTTCGTATGATGGTGCGGTCTATTGGGAGGAAAGCCGGTGCGGTTCGGCATTCGCAATTCGGTCACGACGCTCGCCTATCTTTTTCTCGCGAGCGGTCTATCAACTCAACTTCACTTCCAAGTCGATCACAATTCTCGCTCTTTTCAGGCTCTAAATCTTTCGGAAGCGACCCAACATTCTGGCGGGTCGAACCCCTTATCATCAAAGTCTTCGTCGCAAGATGATTGTCCGACGTGCCACCAATTGACGCATGGCTCGTCGGCGACCGTCACACAACCTTTGGTCTCATTCGCCGGCGATTCAATCCGAACAGGCCGCACAGCAATTGAGCGGTGCCTCGCTCATACATTCCCTTTGACACTTCGCTCTCCGCGAGCGCCACCAACCGTTTAATCCATATTCGAGTTCGGGAAGCTCCGCGCTTTGGCGTGACAGTTGCGCATTAGCGCGCCGATTACGCGCTTACAGAGCGCCGTCCGTTGTGCCGGGACGTCCTGAACCCTTCAATCGCCAATTGGAATCCGATTGTCAGTCCCAAGGAAGGAGCGTTCTATGCGCCGACGCGCATTCACCTTGATCGAATTATTGGTGGTGATCGCCATCATCGCCCTGCTGCTCAGCATCCTGCTTCCATCATTGTCGCATGCCCGACAGGCGGCCAAGACTTCCGCCTGCGCCGCGAACATGCGCGGCTTGCTGCAAGCGGTCTATCTCTATGCCGGAGATCACGGCGATGAAATTGTTAGCGCGGGGCTCGCTCACGGCGGCACCAGCAACGAGCAAGCGGCATGGATCAACTTGCTGAAGGAAGATTACGGGGAAAACACGTTGATCGCCCGCTGTCCGACGGATCAAAGCGATTTCTGGATACACCCTGTGCCCCAAAGCACGCTCACGCAGGGTAACTCGGGGAACTTCGGGGATCCGAACAGCGGCGGCACGCCGTCCACACAGCCTGTGTATCGAAGGACGAGCTACGGCACGAATTTCTTTACGGTGGACACAATCGGCGGGCGCGGGCCCTACAACAAGCTTGGTTTGGTTCCGCGTGCGGGAACCACGATTTTCCTCGTCGAACTTGTGGGAGTCGGGCCGTTCGCCGTGTCTGATCACGTGCATCCCGAAACCTGGTGGTCGAATCCGCGCACGCTTGCGTCGCATGAAATGGCCATCGAACGCCATCTCAAGAAGGCCAATTACGGCTTTTTCGACGGCCACGTATCCGCGGATGTCTTCGAGGGAACGTACGCAATCGACAACCAACATAGCAGTCTTCACGGCGGAATTGTTTGGAAACGAAACTACTACGACCCGACGATCGCGCGATGAAACCGACGCGGCGCAGGCTTTTTGGGGAGGAGAAACCATGCAAAAGCAACTTCAAGACTCAGACATGTGGATGATTTATCGGGAAGAAAATAAGCAGACTGCTGTCTGGCAACGATCGGTAGTGTGGGCCTTTGGCTTGCTTGCCGCGACACTTTCAGCGTCCGCGTTTGGCGGTGTGGTCGCCGGCACCGGACACGAAGAGGACACCGTCATCGGACATAACGCCGCCGGCCAGCTCGAAACGATCATCGGTTCACCCGGTCTCAACGAGCTGCCTCCGGTCAACAGTTTCCTTCACGGCTGGGCAAACGATGAACCCGGGAACAAGACTCCGGCCGAGGATAATCCCGCAAACGACTTCTTCACGCTCGCCCCGGGGGCGATTATCAACCTTCGGCTCGTGTCGATCGATCCGGGTTTCAAGGTTTGGAGCCCGGGCTTTACCACCGCACTAACGACGCCGGGAAGCTCGTTCATCTTGGGCGGGTCCGACTTTGATACACATGGAACATTCCACATTGATTCCACCAACCCCAACTTTGATCCAAACAAGACCGATTACGCGGTGACGTTCCGCGTTGTGGATACGGGTACAACCGGCTATGCGGAATCAGCGCCGTTTACGCTGCATTTTACGCCGGTGCCGGAGCCGATGACGCTGGCCATGCTGAGCTTTGGTGCCGTGGCGACAATCGGACGCGGTCTCCGGAATAGTCACAAGGGGTCATCAATATGAGACACCTTTCACTCGCGTTGGCGGCAGTGTCTCTAGGAACGTCGGCTTCGGTGGCACTTGCTCAACACAACACTGACGTTTGGCCGGGCGTAACCGGGACGAATCTGGCGTGGAGCCCTGCAGGATTCCAACCCGCCTCTCTGTACAACCCGCTGTTCCCTGTGGACACGTTCCTTCACGGTTGGTCGAACAATAATCCCGGTTTTAATTACGAACAATTTCCCGCTGGCGATGTGCTGCCGATGCCGCAGGGCGTGCAAGTCTGGCTGGAAGTGATCTCGCTGGATCCGGCGTTGCTCGTCGCCGACGTTCCAAGCGGCATCGTGCTGGATTCGCCCGGCCAAAGGATGTTGTTGGGCGGGGCTACGCTGCACGTTCACTTGACGTGGTTCGTCGATAAGACCGATCCTGGATTCAACCCCGACCTTTGCGTGTTCAAGGGAACGTTCAGGTTCGTGGACACGGGAATCGGATTGGGGCCTTCGCCGCCGTTTACGTTCTTATTCGCGACGGTGCCGGTTCGCGGCGGCGAATTTCCACCGACCAATTCGCCGGCATCAGGCGACTTTGACGAAGATAGCGACGTCAATAAGAAGGACTACAAGGCGTTTCGATCGTGCATGGAAGGCCCGGGAGCGCGTTCGGCCCCGAATGATTCCTCAATAACCACGTGCGAAGTTGATTGCTTCAACGCCTTCGATTTCGACGACAGCATGAGCATTGACTTGTTCGATTTTGCGGAACTGCAAATCCACTTTACGGGTGGTTGAGGTGATGTGAAGGAACAAGATAAGCTAAGTGCAAATTATGCGATTCAAGGCGATCCTAGGCTGCGGAGTGCTTATCGGTCGTTCGGCAACTGGAGTTTGGTTGCGCGGGTCACGACTTGGCCTCGACAATTTCGACGCCCTCGTGTTTTGGTGCAAACCATGAATAAACGGCAGGAAGAACCACGAGCGTGAGCAGTGTGCTGCTGACAATTCCGCCGATCACTACGGTCGCAAGCGGTCGCTGCACCTCAGCCCCCATGCTCGTGGAAAGAGCCATTGGTACGAAACCCAGCGCCGCCACCATGGCCGTCATCAGCACAGGGCGGAGGCGTTTCAAGCATCCTTCCGACACCGCCGCCTGCATTGGTATTCCCTCATGCCGTAATTGACGAATGAAGGTCACAAGGACCAGGCCGTTCAGCACGGCTACGCCAGATAGCGCGATGAAGCCGACCGCTGCAGAGATCGAGAAAGGCATGTCGCGCAGCCAAAGCGAGACAATTCCTCCGGTCAAAGCCAGCGGAACACCCGTAAAGACCAACAGCGCATACCGAACTGAATTGAAGGTTGAAAACAACAGAAGGAATATTAGAAAGAAACAGGCGGGGACTACAATCATGAGCCGCTCCCGAGCGGCCAAGAGGTTCTCAAATTGCCCGCCCCACTGGATGTAATAGCCCGGCGGGATTTTGACTTGCGCGTTGATTTTGGTCTGGGCCTCGGCGACGAACGACCCCACGTCGCGACCGCGAACGTTGGCCTGCACGACTACGCGACGCATTCCGTTCTCGCGACTCACCTGGTTGGGCCCTTCGGCCACTTCAATTGTGGCGACCGTCGAGAGCGGGACAAACGCGGTGAGATTTTCGCCGGAGATATCAGCATCCTCGTTTCCCGAATATGGAGCGGCCGAAGCGAGCCGCGTGTCTCGAAATTCTCGTTCACGTTTTGGCAGTGGGATCGGCAGGTTTTCCAGAGCGGTCCGGTCGTGGCGAACTTCGTCTGGTAACCGAACCACAAGGTCGAAGCGGCGGTCGCCCTCGAAGACCTGTCCGGACACGCGCCCTCCCACCGCCGCGGCGACCACGTCCTGTACGTCGGAGATATTCAATCCGTATCTGGCGACGGCCAGACGATCGATTCTGATGTTCATCACCGGAGCGCCTTCGGTTTGCTCGACTTTTACATCCGCGGCGCCGCCGATTCCCTGAAGGATTCGCGCGACCGAGTCCGCGACCGGCGTCATCCGCTCGAATTCCTCTCCAAACACTTTCGCCGCTACATCGGCCTTGATCCCTGCAATCAATTCATTGAAGCGCATTTGAATCGGCTGGCTGAAAGTGTATTGGTTGCCCGGCAGTTTGGACATAATCTGATCGATTTTTTCGATCAGTGCGCTTTTGGGGAGTCGTGGGTCTGGCCATTCTTCGCGGGGCTTTAGCATGACATATGTGTCGCCGGCGTTCATGGGCATCGGGTCATTGGCCATGTCGCCGGTCCCGATCTTCGAAAAAACTGTGGCGATCTCCGGGAGCCGCCCAATTGCCTTTTCCACGTCGAGCTGCATCAGCACTGTTTGACTGAGCGCCGTGCTGGGAATTCGCACCACTTCCACGTCTAAATCCTTCTCGTCGAGCGTCGGAGTGAATTCCTGGCCAAGGCGCATGAACAAGAACAGAGACGCCACGAAAGCCGCGGCCGTCGTGCCAATGACTACCCAACGTGCGCGGATGGCCCATCCCAAGAGCGGCGCGTAGGCGGCTTTGGCCCAACGCAATGGCAAGTTCTCTTTCTCCCGCACTTTGCCCGTGATGGTCAACGCCACAAGCGCAGGGACAAGCGTCAATGACAAGATGAATGCGGATGTGAGGGCGAAGACAACGGTGATACCCATGGGACGGAACATCTTGCCCTCCGTGCCCGTGAGTGTTAGAAGCGCGAGGTAAACCGTAATGATGATCGCCAGCCCGTACGCCGAGGGCTTGATCATCTGGCGGCTGGCCTGGAAGACGACATCCAATCGCTCCTTCAGATCAAGTTTTCGACCTAGCAAATGCTGTTTCTCAGCGAGTTGCCTTAAACAGTTCTCCACGATGATGACCGCGCCATCGACAACGAGACCGAAATCGATTGCTCCAAGACTCATCAAGTTTCCGCTGATTCCAGCCTGCACCATGCCGATCGCAGTCATCAGCATCGACATCGGGATCGCCAAGGCGGTGATGAGCGCGGCGCGAAAGTTGCCCAGCATGAGAAAGAGAATGAGGAGTACAAGAAGTGCGCCTTCCGCGAGATTCGTTTCCACAGTTAGGATGGTGGCGTTCACTAGATTCGTTCGGTTAAGGACCGTCTTTGTGCGTACGTCCGGCGGCATAAGTCGATTGATTTCCACGAGCTTGGCGTCGACTGCCTTGGAAACCGTCCGGCTGTTGGCGCCAATTCGCATCAATGTCGTCCCGATGACGGCTTCGTGTCCATCCTTGCTACCGGTTCCGGTGCGCAGTTCCTTCCCCACCCCGACGGTCGCGACATCATCGATGTAAACCGGCGTGCCATTGCGCCCGCCGACCATGATCGTGCCGATTTGCTGGGCGTTTTCGATTCGCCCCGTGATGCGCACAGTATAGGCTTCGCCCTTGTGCTCAATGTAACCGGCGCCGATGTTGGAGTTGTTTTTTTCAAGCGCGCTGATCAGATCATCAAACGTCAGGCCGTAACTCACGAGCTTCATCATGTCAGGCTGGACCATGTACTGCTTTTCATATCCACCAAGCGAATCCACGCCCGCGACGCCCTTCACGGTCCGCAATTGAGGCGCGATAACCCAGTCCTGCACCGTGCGAAGGTACGCCGCCTTTTCAAGTGATGTGCTAAGACGTTGACCTTCGGGGGTCAGGTAGGCTCCATCGCGTTGCCAGCCCGGCTGCCCATCGTTGGTGGGAGCGCCTTCTCCGTCCGGATGTTCATATTCAATAGCATACATGTAAATCTCGCCGAGCCCGGTGGTGATGGCGCCCAGCTTCGGTTCGATGCCGGGCCGAAGGTTTTCCTTGGCCTGGTTTACCCGCTCGGTGACCTGTTGGCGGGCGAAGTACACGTCAACGCCGTCGTCGAACACCGCCGTCACCTGGGAAAAACCGTTGCGGGACAACGATCGTGTGTATTGCAGGCCCGGAACTCCGGCCAATGCCGTTTCGATAGGGAAGGTCACCTGCTTTTCGATTTCGATTGGCGAAAGGGAACGATCGACAGTGTTGACGATAACCTGATTGTTGGTGATGTCGGGCACGGCGTCGATGGGCAGCCGGGTGAACGCATACGCGCCCAATGCGGCCACCATCAATGCGAACACCACAGTCAGCCAGCGATGAGAGGTCGAAGAAAAATGAAGGAGACGCTCGAACATAGTGAAAGCCTTTTTGTCGAATAACTAATCAACCAGAGTTGATTTGGCGAGATCGGCTTTGAGGATAAATGATCCCGCCGCGACGTATGCTTCGCCTTCCTTCAGGCCCGAAGACACGGGTACCATTCCACCGACAGGCGAGCCAATGACCACGGCTCTTTTCGTGAAAGAATGTTCTTCCGCGTCAACCGGCACAAAAACGACTGGCGTGTTGTCAATCGTTTGGATGGCGTCATCCGGAACGGCAAGCACCGCCATCCCTTGTTCGCCGGGTCTCGGCGCTGCGATCTCGGCTTGCGCGAATGCACCGGCACGGAGTCGGCCATCGACATTCTTCACTTCGATCCGAACGTGCGCACTGCGAGTGGCGGAGTCGATCTCCGGTGATATGTAGGAAACCGTGCCCTCGACTGCGATCGTGCTCGAACCGATCCTGACACGAGCTGCGGCCCCCGGCAAGATGTTCACAAGTTTGGGTTCGGGAACATCTGCCAGCACCCATAGGACGGACATGTCGACGAGAGTGACAATCGACTCCCGCTCAGGACGCACAAGCCCGCCATTCGCGACATTGAGTTGCGTCACCTGCCCGTCAATCGATGCGACCAGCGTAAACTTGGGATTCACTTCGTGTGATTGTTCCAATACTTTGATCACTTGCTGATCCATACCCATGAGATGAAGCTTGTTTTCCGCAGTAGAGGCGGCCACTTCCGCCATGTGCCAGTTTCCTTCAGCTGTCTTGAAAACCCCTTCCAGCCTTTGTACCTCCGACAACGAAATGACATTCGATTGGTCGTATAGATTTTTGTCGCGTTCGTATGCAATCTTGGCTAATTCAAGCGCCGAATTCGTGACATTAAGCGTCGTGCTCTTCTGTAGAAAATCGTTTTGAGCTTCGCCCACTTCCTGGCTGTCGAGAACGATCAAGGCGTCCCCTTTTTTTACGAAATCACCTTGCCGAATTCGGAGTTCACGGACTCGGCCACCCACGAGAGACCCGACATGCGAAACTCGTTCGGCGTTGAATGCGACTCGAGCCGGAGCGACAATTGTGGGAATCAGGACCAGTCGCCTGGCCGTCTCGATCTTGATGCCGTAATGCCGCACCGCATCCGGATCCAACGTGACGCGGGACGATCGTTCGGCCTCGTTGGGCTGTGCGGCGTGCGCAGCGTTGAGGCTATCTTTCACATTGTCGTCTCCCGAAGGCACGCGCTCGCATGCACTCGCGAATGTAAGACAGACCACTATTGGAATTTTGGTAGTGTAATTCTTATGCATAATGCATCGGCCCTAATTAATTTCTTGAGATTCAGCGCGCAGAAAGAAATGTCGGTGCTTGGGGCGCCGACGGACTCAACAAGGCCATCAGTTCGGGATCAAATGAGAAGTGCGTGATTGCTGCGAAGGATCGACACGAGCATCCGCGACGCCGTTGCATTGGCGGTAGCAGGTGGCGCAAGATCAAACGCTAGACAAGTTGCGGCCCAAAAGTCCGGCACTGCATTACTACACACTTGGAAGTACGATTGGAGTCCCAGCGGTACCAGGGCCATAGGTCGATCAAGCAGCGCTATAGTTGACGAATAATGGACAAGGGGAATCACGATCTGGTGGGACTTGGCTATTGACGCCAACGGGTTGTTCGGTGTTCCTTTTTCCGACTTGTGCGCTGCGCCGTAATGATGGTGGTGATCAGATGGCCATTGACGCAGGTATGATTGGCCCACGAAGTGGACGTGCGTATCGTGTCCTTCGTGATCGTGAATCACGAGAGCGTCAGCTCCCGGAGGGCGCAACGCCATCGCGCCGACCATCCCCATGACAGCGAAGCCACGCACAAACTTGGCCATCGACAATGGACCTCTTTGCATCAAAGCACCTACGACCGCGATAATCTCTAGGCCGCGACAGCCATCCAAAGATTGTACTGGACTATCGCCAAAACATCATAAATTGTCAACCGAGTCAGCTTTCCAGTGTCACACCTTGCTTGTGTTTCGGCTCTATTTCCCGCCCTCCGCAGCACCTCGTCCGCAGTGCTAACGGGCGTTGGATCATGTGGTTGATAGCCGTCTGATTCCGTCTACATGCGGGCCAATCGATGCCGAACGATTTCGCCGGTTTGGACGTAGACGACATCCTCAGCGATGTTCGTGGCGTGATCCGCGATGCGTTCGAGGTTTTTGGCCACCGAAAGGATGTCCACCAAAGAGGGCATTTCTTCGGCGTTCTTTGAACCTTCTTCAACGATTTGGCGCACCGTTTGCCCGTACAGGGCATCGACGGCATGTTCAGCGCTGAAGACCTTTTCGGCCTCATCGATTGCCTGGGATCCAAATGCCTGCATGGCGTCATGCAGAATCCGCTGAACGAGTGGGGCCATCTTTCGAAGATCGAGAAATCGCCCGGCGAGCTTTCGCAAATCGAGGTGTCGCGCCCGCTCGCCGATGTTCACTGCGCAATCCGCGATTCGCTCCAGATCGTTGTTGATCTTGAGCAGCGTGCAGAGAATTCGCAGATCCGATCCGACGGGCTGATAGAGCGCCAAAAGCCGAATGACTTCAGCCTCGACTTCGACTTCTTCGGCATCCACATCCCGATCGCGCTCGACGACCTGCTGCGCCAATACATGATCGGTATGAAAAAGCGCGTCGCAGGCATCTTGCAGAATGTCTTCCACAAGCGTCGCCATGCGGAGCGATCGGCCTTTCAACTCGTTAAGCAAATCGACGAAATGGGCGGTCATGGCTTCTTATCCGAACCGCCCGGTGATGTAGTCCTGCGTACGCTGGTTCCCGGGCTTGGTGAAAATGGTGTTCGTGTCATTAACCTCAATGAGCTCGCCCATGTAGAGAAACGCGGTGCGATCGGATACTCTCGCCGCCTGCTGCATGTTATGGGTCACGAGCACGACCGTGTAGCGTTTTTTCAAAGCGTCGATCAAATCCTCAATCCTCGCCGTGGCAATCGGATCTAGAGCCGAGCACGGCTCATCCATCAATAAGACGTCAGGTTCAAGCGCGACAGCACGGGCAATGCACAAACGTTGCTGTTGTCCTCCTGAAAGAGCATAGGCGCTGTCGTGAAGCTTGTCCTTCACTTCGTCCCAAAGCGCCGCTTGCTTGAGCGACCGCTCCACGAGGTCGCCGATGTTGCCTCGATACCCGTTTATCATCGGCCCCCAGGCCACGTTCTTGAAGATCGATTTGGGAAAAGGGTTGGGTTTCTGGAAAACCATTCCGATTCGGCGGCGAAGCTCGACCGGATCACAGTCCGAATCGTAGACATGCCGACCGCGATACAAAAGCCGACCTTCCACGGATGTGCCGGGAACGAATTCGTTCATTCGATTGATCGCTCGAAGGAGCGTGCTTTTGCCGCAACCCGATGGTCCGATGATCGCGGATACCTGATGAGCCAATAAATCGAGGGTGACGTTCCGAACCGCCGCGAAATTCCCATATCGGATCGTCAGGTCCTCGGTTCGAACCACAACTTCCGACGTTGGAGTATGTGATTGATGGGATTCCCGTGGACTCGACTCGCGATGATCAGAATGGACGATTTGCGACTTTGGCGACCGGATCGGTTGGTCGAGCACCTGGTTCACCACGCCCTCTTTCTCTGCCGCAACCCGCGAATCAGGACCGCAATGGCGTTCAGCGGGATCAGCACGCCAAGCAGGACAATGCTAGCCGAGGCGGCCAAATTCTGGAACTCCGGGTCCGGCTGGTTGGACCAGAAATAAATCTGAATTGGCAATGCGGTGAATTGCGACTTCAGACCATCGGGGACAAATGTGATGTAGGCGATGGCCCCAACAATGATCAATGGAGCGGCCTCCCCGATGGCTCTTGAAAGCGCCAAAATGATGCCGGTCATCATTCCCGGCAGTGCGACCGGCAAGACATGGTAGCGTACCGTCTGCCAGCGGGTCGCACCGAGGGCATAGGCGGCCAACCGGAACGACTTCGGGACGGCAAGCAGCGCCTCCTGGCTTGCGATGATGATCACCGGAAGGACGAGAAGACAGAGGGTAAGCCCGCCCGAGAATATGCTTCGGTCAAACCGGCTCCAGCGGACGAAAATCGTCAATCCGAGCAGGCCAAAGACGATCGAAGGAACACCGGCGAGATTCGAAATATTCAAGTGGATCAAGCGGGTCAGGCGATTGTCGGGGGCGAATTCCTCGAGGTAAACGGCCGCACCAATCCCGATGGGTACGGAAAAGACAATCGTAATGACAACTAACCAAATCGAGCCGTGCAACGCACTCTTGACCCCGGATGCTTCGGGGAACATGGACGGAAAATTCGTTAGAAAGTCAAGGCTCAAATGACTGGCGCCGTCGCGGATGATGGTGGCAATGAGTGCGGCAAGAGCGACAAGCCCCAGGCAACCCATCACTGCGCAAATGACCAAAAACATTGCGGATTTGGTTCGTCGCCAGACGAGCAATGGCGCATAATCCATGTCCGCGGGCCGGGAAGTCACTCGTAACTCTCCTTGAACCGATTCAGGACGGCCCGTGCGATAAAATTGATTGACAGCGTGATCACAAATAGCGTGAGTCCGACCGCGAAGATGGTTTGATATTCGACGCCGCCGGCCGGAGTGTCACCGCCGGCCACTTCCACGATAAACGCGGTTAGCGTTTCGATACTTTTCAACGGATTCAATGAAAGACGGGGCATTGCGCCGGCGGCGATTGCGACCGCCATTGTTTCACCAATGGCCCTTCCCAACGCCAGCAGGATGCTCGCCACAATGCCCGATGCCGCCGCTGGAAAAACCACCCTCGTCGAAACTTCGAGTTTCGTGGCGGATAACGCATACGCGGCCTCTCGAAGTGTTCGCGGAACTGCGCGGAGCGCGTCATCGCCCAACGAAGCGATCGTAGGAATAATCATGATTCCGACGACGATCGCAGCGCTGGCGGCGTTGAAAATTTCCGTGGACTGAAACAGTGGCTGAAGGATTTTCGGCGTGATAAAGGTCAACGCGAAATAGCCGTAAACGACTGTCGGAATCCCGGCGAGTATTTCCAACATCGGCTTCAAAACATTCCTGAGGCCCGCAGGAGAGAATTCACTCATGAATAGAGCTGACGCGAGTCCGATCGGTACTGCGACCAGTAAAGCCCCGCCTGCAACGAGCGATGTACCGCAAATCAAGGGGAGAACACCGAAGCTTTTCGGCTCGATCAGCGGCGCCCAGCGCGTGCCCGTTAGAAAATCAAAAACTGGGACGACTCGAAAGAAGCTGACCGATTCCGCGATGAGTACCCAGACAATCCCGACCGTCGTGGCGATCGAAACCATGGCACAGAGAAACAAGGCCGATCGGATGAACCATTCGCGAACATAGAGCAGCGTACGTCCTCGAGCCGCCTCACTTGGTGTTAGAATGGACGCAGAACTCATGTCGAATGATGTTCCCTTGGAAGACGAACACACTCCAGAATGATCAGGGGGCGCTGAAGATGGCCGCCAGATCGCGCAAGCCCGCCGGAGCTTTGGCCATTGCGGACCCGGTCTTTTCTTCCTTCAAACGTTGTCGGGCAAGATCATAAACCGCGTCGGGCAATGACACGTAATTGACGCGCTTATGTTCGACGATCGATTTCGGGTCAGCAAAAACAAACTCGACGAACGCTTTGACTTCAGGTCGCTTCCAGCTTGCCGCGTTCACATACAAAAAGAGCGGGCGCGACAGCGGCTTATAGCTGCCGTCGCGAATCGAAGCCACGCTGGGCGTTACCGGTTTCCCGTCGCCGGAATCAATCGCAATGGCCTTTAGCTTGGACTTATTCGCTTCATAATACGCATAGCCGAAATAGCCAAGCGACCCTCGATCGCCAGCGACTCCCTGCACGAGCACGTTGTCATTCTCGCTGGGCGTATAATCCGCCCGCGAGGACTTTTCCTTTCCGACGATGGCTTGAGTGAAGTAGTCAAATGTCCCGCTGTCGGTTCCAGGGCCGTAGAGCTTCAAAGGCAGATCAGGAAATCCGCCGCGAATGTCCTTCCAATTGTTGATCTTGCTGTCCGGCGACCAGATTCGTTTCAATTCCTCAACCGTTAAATGATTGCAGAATGAATTCGACGGGTGAACCACCACGCAGATGCCGTCCCATGCCAGCGGAAGCTCCATAAACTTCACTCCGTGCTCCTCCGCCTTCTTCAGTTCAGTCGCTTCAATCGGGCGGGACGCATCGCTGATGTCCGTTCGAAGTTCTGCCTGCGCATCGAGAAACTTCTTGAATCCCCCGCCGGTGCCGGAAATTCCGACGGTCACTTTGACGGCTTTGTTTTTTGCCTGAAACAATTCCGCGGCCGCCATCGAAATCGGCGCCACCGTGCTGGAGCCGTCGATCTTCACGGTTCCGGCGACGTCCGCGGCGGATGCGAGTCCGCTACAGAAAAATAAGGTCGAGACTATCGCAGAACATCGTGTTTCAAAAACAATTTCCCGAATTCCGAATAGTGACCTGCTTCGGCCTAAGTTAGCCTCAACAGTTTCTGACCCACAATTCTTCACTTGGTTTCCTTTCAATTCACGTAATGATTAATTCTTTGGGGAAGTCGAATTCCTGATGCCTACAGGCGTGAGCTTAACTTACTAACGGCAAACGGTCGAGCCAATGATGGTACCAATTCGCTGCAACTGTGAGAACTTTTGCATGATTCTCGCGCCCCCGAGGCTTGTTGATCACTCAATCGCACGGTTCGATTAGCGAAATTAAGCAAGATCAAACGCTTTGGATCGTTTTCGAAATACAGTAAGGCCGTCGCAGCAACGCGGATTGCGCTAAGAATACATTAAGATCCCCGTCCGAGTAATTTCACTCGAACTGGGATTCAAAACTTGCGCATTGGAAAAGTCCTTTTCAAACTACGGGCATGTTGAGGGGCCCGGTTGCACATATTGAATATTCTTGAAAGCGTCGACGCACGCCGCCACGTCCGAAATGTTGACGACGTTGTCCGGGATGTTCGGCACTAGGTCCGCACGAGCAACGAACGGTGCACTGGGAACACTCTTGAACTTATCCACGATCGCGGAAATGTCCTGAATGTTTGGTTGAGTCAAGGCCGGGCAGTTGCACGGACCATTTGCGCCGCAATCGGCGTTCACGACGCATTCCGCGCTGCCCGAGTTACAAGTGCAAGGACCCTGGAACGGAGCAGCGACATCGCCCCATCGACCGGTTTGAAGGGTTAAGGCCGACGAGTACGCGGCCTCGTTATTGATATCTGATCCCTGGAAGATGGATTGCAAAGCGTACTTGGAACTCGGCACGATCGCGTTTCCATACAATTGAATATTGCCCCAGGATGCCCAATCGCTTTGATATTCGGGTGTACATTGCACCTCCGCACAGGAAAACATCGTAGACGGCGTCTCTGACTCCTGGCAAAGGTGTGGCGGACCTACCCAACGAACCTGACTTTCAAATGAAGAGAAATTCGGAGCCGGATTCTGCGGGATGTTCGAGGGGCTCGGGTGCATCAAAGAAACCAATTTCACACGAAACGCGACGGGCTGAGCGGCCGGCGCAGGCGCCATGGTGACATAACGACTCATCGAGTTTGCAGGAGTTCCGGCCGTAATTGCATATGCAAGGGACGTGGCCCCGCTGACCACAGGCCAGGAGAGGAGCGTCTCAGCAAGGCTTCCACCATTCTTGTCAGCCCGGCGAATTCGGTCATCGTAGCTCTGCGCCCAATAGACTTTTCCGCCTGCGGCGTCGAGGGCAATAGCGGTAGGCCCATCGACATCAGGCCACGGCACGATCGTCTGCACATTGGTTCCAGAATAAGGGGTCCGCATGATGCTCGGGCCCGAAGATTGCGCCCAATAAACCATCTGTGCCGCGGGATCCACGGCGATTGCGACGGGGCCATTCAGATTAGGCCATGCCAGTACGGTTTCGATTGATGAACCGTTAAGATTGGCGCGCATGATCTGCGGTCCAAACGTCTGCGCCCAATAAATTTTTCCTGCGGCGGAATCAATGGCGATGCCGACAGGGCCATTCACATCGGGCCAAATGACCACATTCTCCGCGCTGCTGCCGTCCAAGTTTGCCCGCATGATTCGCGGGCCCGTGTTTTGAACCCAATAGATTTTACCACCTGCGATATCCAGTGCGATGGCGATTGGACCGTCGAGCTCGGGCCACTCAAGTAAGGTCTGTTGGCCGCTGCCATCGAGACTTGCAGTTGCGATGCGGTTTCCGAAGGTCTGAGCCCAATACACCTTTCCATGAATTGCGTCCACCGCAATTCCCACGGCACCATTCACCTGCGGCCAGGAGAGGAGCGTCACGGCATTTGCGCCGCTGCTATCGGCGTGCTGGATTCGGTCATCGAAGGATTGAGCCCAATAGATGTCACCGGCGCGGACGAAGTTGCAGACGCAAAAGCAGACTACAGCGCAAGGGATGGCTGCTCCCATCCGCCGGAAGCCCCGGCGGTTTCGCCTTTCACTACCGCGCTTCACCCCTTCACCATCCCCTCGATTCACGGGCCGCAATGCGAAAGACAGTTGGTTAGGAATTCCTGTCGCGCATGTCCACATTGGTCCGCGGTTCCGCCATGATGGATGCAATTGTTGTACACATCATTCGCGGCGGCCTCACATTGGTCTGCACAGCTCGGCGGAGGGGGCGGCGGCTGAGCATTGCAGCGATCAACAAGGCAATGTTGGTAGAACTCATCGCGTGCCGCGGCACATTGTTCCGCAGTCCCGCCATTGCTCACGCAGTGGTCATAAACCTCAGTCGCGTCATTCTGACATGAGGCCTGGCAATCCGGCGGAGGAGGCGGAGGAGGTAGATTGCAATCCTCGATTAAGCAATGCTGCAGGAATTCGTCGCGAACGTGCCCGCATTGTTCAGCCGTACCGCCGTTGCTGATGCAAGTATTGTAAAGCTGCGTCGCGGCATTGTGGCACTGAGTTTCGCAGTCCGGAGGAGGCGGGGGAGGCGGGGGACCTCCGCACAATTCGTAGATGCAATGCGCCAAGAATTCCTGCGCCGCAGCCTGGCAATCGTCCTGCGATCCGCCTGCGGCCGTACAATCATGGAACAACTGTTGGGCGTGTTCCTCGCACTGGGTCTCGCAATCTGGAGGCGGCGGCTGGTGACAATTTTGCGTGATGCAGTTCGTCAGTACGGTGTGGGCTGCGGCAGCACATTCGTCCTGAGTGCCGCCTTGATCAATGCAATGATGGTACGCTTCTCCCGCCTGCTGCTGGCACTGTTGCTCGCAATCTGTCGGGGGCGGCGGAAGGTTGCAATGATTCTGTAGGCAAACGTTGAACGCATCGTGGGCCTGCGCGGAGCAAGCATCCTGACTACCTCCGCCGCTAATGCACTGTTGATACACATCCTCAGCGTGTTGGTGGCACTGCGCCTCGCAGCTCGGCGGCTGACCGCAATTCGTTTGCAGACAGTTGTGCAGGAAATTCTGGGCTGCGGTGTGGCACGCATCCTGCGTTCCACCCGCTCCGATGCAAGCATGAAACGCCTGCTCGGCGCCAGCCTGGCATTGATCCTGGCAGCTCGGCGGCTGTCCGCATTGATCCTGAAGGCACGTGTCCAGCGCCGCATGCGCTTGTGCGCGGCAGTCGTCCTCACTACCTCCGCCGTCTATGCACGATTGGAATAGTTGTTCGGCCGCCATGTGGCACTGTGAGGCGCAATCCGGTGGCTGCCCGCAATTCTGCGCGACACACGACGCCATGAATTCATTGGCCGTATGTCGACAATTCTCCTCGGTCCCCCCGTTCTCGATGCAGGAATGGAATACATCCTCGGCCTGCTGTTCGCATGCCTGGATGCACGCCGGAGAAACAACGTTCGCCGCAGCTTGCACACGCGTTTCCCGTTGCGAGTTTCTCTTCGGTGACCGAACGTCGCGCGCATTTACCGATGAGACGAATGCCAAACACGAAGCGAATAATAAGACCAGGGCGGATTTCATGGATGTTCCTCCTTAGATGAAAAGCTTCGACGCTCCCAGCACGATTTGTGCCTTGGATTCAATTTGTGGACAACCATACCGTTCTCGCCTGCGAACGGGGAGATTTTCGCCGTCAAAACGCCCAGACTACCACTATTCCGAGCGCAGCGGCCGATAGGTTACCCAGCAGGGGTACCAATGTCAATAGCAATCGAGATGATGCGCTCAGTCGAATTCCCTTTGGAATGGAATGGTCACTGGGTTCCTCCGCGCAACGGAAAGTCGGAAAATGAACCGGTTTGGGCTGTCGTGCAGCCCAAACCGGCTTGAAAATAAACTCCTACTTCTATCTTTGGGCTTATTTCCGCTTACGGGCATGCCGATGGGCCGGGTTGAACGTATTGGATGTTCTTGAACGAGTCCACGCACGCCGCCACGTCTGAGATATTGACCACGTTATCTGGAATGTTCGGCACCAAGTCCGCCCGAGCAATAATGGGTGCATTGGGAACGCTCTTGAACTTGTCAACAATCGCGGAAATGTCCTGAATGTTCGGCTGTGTCAAAGCCGGACAATTGCACGGACCATTTGCCCCGCAATCGGAATTGACGACGCATTCCGCGCCACCCACATTGCACGTACACACACCTTGGAACGGAGTCACAACATCACCCCAACGACCTGTCGTAATTGTCAACGCCGCAGACGGCTCGGTCGCATCCAAATAGATTGCCTGGATGTCGTACTTCGAGCTTGGGACGATTGCCGACCCATATAGATGGATATCTCCCCATGACGCCCAGTCATCCCGATACTCGGGCGTGCATTTCAGCTCAGAGCAGGAGAAGGGAGTGAACGGCGTCTCCGATTCCTGGCAAAGGTGCGGGTTATTCGCGTAACGAACCTGACCTTCAAACCCGGTGAAGTCCGGCGCCGGGTGCCCAGGCAAGTTTCCCGGACTCGGATGCATGAGCAAGACCAGTGTAACCTGAATTGCCTTCGGCACCGGTGCGGCTACAGCGGATGACTCGCGGAATGACAAGTATCTTGGCTTGTCAACAGGATTCGCGACGTTCTCCGGAGCCGGCGTCACGTTCGCCAAATCGCTCGCATCCACGACGCCATCGCAATTCATGTCACCGTCCGCCCATCCACAGGCATGAGCGGCGATGCACGGATTCGGGCCGTCGATTGACGCTTGAATGATGGCGCGATCGGCGGCGTCGGCGACACCATCGAGATTCACGTCGCCGAACTGGGTGCCAAGAATTCCTTGAACGAGTTCCTGAACGTCCGCAAATGTGACATCTGCATCGCCGTTCATATCGCAGCTAAGATCGCTCAAAACGGCGTTGCTCAAGTTGTGCCACGTACCGGCACGAACCATCTTGCAACAGTACGAGATGTCCTTATCATCCACGACGCCGTCCCAGCCCATCGGCTGAGCGCCCGGAGTGGGTGGCGTTCGCGGACAAGTGGCCGCAGTCACGCAAGTCTCGTTCGTGTAGTTGCAGTGACCGTTCACGCAGGCCTGATAGCCGTTGCCGGCCACATCGCCGCGGAAGTCTCCGTTTGCATAGACCTTTCCGGTCTTCAGGAACTTCGGAACGCCATTGACGTCATGAGGAGTTGAGAACGTCGGTTCCGTTGCGTCAGGGAAGGCTCCTGCGGAAATCGTGGTCGATTGTGCGGGCTCAGCCCAGGGGAATGCATGGGTGCCTGCCTGGAGAGCATTATCGACGGCGATCGCACCCTGCTTACGATTCAGGCTGCCGCCGGAAATCGAAAGACCGTCCATCATGTAGCGAAGGTCTTCTTTGTCCAAACTTCCGTCACCGTTGAAGTCGCCGATGACTTCGGGGATGGCGTTATCCGTCGTCATGTTGCCGAGATCAAATCCCGTCCCGGTACCGGACGCTGCGGCCGTCTGCTGCCATGCGCGCGGTCCGTAGACAGCCTTTACCATTTCGGAAATATCACTGACATCACGCACGCCGTTATTGTTAAAGTCACCTGCCAGGCGATTTCGCTTCGAAAGCTTTTGCCCGCTGCTGATCGTGACGTAGCTCGCGCCGTTCCAGTATTCATAGCTCCCTGTCGTCGAACCATCAGAATAGAAGTTCCCCCCAGACAAGGCGATACGAACGGGAACCTGTCCGGCCGTGTTCACCGAGCCAAACGCCGGTGTGTCCGAGCTGACCCCAAGACCGTTGTGCGCACGAACATAATCCTGGATGCTCTGAACGAACAACAGATTGGGATTGAACGCCGCCGGGTCGGTTACGCTTTGCGCACAATCGAGCGATGGGATGAGGAAAAACGCCGTGGCCATGAATTGCCCCGGCATATTGGCGCTTGATTTGCAGAAGTCCGCGCGACACGTTTGCGGATCGGGAACCTGCGAACAAGTACCGTTTCCTGTGCCGGTGCAAACCATGCCGTCGACACTGCACGTCCTCGTGGTACAGGTGGCGTCGCTGGTGCAGTTACGCGGCACGTCACATGCACCGAGATCAATCGGTTGCGTCGGCAGGGTGCAATCACCATCGGCCACGCAATTCACAAACCCACACGTGCCGCCCGGACAATCCGCGTTGACTGAGCAGAGCGTCGCGGAATTGCTGCACTTCTTGGAATGGCAAACTTCTGCGGCGAAGCACTGGGCCGGCTGCGTGCTGCCGTCGAACGACGCCAGACTGTCGATGATGTTGTTGATATAGTTGGCTACCTGCTGGTTGGCTGTCGGCGGATCGACGGCGTTGTAATGCTGGTCCATCGGATCGCGGTTCGCATCCGGGTCGCCGCGGGTAATGAACGTCTCCGGACCCCCGAGAGTAAATCCCGTGCAAGCGTTGCAATTGTCCAACACGGTGTTAATGCTCGGGCGAACAAAGTTTGCAAGATTCGTACAATCACACCCGGCGACGTCCTTGCAGACATTGAGGATCTCATATTGCCCCGCAATGGTGTCTCCAATGGCGCGGCTGGAGCCGCCCAGGCCTGTATAGCCAATTGCGAGACGGTGTTGGCGCACAGACTCTTCCGTTTGTCCCGAGCCTTCGCCGTTTGATTGCTGAGTGCCCGGACCGAGGTCGAAACGACCCGTCACGGTTACTTCGTTGCCCACGTTGTCGCCGCGCCCCCAGCTCGTGTCGATGCCCAGTGAGTTCATCTCGCCGTTGCGCGTGCCGGATCCGACGGAGCGTGTGGCCGCAACCAGGTTTTCGCCGTTCGGCATTCGCCCGGTAACGAACACGTATCGGAGGTCCGTGTAGCTAACGTTTTGCACACCGCTTCCGCGATTGGCGATCGGAACAATGGGTACGAAAACCATGGGGTTGTCGTTGATCGTGTTCGCGTTTTGGCTTCCGGATGCATTCTGATTCAGTGAAACCACGGGACCGCTGAGAGTGCAAGTCGACGCTCCCACGCAATTATTGGGGGGGCTGGCATTGGCGCAATCGGCATTGGTCACGCACCAGGTCAGACCATCGCCATTGCAGGTTCCGTTGCAGTTTACGTCCGACGTGCATGGGCGACCGCCAACGCTGCAAATCCCGCATTGCCGGCTAGCTGTTTGAAGATTGCTTACATAGCCCGTCGACGACACGATGGGATTCAGGCCATAGCCAGCCGTCGTTGGTTTTCGATCCCATTCCGGCGTGCCCGGCACCTGCACTGCCCAAGCTCCAGGTACGTCAAGAGCGGCGAAATCAATTGAACACGGGGCCAGCGGCGTGCCACTGGGGATGTCAAACGGGCCGGCCCACGCGCGCGCTCCCGCGGATGCGTACGTGAACCCATTAAAGGCGCTGATATCCGCGGGAATGTTGGTTCGCAGTGCGCCGCAGGTCTGGTTCTCGACAAATTCGTTAAATCCGTTCACCGAGCCCACTGGGCGGTATTGGAAAATCCACTCGGTATTGAGGGCGGGAGGCTGCGTCGGCGTAAATTGCGCCGCAAGCTGGTCCACGAACGGGAAGGTGTTGAAGAACCCCGCCTGCCCATCGTTGTCCACGTCAATCCAGTCATTAGTCGACGCCGGAGCCGAGAAGAAATTGAGAAACAACGTGGCCCCGGCCCCTGTGATCTGCCCAAGATCGACATTGAATTGAAGCGTGTGATCGTGATTGAAAACTGTGCCTGCCCCATCGTTGGGGCAACTCTGTGCTCGCACCGAAGACGTTGCCGAAAGGCATACGCCCGCGACGCCGAGAAGGACTCCGGAAACCAATCGCCGATTCATAGTCATCCCTCCATCAGATTCGTCGTGACGCAGGCGCACATCATCCCCTACACCGGGAACACCGGCCTTTGTCGACCTCTGCAATCTTGTGTAAATTCAGTGAACTTTAGCGCGAGATCACATCTCCCATGCGACCTCGCAAATTGAGCGGCACGCCTGGTGCCGCGCGGTTCCTTCTCCACGCACGGAATGACTCAACCGATTACGCCCACTCTGCCCTTCAACCACATTGAAAACAGCCTAGACCTACGACCCGCGTCATTCTGAGGTCGCCGCAGGCGACCGAAGAATCTCGGAGCGTGAGATGCTTCGCTTCTCTCAGCATGACGACCGGCAGTTTCTCAATTGCGAGACTCCATTTAAGCAACCAAGTCGGCTCGCAAGATCCACGTCAATAGTGCCATGTCGCGAATCCACGTCGGCGGCGGAAGACCGCCCATGTGGTGCGTCTCCGAATTCCTTGCGCGCACTTTGCGCCCTGAGCCGCCGACTTTACGATTCGGGTTCCGCGGCGGCTCCCCCTTAGGCGATCGGTTTCGCCGCCGGACGGAACCCTGTAATTTCTTCCTCAATGCGTCTTCGCCACAGGGTTCATGTTCAACACCTGATTTTCGCCGGTCAGTGAGTAATACCGATCGCCCCACTGTCTCTTCACGACGGAGTCCAACACGGTCATGTTTTCCGCATGCCCGTCGCAATATAAGAAATTCGCCGATCCCCCGAATTTCTTAAAGAACACGGAATCCGACGTGGGATGATGGCGACCGACCGCATTGATTTCCGAAATCCCCGACTTGGGACCGTCCAGTGTGTTTGTCTTGTTCTTGACCTGATCGAAGGGCAGAAGGCCATACGTATCCTGATCCGTGGGAATGCCATAAATGAAGCCCGGTGCACTTGGATCCGCCTTGTATTCATCGAATCCCGAACCGACGTGGTAAAACGGATTGATCGGCCGATGCGACTTACTGAGCACGCCGCTGCCTTCTGGAATACCAATTGCTTTCCAATTGTTGATAAACTCAGTTGCCAGTATCGTCGAACCCTGGTGCTTGACGTTTTGTTCGCGGACAAAAACATTGGTTCGTGGGCCGTCGGAAATCAGTGTCGTGAACTTGTTTCGTGGAATGATTGCCGCGTTGGCAGTGATGGACATTCGCGGTGCCTGCTTGTCAATGAGATCATTGGCCGAGCCATTCCCATTCTGATCGACCTGGCCCGCCTCCCAATCCACATTCGCACGGCCGGGATTGGTCCGCGGCGCTCCGCCGTTTTCAAACGTCGGACACTGGAACGCCTTGTCATTAATCTGACCGTTGTCATACAGATAGTATGACCAATGCAAATATCCGAAAGGGTGATCCGGGTTCTGCGTCGTCGGCGACCACTGGCCATCCGCATTGTCCGGATATGCGTACGAGACAGGGTATGTGCCTTTGGATGTGAAGAGATAATTTGCATTCGCCAGTCCGACATTGTGATAATTTGCCGAACAAGCGACAGTTTTCGCGTGTGCCCGCGCGGCACTCAAGCTTGGTAGCAACATCGCGACCAACAGAGCAATGATCGCCACAACAACCATGAGCTCGATCAGCGTAAATCCACCTCGCCGAATCCCTTTCCTTCGCGCCATTCTGATCTCCCTATGCCAACAGTGCCTATCGAGCCTCCCCGTGACCGCGCCGGTCTCCGAGTTCGCCTAAGGCCCGACCTTTGGCGAGGAATCTCCCGCGCCGACGTTAGGCTGGTTTGCGAAAGCAGTTAATTTTGCGCCAAAGATTTGTAACGTTTTCGTTAAGTGATTGCCGGACCTTGAGAAGATTCAGTTTGAACGAAGATTTGATTATGAAGTCTTCTCAATGGGGTTTGGATCATGGCAGGCTGAGCGGTGTTCGCGGCGATTCCGCCGAGCGCATGGTTCCGTAACAGCAGCCAATCCGCTGCAGCAACACCTCTTGTGAGCTGCGCGACGGGTTGTTCCATCCTCGCGAAGCGAAAGTCTGAGGCGGATCAGGGGCTCTCGCGTGCGACAAGCTGAACCGATCGCGTACTCGATGCGCACTCCAACGGGCCGTTTGAAACTTGCGGCTCGAATTGCCGCGAAATTCCGCTACAACATTCCCAGCTCTTTCATCGCTGCTTCCGCTTGGTCAAGAAGGTCTCCAAAGAGCTTCAATCCGTCGCGGATCGGCTCGGGCGAGGTCATGTCTACGCCGGCGCCTTTTAAGAGGTCAATTGGGTACTTGCTGCTGCCGCCCTTGAGGAAACCGATATACGCGTCGCGAGCTTTGTCGCCCTCTTTCTCGATCCGAGCGGCGATGTTGGAGGCCGCACAATAGCTGGTCGCATACTTGTACACGTAGAAGTTGTAATAGAAGTGCGGGATTCTCGCCCAGTAATTATCCACAATGGGGTCATGGACGTACGAAGGCCCGTAATACTTCTTCATGATCTCGCCGTAAGCGGCGCCGAGGGTATCCGCAGTGAGCGGCTGACCCTTTTCGGCCATCTCGTGCACGCGCTGCTCGAACTCGCTGAACATGGTCTGGCGGAAAATCGTGCCCCGCATCCGCTCCAGGAACTCACTGATCAGGTAGAGCTTCTCCTTCGTGTCCTTGGCATGAGCCAGAACGTAATTCTGAAGCAGGATCTCATTGCATGTGGACGCCACCTCCGCACAGAAGATGTCGTAATCGCTATAGACATAAGGCTGAGTCTTGCGCGAGAAATACGAGTGCATCGAGTGGCCCATCTCGTGGGCCAGCGTGGACACGTCGCTGTATTGTCCGTGGAAATTGAGCAGCATGTACGGCTGCGTGAGAAACGTGCCGCTGGAGTAGGCGCCGCTGCGCTTGCCCCTGGTCGGGAACACGTCCACCCAGCGTGAATCCAGCCCTTTTTGCATGTTCGCCAGGTAGTCAGCGCCGAGCGGCTTCAGCGCCGTATTCATGGCCTCAACGCCTTTTTCGTACGTGTACTCCGGCGATTGGCCGATAATAAGCGGGCAATACAGGTCGTAGTCATGCGTGCCGTCCGCAAGCTTCAGAACGCGCTTGCGGAGTTCCGTATAGCGGTGCAGCAGCGGCAAATTGTCATCCACCGTCTTGACCAGGTTGTTGTAGGCCTCGACAGGTATGTTGCCGGCGTCCAGTGAGGCCGTCAGACAGCTCGGATACCCGCGTGCCTTCATGTTGAAGATGTGCGCCTGTACGACGCCGTTGAGCAGTGCCGCCGCGGTGTTGCGATGCCCGGCGTAGCCGCCGACGATCGCGTCGTATGCGTCCTTTCGGACGCGGCGGTCCGGCGAGCTCATCATGACGTAAAAGGCGGAGTCGGAAAGCTCGGTCGTCTTGCCCTCCGCATCCTTGATCGACGGGAACTTAATGTCCGCGTTGGCAAGCAGATTGTACGCGTTGTACGGCGTGGCGTTGACCTCGCCGGCCATGGCCAAGAGCTCCTCCTCGCGCGGTGAGAGGATGTGCTTCTTCTGTCGGAAGAGGTTGTCGAAGTATTGCCGATACTGCGCGAGGTCCTTGTTCTCACGCATCCACGAATCAATCTGATCGAACGACATCGCGGTCAGCTCCGGCTGGAACCAGGACATCGCCTGACTGTAATTGACGGCCAGAGTCTGCGCCCGCGATTTGAGAGCCTGCGCGGCGCCTTCGCGTGTGTCCTGATCGGCGGTGAGCGAGGCGTACACGTTGACGCGATCGACACGGGCTTCAATGTCGTCCTTGGCCTTGAGCACTTTGAGCAGTTGATCCGCTCCGTTCTTGAGCATGCCCTTATGCGCGGCCATGTCCTTCGTGCCCTTCTCCAGTGCGGCGTACTCGGCCTCCCAGGCTTTGACATCGGGAAAGATGTTCTCCGTCGCCCAAGTGTACTTTTTTTCAATTTCGCTTCGTTCCGGCACTTTCTTTTCCTTTTCCTCGGCCCACGCGGGGCCGGCTACGGGACCCAATACCAAAACCATCATCGTGGTCCATTTCCAATGAAGTAGCGTGTGACTCTGTGACATGAGGAGGCTCCTGGCGGGGAATCGCTGATGCGTCTCCGATGGAAGCCCCGTCGCCATCCCATCGGAGCTGGACGAAGCGTTAGATTATTACCGGCATCCGTAGCAAGCAAGTTCGTACTCCGGCGCTTGTGCGGAATGAGACCAATTGCGTCAGAAGTTAGGTACTGAACGCGGGAGGTCGGACGCTCGCTCGACCCTGCAGCTCAATCAAGCGGCTTGTTGGTCAGCACGGGGGCATTGGGGAGAACTTACAGTATTTGCGGTCATGGCGAGTGCGATGTGATTGGAGGACTTGAAAGTGAATCGCTTTCTGAAGATGGCAAACCACCGCATTCAGGCGTGCGATGTTGTCAGGCAAGCGGAGCGTGGTATGTTCTTCTGACAGGAGATGGGCCGAGGCGCCCGACCGATTCCCGTTGAACGCAACAATACAGACAGAGGCCGATGTCACCCCGATCAAAGCACTGATGCCTCTCATCGGCAAAACGCCGCTCCTGGAAATACGCTATCGCTTCGACCACAAGCCGCGTCGTATTTTCGCCAAGTACGAGCTGATGAACATGACCGGGAGCATCAAGGACCGCATGGCGGCCCACATCCTTCAAGTCGCCTATCGATCCGGCGATCTGCGCCCCGGTGATGCTATTGTCGAGGCTTCCAGCGGTAACACGGGAATATCCTTTGCCGCCATAGGCAGCGCCCTTGCACATCCCGTTCGGATCTTCATGCCGGACTGGATGAGCCGCGAGCGCGTGCAGCTGATCGCCAGTTTCGGGGCAACCGTCATCGGAGTTTCCTCTGAGGATGGCGGTTTTGTCGGCGCCATCGAGATGACCAAGCGCTACGCGGAAACACACCGCAACGTTTTTCTGCCGCGACAGTTCGCTCACCCTGCCAACGTCGAGGCCCATATGTTATCGACAGGCCCGGAGATCGAGTCGCAGCTTCGTGCGTTCGGTCGGGTGGCCGATGCATTCGTGGCGGGCGTTGGCACGGGCGGGACGGTTATGGGCGTCGGGCGATATCTGCGGCGCGAGAGACGAAGTGTCCGCATCCACCCCTTGGAGCCGGCCAACTCTCCCACGCTTCGCACCGGACACAAGACCGGCCAACACCGCATTCAAGGCATTTCCGACGAGTTCATACCCTCTATCGTGAACCTTGAGATTCTCGACCCAGTGGTTGACGTTTGGGACGGCGATGCCATACTCATGGCACAAGCGCTTTGTCGTCGCCTTGGCCTGGCGGTCGGCATCTCCTCCGGCGCCAACGTGCTTGGGGCGATGAAACTCGTGGAGGAACTCGGCGAGGACACAGCAGTGGTTTCCGTTCTTCCGGATTCCAACAAGAAATACCTTTCCACCGACTTGTGCCTCGAGGAGCCGATACGCGACGACTACCTAACGCCGCGCATTCGACTTGAAGGCTTCACGGCTGCCCGCTGACTCAGGCACGCTTCCGCAGTGTCCTCGATATTCGCGTGACGCACAGTCATGGCGCATCGTGCTGCCTTGCGATTGTGAGTCTACGGAGTCGCCGGTCGCGGCATCGCCATTTCCGCACGCACCGGGTGCTTCACATTGAAATGTGTTTCTGATTTGAACCCGCCAAATGTGTTCGCGATTCCGTAGTTGTCAGGTGATTTTGTACCCCACAGTTTCCGTGAGCCGGCAAAACAATGTGCTCAGGCGTTCGGTCATGGGTCCGACTCGACCCCTTCCGATCGATCGTCCGTCGATCCTGACAACGGAAGCCAGCTCTCCCATCGTTCCGGTGCAGAACGCTTCATCGGCGCGGTAAACCTCGGTCAAGGAGATATCTTTCTCCCAGCTGGGAATATCGTGTTTCTTGCAAAGTTCCAGCACGGTAGCTCGGGTGATGCCTTCGGGACACGCCACTGCCAGGCTGGTCATGACTGTGCCGGAGTGAACGATAAAAATGTGTGTGGCGTTGGTTTCCGCCACGAAGCCACGGTGGTCCAGCATAAGTGCGTCATCCGCGCCGGCGTTGTTGGCCTCGATCTTGGCCAGAATCGATTGCAGCAGGTTGGCGTGGTGGATTTTCGGATCGAGGCAATCGGGAGGAAATCTGCGGATGCTGCTGGTGATCAAAGTTAACCCGGTCTTGCTGTAAACCGGAGGTTTGTGTTCGGCCAGCACGATGAGCGTCGGTCCGGACTGGTTGAGACGCGGGTCCATGCCCGAGGTGATCTTGACGCCCCGAGTCAGCGTCAGGCGGATGTGTACTCCGTCAGACATTTGATTCGCAGCAAGTGTCCGTCGAATCTGTTCAATGAACTCTTCTTGCGAAGGGATCTGTTGAAAGGCAAGGGCAAGCCCGGAGTCGCGAAGCCGGTCCAAGTGTTCAAGGAGCTTGAAAATCCTTCCTTGATAGAGGCGTAAACCCTCCCAAACCGCGTCGCCGCCTTGCACCACGGAGTCGAACGGGCTGATTCCGGCCTCGTTGCGGTGAACCAACTTGCCGTTGATATTCACCAATAGATCCTTGTTTTGGGGATTGAATTGTTGGAACATTGCAATCTCTTTCGTCGCACTACGCACGGAGTCGGCGTACGTGCAGCTCAGAATAACATTCCATGCACTGCTCGAAAAGCGTCGTGAACTCATCGGGCAAAGGTTCCTGTTTGGGCTTGTACGGCTGAAAGCCTGTGGATCGCTCCACGGCCTCGTACCAGTGTTTCGCCCAGATGCCATCCGTCGCCCGACGTCCCGGGAGCCAACTGAGCATGGCTTCATCAAATGCAACGCCAACTTCGCCACACAGTAGTTCAAGCATGTGGCGAGGCGCCTCCAGCACGTCTCGTGCGTCAACGATCGGTGGCGTCCGGCCGCTTCGCCATTGTACGTGGTGGACCAACTCGATCTGCTGCGGCAGGCCGGTGTCATTCAACGTCGGATTCGGCAGATGTTCGAGCAACGAGGTGAGCATCTCTCGTGGATCGCGGATCAGAAAGCAATGCGTCAGCCCATCCAGCCAGCTGCGTTCGATGTTGGGCAGCAGATGATGGGACATGTGCTTCTGATAAAAGACGGCCTTGCCCCCTGGGGTCGGACCAGTCAGCCATGCTACGACTTTCCGCCAATCCGTCTCGTGGTGCGCGATGACCTCGTCCCTGCCAGGATGATCGATTCCGGTTGCTTTCAGGTAGTGCGCGTAGAACGGCTCGTCGCACACAAAGGTATCGGCGCGGTTGCCCCAGGAGCGCATCATGGCGGTGGAGATGTTTCTCGGCCCCGACCACATCGCCAATCGTAACGGCATGCGCAATGATTCCTCCGTCTGGTCGCGAAAGTACATCGACAGTCGTGATGGTATCTGTCGCCATTGGTCCACCGCAAGTCGGAGGATTTAACCATAATACGGACATACCGCCCACTCCACGCGATAAACAGTGCCGATCGATCGTGCCCACGCTCGTGTAAATTTGGGCAACACGTCAGAAACATGAACGGATCCGTGAACGCCTTGAACGGAGCTTCGCTCACTGCTACGACACCGGGGGGATGCATCGGACGCATCTACGCAAGCATGAGAACATTCTCAAACGCCTGCTGACTCATGCGGGCGGTTTCAACCTGAGCCTGGTGCTGCGCAAGATCATGTGTTTTGGAACGGCCCGAAGCCTTCAGGGCTTTCTTGGGCGGCATTGGACATGGATGCAAAGCCTGCGGCGCGCTCTGCAACTGTGCCAGAATCATTGGAGCGGACTCCCTCGCGGAAAGCAAATGCAGGTCGATTGATCGCGCAGCCACTGCCTCGCTGCATCAAGGGGCATTTACCACGGACTGATGGACCATCAAATGTTGAATTTCGGGGTCGTCCGATCAATTCGGCTTTAAATTATTTGCGAGAAGGACGCCCCGTTTTCGTAGTAACAACGGGAGGCAGGTGATCGCTTCTGGGCATTCGACGCGGCAAAGGAACCTCAATTCCGGCACGATGCCGAAGGCTTGAAAGGGATTCTGAAGCGTGTGTGCCGAAACGCAAATGAAGGATCGACCATCTGAACCGGGTGTTCATGATGTCACCGACCTGGTGGACGACATCATTGCCCAGGCGCTTGAAGCCGGCTCGACAGACATTCATTGGGAACCGATTGACGACGGAATGCTGGTGCGGGCGCGCGTCGACGGCCAACTCAGAGACATGGAAGTTCTCTCCCAACGACTCTCCGAGAACGTCATTTCTCGGCTGAAAATTATGGCGTCGTTACTCACTTATCGAATTGACATCCCGCAGGAAGGAAGCTTTTTGTGGGAACATGGCTCGACGAATGATAGCAGTATGGGAGCAGAGTTGCGTGTCGCTACATTCCCAACAGTCCGCGGGGAGCGGGCCGTCGTGCGGGTCTTTCGCCGCAGCACTCACCTCCAGTCGCTCGACTCGCTCGGACTGACAACGAAACCGGCAGCCCAATTGCGAGCGGCGGCGGCGCTCCCCGCCGGACTCATCGTTGTGTCCGGCCCTGCGGGAAGTGGAAAAACCACGACCTTATATGCACTGGTCCGCGAGATTCAGCGTCTGACTCCCGGCAGGAGCATCATTGCTTTAGAGGACCCGGTCGAACAGCGGCTCGATCGCGTCGCACAAGTCCAGATCAATCCATACGGCGAGCTAGGATACGAACGCTGCATGAGATCGGTGCTGCGTCATGATCCGCAGGTCATTCTCTTGGGCGAAGTGCGCGACCGTCAAACCGCGTTCATCGTCGTGGAGGCGGCCCTGACCGGGCACCTTATTCTCACGACCATGCACAGCGGCGATCCGGCGGAGACGATCGTGCGTTTTCTCGAAATGGGGATACCGCCCTATCAACTTGTTAGTGCGATGACGCTGGTGTGTTCCCAACGCCTGATTCGCCTGCGATGTCGACATTGCGGCGCGTCCCCGTTGCGCGGATGCAATGCTTGCCTGAACACGGGATACAGCGGGCGAACGGCGATCTCGCAGATTTCCACGCTGGACGAACGAACGCGGTCGCTGATCTTGTTGCAATCACCCGCGTCGGTGTTGCGCGAAGAGTTGAAGAAGCAGGAGCTGGACCTGAATGGGCGTGCCAGGGAGTTGCTGGCGAGCGGCGTCACGGACGAGGAGGAAGTTGTGCGGATCCTCGGCTGCAAGCTGTCGGATTGATCGCGGGTCGGAGTGCTGAGTTTAGGGAAAACACGAAATGGCCCATTTTGAATATAGCGCACAGAGCAAGTCCGGCGCTGCAATGAGCGGAACCTTCGAAGTTGCGGACAACGCGGTTGCGATGGAGCAGCTTGCTTCGATGGGCCTGAAGAACATCGAGCTGCGCGCGGCGAAGCAAGCGCCGATGCGAAGAGTGCTGAGTCGCGACGATTTCATCTTCTTCAACGAGCAGCTTGCGTCCCTGGCAAATGCGGGAATCTGCCTGGACGAGGGACTGAGGCAACTTGGAAGGGACGTCCACTCCCGACGACTCCAGGGTGTGCTCCAGATGATCGCAAATGAAATCGAGCAAGGCCAGTCTCTACCGGATGCGATTGAGAAGCACGCCCCGCAAGTTCCTGCACTCTACGCACAAGTGGTCCGCGCCGGCGTGGCCAACGGACAATTGTCCGCGACGTTGCTCAATCTTTCGCATCATTTGCGGCTGGTGTCCGAGACGCGGCGCTTGCTCGGCGAAGCTCTCATGTATCCGGCCATCGTTCTGGCACTCGCTCTGGGGGTTTTCTGTGCGGTGCTGTTGTTCGTGGTGCCGCAGTTTGCCGAGACCTTTGCGGGGTTCGGCGTAAGGCTACCGTGGATTACCACGACGATGATCTCGCTTTCGCACGCTCTGCCGCAATTGCTCGTGTTTGCGGGCATCGCCGTCGTTGCTTTGGCATCATCGTTCCTCGTGCTCCATCGGTCGATGGCAGGGCGGCTGATGTGCGACCGAATCGTACTCCGCATCCCTCTACTGGGCGCGATGATCCGTAACTCGCTACGTGCCCGGTTTCTCCGCGCGATGGCGTTTGCCGTGGACAGCGGCGTGCCCCTTCCAGAAGCCATTCGACTTTCCGCCGGTGCCACAGGCAGTTTGGCGCTTTCCCACGAAGCATGGAGTGTGGCATTGGCAATCGAGAACGGCGCCGACGTCGGCGAGGCCTGTCGAGGCACGCGCCTGGTGCCCGCCATGTTCAGCTACTTCGTCGGTGGGAGCCCGGACTTAGGCATTTTGCGTGATGGGTTGATTCAGTTGTCCAAGGCCTACGAATCACAGGCGATTCACTCCCAGTTGTTGCTGCGTGGCTGGGTGGCCCCTGCGGCGATTTTTGGCGTAGGCGCGGTCATCGGGCTGCTGATTCTGGCTCTATTCCTACCCCTGGTCCAAATGGTGCAATCGGTGAGCGGTTGAGAAGGAAGATGCCATGTACATGATTGTCGCTGTACAGCTCGCCCTCTTTCTCATCATCATCAATGCGCTGTTGAGTTTGGCCGCAAGCATCGCGAGCAACACGGCTCGTTTGCTTTCCGGCGAACAGGCGGCGCTGATGCCTCTCGGATTCATGGGCAACAGTAAGAGGATCCGACGTGCAATTGAACTCCAAACGGTTGTTTCTCGCCTGGCCGTGATCACGCGACTAAACCTGCCTTTGTGTCCTGCATTGGAAGCCGCCGCTGCCGGAGAAATCGGACGGATTCGCCGCACATTCGAGCAAATGAACCTGAGCATTCGCAGCGGAGTTCCGGTCTCGACAGCGCTGACCGCCGGTTTTCGCGGGTGCCCCACACAGCTCAGTGAGATTTTGCGCCAAGCTGAATCATGCGGACAACTGACGGCCTCGCTTTCGGAACAGGAGGGAATTCTGAATCGTGTCATCGAATTCCACGTAACGTCCACGCCGCATTCACGTCATGCCCTTGGCTACGCGGCCTTCATGATTCTGTTCATCGTGACTTTGACATTCTGGTTCATGGCCATGTTGATGCCGAAATTTCGGGACATATTTCTCGATTTTGGCGTTCGCCTGCCGGATGCAACAATGAGACTGATTTCCATATCGGACTGGTTCATGAAGTACGTTTGGATTCTCCCAGCCATCCTGTTGGCGACCGCACTGATACTGATGTTGAAGCTCATTTATGCAAGACGCTCAATCGAACCTGGTATCTTTTCGCGTTTTGTGGCCACGACACGTTGTGCCTTTCCCATCACCCGAACGATGGATTACGGATTGGGCATGGCCCAGGCCATTCGGTCCATCGCACTGGGAATTCGCAGCGGTGCATCGAGTGCTTTTTCGAGTTCACTTCCCTCAGTGGTGAGTCCAACAAATCACCTCCGAAGTCGATTGGCGAAATTTGTCGAAGCGATTTCAGCGGGTGTATCTCCGCACGAAGCCGCCGGAAACGCGAACCTCGGCGGCATGCTGGTGTGCGCATTGAGAATGGTGGAACGTGGCGAGGATGCGGAGCGATCACTGGGCCACGCCGCGGACTATTATGAAGCCATCGCCTATCGGTGGTGGCACGCGATGTCGGCACTGAGCGGGCCATTGGTCACTCTGTGTCTGGGATTTCTGGTGGGATTTATCGCACTGGCCCTGTTCATGCCATTGATCGCACTAATCAACGCCGTTTCGGAGACTATATGATGAGCCGACGCCTTGGTGCGGCGGGCCCTCGTCGCGGAATTATTCTCACGGATACATGCATATCGCTGGCCCTGATCGGACTGGTGCTGGGCATGGCCTCGCTTCTGCTCACTCGACATGCGGTGGCGACAGATTACTTCGTGAATTATCGGCGCGCGCAATTGGCGGCGGAATCGTGCGTCGAGAGGATGCGCTTCGGCATGGTCGCAATTGAAAATGCCAGGATTGTCGATGATGCGGGGATCGCGTTTGAAATCCAAATAGTCGATGCTGAAGAATCGTGGCGACCGCTCTTGCGCGTCAATGTGACTGCAACTGCAATCGGGAAGCACGGGCGGGCCGCGAGGTACTCACTTGGAGCTTACATTGCGCCCTTGCAAAGGAGTGGGCCATGATTATGAATCGTCGTGGCGTATTTCTGGTCGAGATGCTCACGGTCATCGTGATCGTCGGGATCGGTGGGACACTCATGGCCGTCGGCCTTGCCAGCATGTTGCGCAGCCAAAAGCGGGTCGCTGAATTCGGGAACCAATATGCTGAAATCAACGATTTTCTGCGGTGTTTTTCTCGCGATGTTCGTCAGTCGACGTCGGTTGTAACGCACGAAACTGCGGGCGAAACAGTGCGACAGGTCGTAGCCCTCAATTTGCCATCGGGGCAACTCGTGTATCGATTCTTCGAACAGAAGGTGGAACGAGAGGCGCGGCCGGGCATCGCACCGAAATCGTGGACTCCCCTGATTGCTCATGCTGAAATCGTCTCAGGTAAGTCTACATCGAATGGCACAGGAGTGAGCATTGCCGTGTCATGGCGCCGATTAGGGGCGAAGGATCCGGAACCAAGCCGTCGCATCGACCGGATTGTGCGATGCGCGGGTGAGATTGGCCATGAAGATGAATAGAGCAGGAACGAAAATCCGGGTTCGCCCCATCGCGATCGCTCGCCGTGGGGCCATGCTGGTCATGGCGCTCCTCTTCATCGTTTTGGCGACCGCACTTTCAGCGTTGATCATGGCCAACACGGCGCAATTGGTGCGGACGACCCGGCAGGAACACGAAGAAATCGTGCTGAGACAACTCATCGATAGTGGCCGAGCATGGTTCAATGTTCATGGAGCAATGGACCCGAATGCATCGATCACATTGGAGGGAAACGCCATTGTCCCTGAAAACATGATTGGAGAAGTGACGATTCGCGTCGACGGGAAAACTCCAAATGTGGTGATCGTGACCGCCCATCTTCGAATCGCCGAACACATAATCTCTCGAACTGCTCGATTTCGCACGGCGTCATGAGTGACCGTGTTTCCCAGCCTCAACCTCACATCCTGAGCCCCAGGCCGATGCGCGTGCGGAGCAACGCACAAAGAAGTTGATCGTGGCTCGTCGGTGCGCTCGGCGCTTCTCTCCGCAGCCCGGCAAGCCATCCCAACAGCGTATTCTTGCGGTCCGATGATTCGGAAAACGCCCGTTGAACCGCAATCAAGTCTGCGCCAAACTCGCCGGCATTCTCGTAACGCCGACCGCCCGCCCCGCGAAGCGCGGCGATAAGGAGAACGCGCAGGGCGTGTTGCAATTCCAAGTCGCGGTGACTCGGTGCATCGTGACCTGCAGACGTCCGCACGTTTGAGAGGTCCACAGCCATTCGCCCGGCCTCTCTCCTGGGCAGGCGGCCTGCCAGCAACTCATGCGCGATCAAACCCAGTGAGTAGACATCCGTCGCAGGCGATAAGACTGAGCGACGCGCTGAAACCTGTTCGGGACTCGCATAAGCGGGTGTACCGACAAAACGGCCGCCGTCGATGACCGGCTCGCCTCGGATTTGCCCCAAAGTCGCAATGCCAAAGTCAAGAATCCGCGGCTGACCGGACTGATCCACCAGAATGTTGTCGGGCTTCAGGTCGCAATGAACGACGCCGCGGAGATGCGCGAATTGAACCGCTTCGCAGATTCGTGCAAGAAGGGCAAGGCGTTGCAGCGTGTCGAGTTTGTTATCATTTGCATACTTCGTTAGCGGCATGCCCGCGACATATTCCATCACAAAATAGGGACGTCGATCCTCGACCGAACGGCCCGGTCCGCGTCGGATCACGACTTGTCCGCTGTACATGAACCAGACAATACCCGGATGCCGCAACCGGCGCAGAAGTTCCTCCTCTTGTTTGAACCGACGAAACTCATTCAGAAGAAGACGCCGACGGATGACCTTGATGGCCACTTCAGCCCGGGTTTTCGAGTGAACGCCTCGATACACGACCCCCATTCCGCCGCATCCGAGAACCTCGGTGACTCGAAATGGGGCAATCGAGAATGGCGGTTGCCACAAGTCATCATCGACGTTCTTGCCGAGGGAACGGACGCACGGCATGCCCTTCGGCCGCTCGAGTTCGAAACGCCGAACAGCGGCATAATGCGACAAGAGTGATTTCACCTCGCCCAGCACCGTGCCGCTGCCGCGTGCCGCTCGCGCAATGAATGCCTCGCGTGCGGCGGTGGGCTGCTGGAAGGCACGCTCGAGAATTTCGCCCACGCGAATGTGAAAATCAGTGGCCATCGGCACGGCTCCCCTGCAAGTGCCGGTTGAGCCACGCCAGCGCATGTCGATAGTCTTTTTCCGCCGTGCTGGTGCTCAACCCGAGCTCCTCCCCCACTTCGGCGTGAGTGAGGCCGCCAAACCAGTGCAATGTCACGACATCGCGCAAACGGCCGCTGGCGCCGCCAAGTTCATTCAGAGCCTCGGCAAGGTCCAGCAGGTCCACCTGTCGGTCGTGCCATTCCACGGTGACGTCGCCGAGCGGAATTCGCTTCCAAGGCGACGCAACAGCGCCATCCCCAACCCCCTCTGATCGGGACTCAGAAACAGTTTGGGATCGTGCGCGCCCGCCGCGTTTCTGTGCATCCCGCCGTTTGAGGTGATCCACGATCACCTGCCACATCTTGCAGATTGCGATCGCACGAAAGTGACCTGCGCTCGTCCAGTTGACGTTGCCATGCTCGATGAAATGAATGCAGGCTTCGTGAACAATTTCCGTGGGGCAAAGCGTGAAATCGGAGGGCTGGCGGCGTAGATAGCTTTCCGCGACGACGCGTAATTCGTCGTACACCGAATTGATGAGATCGTCGGGGGAAGTCTTTCGCTTCATAACGCATGCTCGCCAATGGGAAGACACTCGGCCGAATCCCGATCCATACCACTTGACAGTGAATCTTAGGCAGACCGGAGCACGCATCAAGGGATCCTGCTTGATTGCGTGTCAATTTCACGGTGGTTCCTCTCCAAATGCCCTATCGGCAAACCCGATCGGGCTGCGATACAAGTCAAATTCCATGAGAGCAGTTGACTCGCGGAGTTGGAATCTGTAAGGTAGCCTGCTTCATGCGACTAATGTCCTGCGTACGTTGACGACGAAATCGAAGCGCTCCGACTCCATTGCGCTTCACCCACAAGTCATCGATGCCCTGCGAACCCGTAGGCCCGTGGACATCAATGCAACCGACGCCGTGCTGTCGCGGGTGCCGGATATGAAGGCGCTAAGGGGTGACTGAAAGGCCGCCGGTATCGCCGGGGCAACCGACGTGGGCCGCGCGAATCTGCACGCCGTTCAGAAATCACTGGTAACGTTTCTATCCGCCAACGCGGTCCCGCTGAGACTTGCACAAGCACGCATGCGTCATACCGATCCGCGATTGTCAGCGAACACTTACACAGATGAAAGATTGCTTCTCGTGGCGTCGGTAATCGTCGGTCTGCCGTGGCCACCGACCGAACCGGCTCGCGAAAATGAGGCGTTGAAGATGGCCGGGACTTGGGGCTGTGATATCGCGCAGCGCTCGCGACGCACTTCAGGGCAAAACGATGCGCAATCATTCAGTGAACTTGAAAATGAGGGTCAATGCGGTGGCACACGTCAACCTATGAAGTTTGGACGGACTTGCGCGATAATTCGCAAAGATTCTTCGAAGCGGGTGAAGGGACTTGAACTCTCGACATTCACATTGGCAACGTGCGGGCAGTAAATTCTAAACCGCGAATCACTAAAGAGTTATGGGAAATGCAAAGTCTCTTTGCACTGTGGCTTCCGGATTGGTGACGACGTTTCCAGAAGCGGTCTGAAGAATTCATCTCAACGCCTATAACGGGCGGGCCGGGCGCGTTACTTTGACTTTGAAGACGACCTTCGGACATTCCCCTGCCCATGCGATGCTTGTCGCGGCGCTTGCATAACTTGCGTGTTGAAGTCTCGCTGGCGCAAGCACGCATAAGTTGGATCCGCACTCAAATTAACGAACGCAACCACGCCATGTGAACGCACGCATCGCCCTATAGCAGATTCTCCGTCACCCGGAAACGTGCGATGGATGGCGCAATACAGGGGATCGATCATAATATGGCGACGCGTCTGGTTCATTTTGTGCTCTCACACCGGGGGTCCTTGGGATCGCAGCTGGGTGGAATGTGGTGCGGGAAGTCCCTGAGCGCGGATTGGAATTTGGCAAAATCGGCCAGGTCGACGTGGCCATCAAGCTCCATATCGAAAATACGGCAGCACGGCGAAACAGTCGCGTAGGCTGGTCCATGCATACAGGATCTCCACTCCAAAAAGTCACTGAGTTCAGCACGCTCGTTCCTGTCGAAGTCGCCCATGACGAGCGGGAGCCTAGTCACCGGATAATGGTATCCTAAGTCAACGCGGCCTGAGTCGGTTCCCTCATCGCTGCGTGTCGTCATCGCGTTCAATCCCAAGATAGCGGCCGTATCACTGCCCGAATTGAGGCATGGGCTGTCAACAGCTTGCCCAGCAGCTTTCTGGCTCAAATAGAAGCACCCAATCGGCCCCGGCACAAAGAGCGGATCACCCGCTAAGTTGCCCGTGCCCGGCCAGTTGCCTTCGACATTGCTGAAACGCACCGTGACGTTGTTGCTGGTGTTATTGGTGATTTGATTGGGATAATTATCCCAGAGAATGCTACCAGTCACGTTTGCGGTGCTACGGAAGTTAAACATGGCGCCCCCAGTCGCAACATTTCCGCTAAAGGTACAGCTTGTCAGAGCCAGATTGCTGTCATAGTTGTATATTCCGCCTCCGCCGCCAGCGGTATTTTCAAAAAATGCGCAATTGACGACCGTCGCACTGCTATAGCTGTCGTTAAGCATCCCCCCGCCGATCGAACTGGCTGTGTTTCCATTAAACTCGCAATTGATGACCGTCGGCGTGCTTCCAGAATTGTACATTCCGCCGCCTTCACTAGCCGCGTTCTTGGTGAACTTGCAGTTGGACACCGTAGGACCGCTGTGATACTCAGTGTGCATTCCACCTCCGTAATGGGCTTTTCCGCCCGTAATTGTAAGACCATCAATCCGAGTTGCGGGCCCCTCACCAGACTGACACGTAACGACACTTGTATCCAGGCCCGTCGCATCAATTGTCGTCACACGTGGACCGTATGAACTCCGGACCGTAATCGCCTTGCCGAGAAGATCGATTGCTTCGAAATACGTGCCTTGGTTGATGATAACTTCGTCACCATTTCTTGCGGCCTCAATGGCGTTTTGGATGCCGTCGTAGTCAGCCGGAACATTCAGAATCAAGCAAGAGCAATCGGCAACGCATGATAAGCAGTCTTCATGGACGCTGCATATGCCATCCCCGCAGCAGTTGCCACAATCACATGCGCACAATTCGCACGTTTCTCCCCCATCGCAAACGCCGTTTCCACACTCAGACGGCGACGCGAGCTCGAACCCTCCCATGTCCACCACGGGAGCAGTACCAAGCCCCGTATCAAGTGTGCACGGATCATCAACTCGTCGGGCACTGCCGCCTAAGTCATTCGTCGCCCCAAGCGGCAGAGCCGCATTGCTTCCCGCATCGACACACGGGGACCCGGACATAAGGTGCAGATCATCACGAAATTCATCGAGGAACATGGGTTCCGCATCGATGTTCCCGTCGCCGATCCAGCCACCTTTGATGTTACTGAAGCTTATCGCCGTAGCGCCTCCATTAATTTGCGTAATCTGGTTGGGATAGTTGTTCCACAAAATGCAATTGGCAAGCGTTGGGTTGCTTTGATCATTGAATAGAGCGCCCCCGTCTTTGTAAGGACCACTCAAATTCTTATCGAACGTGGAATTCGTAATCGTTGGGTTGCTGTTGTATGTATTATGAATCGCTCCTCCGCCCCATTGAGCCTTATTTCCGATGAAGGAACAATTCGTCATCTGGGGACTGCTAAAAAAGTTGTTGGCCATGCCGCCCCCACGATACTGCACTGTATTATCTCGAAATGTGCATCGTGTCACTGTTGGACTGCTATAAAAGTCATTGGACATTCCGCCGCCATCGCCCGCCGATGAGTTTCCGATAAACGAGCAATTTCTCACTATGGGACTGCTTAAGCTATTGGTCATCCCTGCGCCCTGATTTCCAGTGAACACGCAGTTAGCGACAGTCGGGTTGCTGGCATTGCTGGTCATTCCGACTCGCCCTCCTGTGATCGTAAATCCATCAAGCACGGTATTCGGGCCTTCTTCATTCCAGCAAGTCACAACGCTCGAATTCAGTCCCGTGGCGTCAATCGTCGTTACGTCCGGTCCGGCGGAGCTTCGTACAACAATCGTTTTACCCAGAAAATCAATCACCTCGGAGTATCGACCAGGCGCGACCGATATCTCGTCACCATCTTTTGCGTCCTGGATTGCGTCTTGGATCAGTTCATACTCGTCCGGAACATGTATCGTTTTACATAAACAATCGACGGCACACGTTAGGCAGTCCTCAAATGGTGCGCAAATCCCATCGCCGCAACATTCGCCACAATCGCAAACGCAGGATTCACATGACTCACCTTGTTCACAAATGCCATTACCACATTCCGGTGCAGTCACTGCCTCGAAGGCTCCCATATCAACCAACGGCCCAACCCCATAACCGGCGTTGATGGCGCACCGATCATCCGTGAAACGAGGGCTGCCATCCAGATCCATCGTAAGCCCGACTGGCACTCCTCCATTGTTTCCTGCGTCGATGCAAGGCGACCCCGATCGGAGGCGCACGTCTCCTTTATTTGCATTTGCAAAGAGGGGGTCGGCGTTGATGTTTCCGACGCCGCTCCACCCTCCTTTTACATCACAGGAACTCACGATGGGACGGTTGGTGATTTGGTCTGGAAAATTGTCCCAAAGGATACAATTGGTGACCGTTGGGACGCTGTTTCCGCCTGCATTCGACATTCCACCACCAAATCCAGTAGTGGTATTTCCAAAGAAGGTGCAGTTGGTGACCGTGGGATTGCTGTTGTAGTTATCAATTCCACCGCCATCAGAACTCGCATCATTGCGCACAAAAATACAATTCACGATTGTCGAATTGCTATACCAATTTTCTAGAGCACCGCCTATCCAACTGGAATTGTGGATAAACCTACAATTCGTAATCACTGGTTTGCCACGATTGTTGTAAATTCCGCCACCTTCATTGGTGGCCACGTTTTGGCTGAACGTGCAGTTCCTGATGGTTGGGCTGCTTATGTCGTTGTACATCCCGCCGCCGGAGTTGGCCTTCCCCCCCTTAATTGTAAATCCATCAAGAAGAGTTGCCGGTCCCTCGCCAAGGCGACACGTGACCACGCTTCTGTTAAGCCCAGTTGCATCGATCTTTGTGGTCGAAGGGCCGTTGGAACTCCGGACCGTAATCGCCTTTCCGAGAAAATCGATGGCCTCGTTGTACATGCCTGGTCCAACGATTATCTCGTCTCCGCCATGGGCAGCGGCGATCGCCTCCTGAATCAGGCCGTAATCACCCGGAACATGTAAGGTCGGACAAGTACAGTCGACAGGACATGAAATGCAATTTTCATGGACGCTGCATACGCCATCGCCGCAACAGGCGCCACAGTCGCAGGCACAAAGCTCGCACGAGTCACCGGGATCGCAGACGCCATCTCCGCATCGTGGAGGCGCGGGCAACTCGAAGGCCCCCATGTCCACGATCGGGGCAGGGCCATGACCCGTGTCGCTCGCACAAAGATCGTCAACGCGCCGAACGTTTCTATCCATGTCCGTTGTGATCCCAACCGGTATGGCCGCGTTGTCACCGGCGTCGATGCAAGGCGATCCGGACCGCAAACGCAAGTCGCCTCCGTACGCATTAAGAAAAACGGGGTCGACGTTGATGTTGCCCAAACCCGTCCAGCCGCCCTCGATGTCACTGTTACTAATCGTAGCGCTGCCATTGACCTGGTCAGGGTGGTTGCCCCAAAGGATACAATTGTTCGCTTTCGGACTGCTGTTGCTGCTGGAACCGTAAATTGCCCCACCAAGGTACTGAGCTACGTTGGCGCTAAACGTACAATTTGCGATTTGCGGATTGCTGCTGGAGTTGTAGATTCCTCCGCCATTCTGGAGGGACGAATTTCCGTAAAATGTACAGTTGATTAGCGTCGGATTGCTGTTGTAGTTGAAAATGCCTCCGCCGCTCCCCGCCACCGAGTTCCTGATGAACGCACAATTTGTCACCATTGGGCTGCCATTGTAAATGTACATGCCTCCGCCATTTGGTCCCGTTCCTCCGGTGATTGTGAAGCCGTCGAGGATTGTGGAGGAGGTCTCACCGTGATCGAAAGTGACAACACTGCCGCCAAGTCCAGTGCCATCGATGGTGGTCACCGCCGCACCACCGAGACTATGCAATATGATTGCCCTGCCTCGAAAGTTGATTCGCTCGCTATACCTGCCCGGCGCGACCACACACTCGTCACCCGTTTGCGCTGCAATAATGCAAGCTTGGATGGTGGGGTAGTCGGCTGGGACATGGTAATTCGTCGCCCCGATGCAAGTCTTGGAAGCAAAGAAAGTAAAAACTATCAAAACCGTGATCGACCGATGCGCACTTGCGATGCTGATCATTTGAAATACAACTCCTTGAGATCTCAAATTCACTTGATCCCATCGAGCGGCGCGGCATGCGCTTCGATGCCCAGCGATACTACATTTAGAACACCTAACAAAATGACCCCATCAGGCATTTATGGCAAATCAGGATACAACCGAGTTTGAGGAAGGCTTCGTGCGTGTCGCTGCGTCGTTCGTAGCGCACCCGCAGGCGACGGTATTGGTGAAGCCAACTGTTG
>JACQFE010000014.1 GCA_016200265.1 Planctomycetota bacterium | reverse complement strand
CAACCTCGCGCGTTCCTCGGCCTCCAGCCGAACCACCCAACTCTTCATGTCGATCCCCCTTGATCGCGGGCAACATGCCCATCTGGAAGATCGACAAGGGAGCGTTTACACCCGAATCCTCAGACGGAACGAACTACTAGCTTTGAGATTGCAATGAATCCTCATCCGCTTCATATCCCGCCTTCAGGTCATCATCAACTTGTGACTTCAAGCGATTCCAGTCGTCGAGGGTCATCAGGACTTCGCGGGCCTGTGAGCCTTTGTATTCGCCGACGATGCCGGCGGAGGCCATTTGGTCGATCAGGCGAGACGCGCGTGAATATCCAATGGTGAGCCGTCGTTGCAGCAAACTCACGCTCCCGCGACGAGATTCCAGAATAATTCTGACGCCATCATCGAAAAGCGGATCGCGCATCGAGGGATCGGCTTCGTCGGAATCAGAGGCCTTCAGTTTCATCAGCTCTGGGTGGAATTCGGGTTTGGCTCGCGACGCCAAATCTTCAAGAACGGCCTGCACCTCCGAGTCGCCGAGATACGTGCCTTGCGCGCGGAGCAGCTTATGCGATCCGGGCGGTAGGAAAAGCATGTCACCCTGTCCCATGAGCACTTCGCCGCCGTTTTGATCGAGGACGATGCGCGAATCCATGCGCGACGCGACACGGAAACAGACTCGCGCCGGCAGATTCGACTTGATCAAACCGGTGACGACTTTCACTTCCGGCCGCTGCGTGGCCACGATGATGTGAATGCCCACCGCTCGCGATTTTTGCGCGAGCCTCGACAGATGATGCTCGACTTCCTTGGCCGCTGTCATCATGAGGTCCGCCAATTCATCAATCACTATGACGACAAATGGCAAGTGCATTGGGATTTGGGCCTTCTCTTCCTCAGTCGCGGGGGCGAAGCGGGCGATGATTTCGCTTTCGCCAAGCGCGTTGTACCCGGCGATGTTCTTGACGCGAGCCTCTGCCAGCAATTCATACCGCTCGTCCATCTGCGTGACGGCCCATTCAAGGATTTTTTCGGCACGGGCCATGTCGGTCACCAGCGGACACATCAGATGCGGAACATCCTTGAACTGGCTCATTTCGACCATTTTGGGGTCGATGAGAATCATTTTGACGTGGTCGGGCCGCTTGGTCATGAGCAGGCTAAGAATGATCGAGTTCAGACAGACGCTTTTACCCGAACCGGTCGTTCCGGCGATGAGCATATGCGGCATCGACGCGAGATCACCAATCAGCGGTTGACCGCCTGCGTCTTTGCCGAGGAAGAGCGGCAACGACATCGCGCTGGCTTTTTGACCGGAAAGCGACATTAGCTCGCGCAATCGCACCTTTTCCTTATCCACGTTGGGAACTTCAATGCCCACCGTGTTCTTGCCGGAAATCGGGGCGACGACACGAATAGCGTGGGCCTTTAACGCGCGAGCGATATCATTCGACAACGCCGCAATCTGCGAGACCTTGATGCCCGAACCCAGCTTGAGTTCGAACATCGTGATGACCGGACCCGTGTCGATCTCGACAACCTGAGCATCAACTCGAAACTCGGCCAGCGTTTCTTCAAGAATTTTCGCCTGCCGGCGTACCACTGCTTCCTGCTGGGCCGAGAAGTTGTATTCCGCTTCGTTGAGCAGACTCAGGTCGGGCAACCGCCAATTCTCGATCTGCTTTGGATACGGCTCTGCCGCGGCCACTCGCTGTGGCGACGAGAAGTGAACAATCGGAAGCGAAGCCGGTCTTGCCGCTTGATTCGGTCGAGCAGTTGCAGGCGTAGAAGTCCATGAGGCCGGATTCGTTGCACCTGCGGGCGCGGATGCCTTTGTCGTGGGCGTGGAATCATCGCTCTTGGCCGCCGCTGAGGATGAAGAGGTCGATGTCGCAGGCGTGGCTGGATCAAATAATGATTGAGTCTTGGAGGAGTCGCCGGCGTCAATTTTTTCCCTGGGGTTTGACTCCTTGCGAGCCGGTGATTCGTCATTCTCCCGCGATCCCTTGTCGTACGGCGAAGATTTTGCGTCACTCGTTTGGCCCGCTGTGCGCAATTTCTCTGATGGGGACTTTGACGCGGTCGCATTCGGCGTGCCCGCGTTTGCGGATTTCAATGCGGGGACTCGCCCGCGCACGGCATCAGCAGCCGCACTGGCAAGATTCGCTGCGACGGCGGCTGTTTCACGCGAGGCCTGTGCGGCTCGACCCATCAACGACGGAATTTTGAGCACCCAGCCTTGCGTTGCAAAAATCAATCCGACGACCCATGACGCCACAAGTACGATTGTCGTGCCGAGCTTCGACAGATTTCGCGTGAGCAGCTCCCCCAATGCGTAACCGATCACGCCGCCATTGCCGACAGGCATGGAATTCGCCGATGGCGTAGCGATGAGATGAGCGGAGGCGGACGTGCAAGCGAGAACGAGCAGGAGACCAAACGCACGTTCGCCGACGCATCGAATCTCGCCGCGGGCGATCTTGAGCAGCGCCGCGAGCGTGCAGAACAACAACAGGATGTAGGCGCCGTCACCGAGAAAGTATCGAAGGTAGTAGACGCACCATGCGCCGATCACCCCGCATGCATTGGCCGTCGGATCATTATGCGGAAATTGATGGGGACTGGGCCAATCGCCAAGATGAAATGTGAACATCGCCGGCCAGAGGAGCGCCGCCGCCGCCAATCCCATCAAGGGCAACGTCAGTTTTCGCGGTCGAAGTGTTGGCCGATCAGCCGTCACGGAATCCATTCCCTCGCGAAATTCGCCACTCATCGGGCGTAGCGATTTTCCTTTAGATGCAACCAGTGTGGCGACACATACGTTGCTTGTGGTTGGGTGCCATGCTCAAGCTCGGCGTAGCGCCGGCATGTTACTCAATGCATGGCAGCGCTGCGTTTGGCCATGCCACCCAAATACTGAGACATCCTGAAACACCCGCGTGTCTTCGACCCACATTCGCTACGCACATTTTCAGCTGCGCGCAACATCACCATTCGGACCGTCGGCCCGTTTTCAGCACTATCGACGCGGAGAACCGTTTCGCTGGAAGGAATCCCGTCAGACCGCGGGACTGCCCTTCTGGATGTTCGACTACGGCTGAATGGTAGGCAGTTTGTGGCGAATTTCGGGCCAGTTAGCCTGAGCGGACTTGATCATTTCCGCACTCTTTTCTTTGAATCGATCTCGAGCCGCGGTATCAAAGAAAAGATAGGTTCGATTGTCCACCACGTGGAACACGGTCGGATCGGCCGCAAAGTGCTTGTTCTCGGCGATGCCCGCCGCGCAAAGCCCTAGGAATGGTGGGGCATATCGCTCCGGTTCTTTCTTGAACGCCTGAAGTGCGGCCTCATCGGCAAACCAATACAAAGCTTCGCCATATTGAGCCGCGTATTTCGCATCGCCCTTTCGCGCCTCACTGTGAAGCTGATAGGACACCGGACAATGTCCCTTCAAGGCCGGTTTCTCAAAGAGCCCTCGCGCGGTCTTGATGTATTCGTCCTGTTTGATGTCGTACGATTTCTTGGCGCGAGCGGACGAGAAAAGGTAAAGCTTCTTGTCACGGACATCAAATACTTCAGGATCGCAGGGGATGCGGTTTCCGTAGGGTCCGCCGAGGGCGGTTGTGCAGTAACTCGCGAACTGCGGCGCGAAATCCTGTGGAGCCGCGTCGAATGCCTTCTTCTCTTCGGTTCCCGCAAAATAGTACGTGAATCCCTGATACTCCGAATGAAGCTCCGGCTTTCCTTTCACGGGTTTGTGCGCGGAGTAATAAGACACCGGACAATAGCCCTTGATCGCCAGCTCGCCTTTCGTAGGTGCGGTCTCTTCGGCCCGCGAAGTCGACGCAGCATTCGAAAGAAGCATGACAGCGAACAAAAGTGCCTCGATGGCATGTTTTTTGAAAAGAGATTTACGACAATTTCGCATGGTCAATCTCCGTGAATAGCAACAAGACGCCCGATCTCTTCGGAGCCCGCCGCATGAATGCCTATCGGCAAAGTGCGGTCCATCATTCGATGGAACAGCATTGATTTTCTTGGACCCAAAACGTCGAAGGTCAAGTCATGGCCAGCTTCCTGAAAGAAAAAGCGGCGAATTCCCCAAAGGGAACCCGCCGCCGAATTTGTCGCCATGAATCAAGGCGAAAATCGTCTAAGCGAAATCAGACCATCGCCTTGAGGTTTTTGAGCGCCAAGACCTTCACCACATTTCGCGCCGGCTTGGCCTTGAACATCATTTCTTCCTTCGTGAATGGATTGATGCCCTTGCGCGCCTTGGTTGCCGGCTTCCGCACGACCTTGATCTTCATCAGACCAGGGACCGTGAAGATGCCCGGACCTTTCTTGAGGTCCTGCTTGATCATCTCCGCGAGGTTGTCGAACAGATGCCCTACCTGCTTGCGGTTCAGGTCGGACGCCGCTGCCAGCGTGCCGTAAATTTCGCCCTTGGAGCGAGCCTTGCCCTTGGTATTCGTGGGGATTTTTGCCATCTTCGTCGCCATTGCAATCGTTCCTTTCAGTAATTCGCCCGCCATTCCATGGCCAGCTTGTGCGGGAATCTAAGTGCATGTTGGATGAAAATCAAGGTTTTTCCCGTAAAATTTGCGATTTTGTGAAAAATTTTTTTCACAGCGCCGTGAGGCCGCATCTGAAACAGCCTGAAAACCATCTGAAAACAGCCTGATTTTCATGCACCCGCGGGGACGAGTTCGGCGCTTCGGCGACGACGACGACGCTTCTTCGGAACGCCCGGCTTCGGTGGCGCGGGTACGCGCGGTGCTGCGGCCTCAGCCATGGGGATGACTTGCTCTGCGGTTCGCGCCATTAAGTCCGCATTGACTTCCTTCCATAATGCGTCCGCCCGGTTGAACACGCCTCCAGACACCATGATATTCATCGTGGGGTTCACGCCGATGTCGCGGATCATGTCCACAAGGCGCCGCACGCCCGGCACGCCGCCCGGCTGAGTGCCGAAAATCAACAGGAGATCGGGCCGAATTTGCCCAACAAGGTTCAGAATTTCATCATTTGGAACACCGCCGCCCAGGAAGAAGACCTCCCAGCCGCGCGATTCGAAGAGGTCCGCGCAAATCTGGGCACCGAGTTCCTCTGGCTCGCCATCCGCGCAGGTGATCACGACCTTCCGTCCGGTCGCGGGCGACATCGAGAGGCCGGTTTGCAATTGATCCGCGATCGCGCGATTGATTCGAGTGGCCATGTGCTCCGCCGCGAGGTTGATGCGATCCGCTCGGTGCAACTTCTCGATTCGTTCAATCGCCGGCCAAATGAGATCGTGATAAATCGAATCCGTCGTTTTCATCGTTTGGCGCAAGTCGTTGATGATTCGACGGCAGACCGGGCGATTCCCGGCCAAGAGATTTGAGGTGTATTCCTCAAGCTGCGGCGAGACAGGCATTGCGATCGCTCCTTGATTTTAGCGCGAAACGAGCAGGAAACCCACACGAAAAAGGCCTCCTGCCTGTTCCTGGAACGACCCGCGCAGACCTAAAGACATCACCGGATCCAATCCGGTTTCGAATGAAAAACTCGACTCAGTTTTTCTATTTTCCGGTAATTTAGGTAGCTTTATTGCTACGCCATGATGGTATCGACGAATGGTTTGAAAATTCTTTAGCCATGTTACCTATATTATCGACCAGTTTAACATTAGACCTCTGCATTTAGTTGTTCTTTTTGATCATCACGGACCTCCAATCCAACACCACCTTTACACCTATTTGGTGATTTCAAAGCTCGGAGAATTCCTTGACGACCATTCGTTCCGCAAAAAGCCTGAGCCGGGAAGTTCTTATAACTAACCGATGCGCAAATAGTTACGGAATGCGACATCAAGCAAGAATCCAACAATATCCTTGCTTTGCGAATTAGCGAATTCTAGGATCAACGTGGCGGGCTTCTGCTGACAAGGAAGGCTATTTCCAAAGTAGCAGCCCGATTCGGTGGTGGTGATGGAATCAATCGGACAAGAGCATCCTCTGCGACGTTTATTCAACGGGTTGGTGGAACAGGCGTTTTATGCCGAGGTCGGCGTCTGCGATCCAACCCTGACGGACTACGTCTCTGACCTCCTCGTTTCCTTCATCCACGTCGATCGCCTGAGCATTTTACGAAATGCGGCCGACAAGCGGCTCGAGCAAATTGCGGCCATGCTGGCGGTGACCTCCGATGAAGTTCCGTCGACGGCACATGAGCGCAACCGGCTGATGTACCGGCAAATCGGCGATTACACGCTCTTTTGGGCTGGCGTCTATCCGGAGCAGTTGAAGCTCGCCCGGCGAAATCAGTCCGACGTGCTGCTGGATTACGTTTCTCAGGGCAAGCGCTCGTACGCGATCGCCTCCGAACTCGCCACCCCGGACGATCGACCGCCCTCGCGGCTATTCCGCCAACTGAGCGACGACTTCGAATACTGCCTTTATGGCCTGAACCTCGTCCGCAAGGGCTGGGAGCAAGCCACCCAAGGCGAAGGCAAGCATCCGGGAGAGATTCTCTACTAAGACCAACCTACGCCCCCTCACGGACAACTCGGGGGAATTGTAAAGGGATACGCGAACGCTTTGAACGCATCGACCGTGTCGGCGATGTCGCGGATGTCCACCGGCCTTGTTGGATCGGGCGATGCAGGCTGAAGCTGGGCACGGGCCTTATTGATTGCCGTGGGCAAGTCCTTGAACTTGTCCACGATCGCTGCGACGTCCAGCACGTTGGGTTGCGTGAGCGCGGCTGACGGCAACTGGAACGGATCGACGACATCGCCCCATCGCGCCGTGGGAATGGCGAGGGGCGTCGAATATGCAGCTTCATCGGCAATGTCCGCGCCGTCGGGAATAGATTGCACAAGGTAGACAGAACTCGGCACGACTTCCACGCCGGTGACGTGCAGCGTCGCTCCGCCTAAAGCTGTGTCCCAATCGACATACGCTGGTGCGCACTGCAGCCTCGCACACTTGAACGTCGTGTGCTGCACTTCGCTTTCTGTGCAATCGCTCGGCGGACCGATCCATCGTTTACCACATTCAATCGCGTGGAAATTCGGCGGAGGAAACTGCGCCAGACTCGGCGGATTGGGGTGAAGCAGGGAGGCGAGCGTCACACGAATGGCCGAATTCTGCGAGGACATTCCGCTTGATCGCAGGGAGATATAGCGGTTCTTGAGAACTGCGGGCGACTCGGGCAGCAATCCCGGACCAGTTCCCTCGCATTCGTCGGGCAGCGCATTGTGATTGCAATCGAACTGTGGGTTGGGCGGCCAATATTGCGGAGTAAGCGGCGCAAGCACGCCAACGCGAAGACGATATTGGCCGTTGGTATGCACACTCGGACTGAGTACCGCTTCGGCCACATTGGGGACGATACGCAAGCCGAGATCGTCGCCATTGGCCGTGCAAAGTGCGACCTGCGGAGCTGCGATGTCGCCGCAGTTCATCGAGGTTCGCGAAATACGATGGAATGAATTCGCTGGAGGAAAGGCGCTCGCAATCACGGCAGACCACAGCACACCGACGAAAGCGATCGAGTGAACGACGCTACGAATCTCGCGACTCCGAGCCGCGACGTTCGCGTGATGCGCATCATTCAGAGCCGCGACATTCGTGTCGCGTGCTTTTTCAGAGCCGCCACATTCATGTGGCGCGCCCTGAATTCCCGTGGACGGCGCGCTGCATGAATGCAGCGGCTCGGAGATGGGCGCGGGGGATGAATCCCGCGGCTCCGATAAATCCTCCTGGAACAGAATCAACGGAAACGGTTGATCGCCGACGTATTGAATGGCCGCATCCACGGATCGTTGATTAAGTAGAAGTCGCCGCGATCCGTGGCGCGTCCACCACGACCCGCCCGCCGGTTTGTCGAAGCACTGTCCCAAACGCCGCGATGACACTCCTTTGAAGAGATTGAGCAATCGCGCTCCATCGAAATCGACCGAGGTAGTGACGAGATGGACGTGTGTCGCCATAATCGCCCCTGCATGAACAGTGACGGCATATTTCCGAGCAACTTCGCGAAACGCGGTGACGCATCGATCGGCATGTTCCAAAGACAGCCGGACCGGCGGACCCGCTTGCCGCGCCGACGACGCCTGGCGCAATTCGGGCTCCTCGGCGTCGTAGGGTTCTCCAGGCAGATTATGCACAATCGTCTTGCCATCCTCCGGAACGCGGCCGACAAATCCTCGATGGTCGCCGCGCACCCACGATCCATACGTCGTCCAGGTCAGCAAGTATGTGCCGCCGTGTCCTTTCCGCGTTTCTGAATCCATCCGTTTTTGTCTCGTTAATGTCGTCACTTTTTCAGAGCCGCGACATTCATGTCGCCCGCCCAACGTAATTCGACACACGGCGCGCGGGATGAATCCCACGGCTCGGAATCAACGTTTCCCGCTTTTCCAGAGCCGCGACATTCATGTCGCGCGCCAAACGTAATTCGACGCACGGCGCGCGGGATGAATCCCACGGCTCGGAATCAACGTTTCCCGCTTTTCCAGAGCCGCCACATTCATGTCGCCCGCCCAACGTAATTCGACGCACGGCGCGCGGGATGAATCCCACGGCTCGGAATCAACGTTTCCCGCTTTTCCAGAGCCGCGACATTCATGTCGCGCGCCTTACGTGGATTGACACTGGGCGCGCGGGATGAATCCCGCGGCTCGGCAACAACTACTTTTCGCGTTCCAGCGCATCGATGCGATCCGATAGCTGTCGCACCAATTCACGAAGTTCAGCGCTCTGCCCGCGCAATTCCGCATCCCGCGCCTTGAGCTCCGCACCCTGTGCGCGGAGGTTCGCGTTTTCCCGTTCGAGTTTTTCAATCGCGGCGTCTTTTTCATTGCGAAGTTCACGCAAAGACTCGGCCGTCAACGCTTCAAACCCACCGACGGTAAGTGTTTGATAGCCTTTCGGGTCGCGACCGACCCACTGCGGAAATACTCTCGCGACTTCGTCGGCAATCAAGCCCATTTGCGCGCCTTGTGATCCGACCGCCCCCGCACCGTTCCCATTCCGTGCATCATTCCGAGCCGCAACATTCATGTCGCGCGCCCCATCACGCCGGTCAGTCACGTTTTCGCTTGGCGCGCTGCATGAATGCAGCGGCTCGGACGTGGGCGCGGGGGATGAATCCTCCTGAGCCGCGACATTCATGTCGCGCGCCCAACGTGGATTGACACTGGGCGCGCGGGATGAATCCCGCGGCTCGGGAACAACACGTTTTCCGCCGTAGGCGGGGTCGATCCAATTGAACGTCACGCCGCGAAGTTGCAGCATTCGGTCGAGGGCGCCGGAAAGAGGCTGGATGTTCGTCTTCAACCGCCGATCGGACCAGATAGTCCATGTGTTGCTGCCCGGCTTGGCCGCCGAGTCGGTGTCCAAGAGAAGTCCAAACTTGGCGCTCTGATCGTTGCGAATCCCCAGGCCGTAGCCGGTACCAGTAGCGACGGCCGTGAATGTGCCGCTTGGAATGTTGAGTTGCCCATATGTGTTGTCCCCCCAGCCGACCAACATGCCATCGCTCCGGATCGCAATCGTGTGCCGATCACGAGCGGCTACCGCCGTGTACGTACCGGGCGGTACGCTGATCTGCCCGGAAGCGTTGTCGCCCCAGCCTGCAAGCGTTCCGTCACTGCGAATCGCAATACTGTGTTCACTGCCCGCAGCAACAGCAATAAACGTGCCGGAGGGGACATCGATTTGCCCGTTGGGCCCCCATCCCCATCCGACGAGCGTCCCGTCGGTGCGGATCGCTAAGCTGTGTAAGTAGCCTGCCGCCACGGAAACGAATGTGCCGGATGGAACGTCGGTTTCGCCCTCGAAGTCGTACCCCCAGCCGACCAAAGTGCCATCGCTACGGATCGCTACGCTGTGGTAAGAGCCTGCGGCGATGCCAATGAACGTGCCAGCGGGAACGTTGGTCTCGCCGTAGGGGTCATCACCCCAGCCACCAAGCGTGCCGTCGCTGCGAATTCCAAGCGCGTGATGTTCTCCTGCTGCGATTGCAACATACGTCCCCGCAGGGACGTTGGTCTGGCCATAATTGTTTGCCCCCCAGCCGACGACTGAACCGTCGCTACGAATTGCCAAGCTGAAATTCGAACCGGCCGCAACGGCTGTAAATGTACCCGAAGGTACGTCGAGTAGGTAGGGTATGGCACCACCCCCCCAGATGGGTACGGGTTGTGCGAGCCTTGTGCCGCTTTTGATTTCCAGAGTCGTCGTTCGAGTCGCGCCGTTTATATCGAGTTGCGCGGCGGGTGAGGTCATTCCGATGCCGACGGTGCCTGCGAAGTGGGCGTCGCCCGTCGTTCCATGGAGCGAGATTGTCTGATTGCCTGCCGAGTCGAATGCAGTGAGTGAGCCGGGGTTGCCGGGTGTGCTGCTGCCGAGTTCCACATTGTCGGTGAGTTCGGGATTGTCCACGAGGCCAACGCGCGATGCGTACGGAGAGGTGTGCAGTTCGATACGCGGCTGCATGGGTTGACCGCCGGTGGAGATTTCGATCCAGCGCGGCTGTGGGCCGCTGCCGGTTGCGCCGAACACGTCCGGCGTGATCGGCGGATCATTCGGCTCGCCGGGACAAATCGTGAACAATCCGTCGCTGACGATCGTGGTGATTTGGGCGCATGGGGCAGGCGTTGAATCTGTCCCCCACCTTTCGCTGCGCGAAAGATGGGGCACCCTATCCGCTTCCTCACGGGCGCGGCTCGGAAAGAACCCCCTGTTGTCCCCCTTGGCAAGGGGGACGGCTGGCCAGACCTGATTGCCGCCGGTCGCGGCGTCGAAGATGCACACGCCGAACGTGACCTGCGCGTCCACCTGCTGTCCGGCCAGGTCTTCAAGGTAGCCCTGCACGCAGATGGATTGAGGAACTTCAGCGAAGGTCGTCGAGGTTGTGAAAAGCAGTGCGAGGCAAAGTGCGATTCTAGCGGTTCGGTTCATCGCGATGCTCCGTTATCGGTCGCGCTTCCGGGATTTGAAGGTTTATTTCTGCGGCTTGATGGAAGCGCTCAACGCGCATGGTAGCGAAAAGCACAAACCAAAAGCAAATACCACCCGCCCCGTGAACGAGGCGGCTCAGGACCAAATGTTGGTTGTTCCGCTGAGCCGACGCCTTCAGGCGGCGGGTTACGCTCCGAAACGGAATACAGCGAGCTCCGGCATGATATTATCCGCCCCGTAAACGAGGCGGCTCAGGAAACTACCCGCCCCGTGAACGGGACGGCTCGGAATTTGTGGACGTAGCGGCTCGATTACTAAGCGCGCCCCATGAATGGGGCGGCTCGGACTTGGAAAACGTGATTTGCGACTATCCACCCAGTGAACGGGACGGCTCGGAATTTGTGGACGTAGCGGCTCGATTACTAAGCGCGCCCCATGAATGGGGCGGCTCGGACTTGGAAAACGTGATTTGCGACTATCCGCCCAGTGAACGGGACGGCTCGGAATTCGTGGACGAGGTAGCTCGGAAAGGCTTATTCTTTGCGTTTCGCGCCCTACCCTGTTAAAACACGCCCATACCTTCAGTTCCACCTGTTTCGACTTGGCGATTGATTGCGGAGGTTCAGGCGTGCTTTTTGATTCGTTGTTGGGCATGTTCAGCGTTGACATGGGCATCGACCTGGGCACGTGTAATACGCTGGTGTGCCTGAAGGGCGAAGGCATCGTTCTCAACGAGCCTTCGGTCGTCGCGGTGCGCCGTGGCACGAATCAAGTGCTCAAGGGCGGGACGGCCGTCGGTCACGTCGCCAAGGAAATGCTTGGCCGCACACCGGGTTCGATTCAAGCCATTCGTCCGCTCAAAGACGGCGTCATCGCGGACTTCGATATCACCGAGGCCATGCTCAGCTATTTCATTCGAAAGGTCCACGGTCGAAGTCGTCTTGTGAAGCCGCGCGTGGTGATCGCAGTGCCATCGGGCATCACCGCGGTCGAGAAGCGGGCGGTGTACAATTCCGCAGAACGCGCGGGCGCGCGACGTGTATATCTCGTCGATGAGCCCATGGCGGCGGGGATCGGCGCGGGACTGCCGATCGGCGAGGCCACTGCCTCGATGATCGTGGACATCGGGGGCGGCACGACGGAAGTTGCGATCATGACGTTGGCCGACATCGCCGTGGTGCAGAGCATTCGCACGGCAGGCGATGCGATGGATGCGGCGATCGTCTCCTACATGCGCCGTAAGCACGACTTGATGATCGGCTTGCAGACGGCCGAGGCGATCAAAATTGAGTTGGGTTCGGTGACGCCGCTCGAAGAGGAGATGAGCAAAGAGATTCGCGGTCGTGACGTGATCGCAGGTCTGCCTCGCAAATGCGTGATTACCAGCGTCGAAGTGCGTGAGGCGCTGACAGAACCCGTCCAACAAATCATCTCGTGCGTGATGCGAACGCTGGAATCCGCTGAGCCGGAATTGGCGGCTGATCTCGTGGAAAATGGCATTCATCTCGCGGGCGGAGGGGCGTTGCTGCGGGGCTTGGATCAGGCCTTGGAGAAAGCCACTTCGCTCGAAGTCAAGGTCGTGGACGATCCTTTGAGCTGCGTGGCCCGTGGAACGAGCGTGTATCTTGATAACCTCGCGGCGTGGAAAGACACGATGGAATCGGATGCGGATGCGGAATGAGATAAACCTTGTCCGCTCCCCCACGGTCGCGGCTCTGAAAAGACATTCCCGTAGATTGCACACCCTTGAGACGCCGTCGAGGAAAATTCGGATTATCGAGTGAAGTCCTAGCGGTCATCGGATTGATCGCGATTGCGTTGGGCATTCTGTTTGCGCCGCGATCGTGGACGGGTTGGTTGACGAACCTGGTTCAACCGATTGTGTCCACTCAGAGGGCGGCCGCAACGCTCACCGAATCCATCCGCTCCCCATCTCAGACTCATTCGGAACCAATCAGCCGGGAATCATTTGATGCCGCGATGCAAGAACGGCAGGCCCTGGAGAACACGACCGCGGCGCTGACCCTGAAGGTGGATGAACTTCAATCCGAAGTTGAAGCTCTCGCCGCGACGAGGCAGCGGACGGTTGCGGGTCGCGCGATTGGCGCCAAAGGGCGGCTCATTCCAGTTCGAGTGCTCAGCCAAGATCTTCTCACATGGCGTGACTCGCGGCTGATTGATGCAGGTAGCAGCAATGGCGTCCAACAGGGCGCGGAAGCGATTTCAGCATATTTCACAGCCGAAACCGGCCTGGACTCGAAAATCCGCAACGGCCTGGCGATTCTCCGAGCCGAAATTCTCATCGGATGGGTCGAACAGGTTGGGGCTTACAGTGCCCGCGTGAGACTTGTCAGCGACCCGGCCACTCAGATCAAGGTGCGAATTGGACGGCAGACTGATTCCGGTTTCGCGCTGGCCGATCGTTACTTCTGGCTAATGGGTCGCGGTCGGGGGCGGATGGAAATTCGCGATGTCGAACGGAAAGATGTTGAATCCCGTTTCGTGCAAGTCGGCGACTTTGTCATGTCCGACCCTCTGAGCGAGCTCTTGCCGACGGCGATGGTGATTGGCCGGATCACGACGATCACCGCCGACCGAGGCAACCCGTTGTTCGCGATTGTTTCGGTCGAGTCGGCCGCTCCGTTGAGTGATTTGAGAAAGGCCTATATCTTCGACCCCAATGAGATTGCGCCTGAATGACAATCGCGTACACAAATTCTTATTGAAACGTCGCATTGGAAAGCGCATAATGCGCCAAAGTTCAATTTTCGAAGTGGCAGTCCGTGGCAAGGGAGATCAAGATGATCCACGACCTGGGCTCGATGTGCGACGAGTTCTTCGTCAATGGCCGGTTGTTCTTCAAGCTGGAGCTGGCCCCGGATCGCGAATCCGTGCTTCATTTCTTTGACCGGGTGAGACGTGAATATCCCACCATCAAGCGGCTCCGTCGACGGGAGAACGCACTCTCCCTGGAGGAAGAAAATGACGAGGGCGGATCACGACGCTGGCTGCGCATGGACGCCGGCAGCCTTCGTTTTGGCGCATTCGCTCCGGCGAATCGTGAACAAGTGTGTCAATTCGGCCAGTTTGTCATGGAACAGGCGCCATGCCATCTGACTCTCAGCGATCTTGTATACGATCATTTGGAAGTGACGTACGGTTTCGAGCTGAGCTACCGCGGAAACCATGATCAGATCGTTGCGGAGACCTTGTTCCCCGATCATCCGCTGAGCGGCTTTTTCCTCGATGATCAAGCGTCGACGCAGATTATCGATGCACAGCCGTATCTCGGAATTGCCCTGACGCCGGCGTGCGATCTGCAGGCGTATCTCCAGGTGAAATCGCGGACAACGACTTTCGAGGTGCGAAACAACGCCTACGAAAGCGGACCGATCACCGTGCTTCTGATCGTGCGTAAGTATTGGGGAATGGATGGTCAGACCGAACTTGCCAAGACATTGCCGAATCTATTCGAAGTCGCAGACCGGCTGGCCTCGGAGCGCGTCATCCCCTCGATTGTGAATCCCCTAGCCGCCGCGATTGCCAGTCGTCCCTAGGTGCTGTTAAACTAGCCCCGTAATGGTATTGCAGGGGAAACGAGCACTTGTTTGTGGCGCGTCGCAGGGAATCGGGCGGGCGTGCGCAGTTGAACTTGCGGGGCTCGGAGCGAGCGTCACGGTTGTAGCCCGTGATGCGACGGCGCTGAAAGCGATCGTCGCGGAACTCGATCGGGGCGCGAATCAGCAGCACCAGTTCCTTTCTCTGGATTTTTCGAATCCAACCGAGGTTCAACGAAGTGTTGCGGACCATGTCCGCGCAATTGGTCAAATTCAGATTCTAGTCAATAACACCGGCGGACCGCCCCATGGCGCGCTCACCGAGGCGACGCCCGAACAATTTCTTCAGGCCATATCGAATCATGTTGTTTGCAATCAACTTCTTGTGCAGACGTTGTTGCCGGGCATGAAGTCGAGCGGCTACGGCAGAATCGTGAACATTATTTCGACTTCGGTGATTGCTCCGATCAAAGGGCTTGGCGTTTCCAACACGACGCGCGGCGCAGTGGCGAACTGGGGTCGAACGCTGGCCGGCGAGCTTGCACCGTTTGGCATTACGGTGAACAACATTCTTCCCGGATATACTGCGACGGCGCGGCTTCAGTCGTTGTTCAAGGCCAAAGCCGAGAAAGCGGGCATTTCGCCCGAGGCGGTCCAGAAGCAGACCATCGATTCCATTCCTATGGCTCGATTGGCGGATCCGATGGAAATTGCGACCGTGGTTGGATTTCTCGCGTCACCGGGAGCTTCGTATTTGACGGGTGTCAATTTGCCGGTCGATGGTGGTCGTACGGCGATACAATGAGAATGCGGAATGGTGAATTATGAATGCGGAATGGCAACACAAAGCAACTCTTCGTTCGTCAAACATAGTGCGTGTTTCATCATTCCGAATTCAGCATTCAGCATTCGAATAATCCATGTCGCTGCCGCGTATACAGAATCTCGTTGATGGCCGACTGATCGAGCCCGCTTCGAGAAAATATCTGGACAATATCGAGCCGGCGACGGGACAGGTCTATTCGCAGGTGCCGGACAGCGACGAGCGGGATGTTTCACTCGCCGTCGAGGCCGCCGAGCGGGCGTTTCCGATCTGGTCACACACTCCGGCCGCAAAGCGTTCGCGAATTCTTCTACGGCTTGCGGACCTGATCGAACGCGACCTGGAACCGCTGGCTCGTGCGGAGTCGATCGACACAGGCAAGCCGATCGTGCTGGCTCGCTCGCTGGATATTCCGCGTGCGGCGGCGAATTTTCGCTTCTTCGCGACGGGCATTTTGCATTTCGCGTCCGAATCCCACGCAACGGACGACATTGCCATTAACTACACATTGCGCTGCCCTCGCGGCGTCTGCGGATTGATTTCACCCTGGAACCTACCGCTCTATCTGCTGACATGGAAGATCGCGCCGGCAATTTCCTGCGGCAATACAGCAGTCGCGAAGCCGTCCGAAGTTACTCCGATGACCGCATACCTGCTTTCGCAATTGTGCATTGAGGCCGGACTACCCGCGGGTGTGCTCAACATTGTTCATGGTCGCGGCGCGACGGCTGGCGATGCATTGGTTCGACATCCACGTGTCACAACGTTGTCGTTCACGGGCGGGACGGTGACAGGAAGAAACATTGCGAGCATTGCAGGGCCGATGTTCAAAAAGGTAGCACTGGAACTCGGCGGCAAAAATCCAAATATCGTCTTTGCCGATGCGGATATGGATTCCGCAATTCTCGAAAGCGTTCGGGCCGCATTTTCGAATCAAGGCCAAGTGTGTCTTTCCGGTTCGCGAATTTATGTTGAGCACCCCGCGTACGACGCATTTTTGGGGCGCTTAGTCGATGCCGCCAAACGCATTCGCATCGGCGATCCATTGGAAGAATCGGCGGAACACGGCGCATTGGTCTCACGCGCCCAATTCGACAAGGTGAATTCCTACTTGCAGTTGGCCCGAGAACTCGGCGGAAAAATCCATTGTGGCGGCGGGCCTCCGGCGAATTTGCCGGTTCGCTGCAACGCTGGTTACTTCATCGCCCCGACGGTGATCACGGATGTTGATGTGCAGTGCCGCATCCAACAAGAAGAGATCTTTGGCCCGGTGGTCACGATCACGCCGTTCGACAATGAGCGCGAAGTCATCGGATACGCAAATTCCACCGACTATGGCCTATCAGCGACAGTCTGGACTCGAGACGTTGGTCGTGCGCACCGAGTGGCCGCGGCGCTGCAATGCGGCACGGTCTGGGTAAACTGCTGGCTGCTTCGCGACCTGCGCGTTCCCTTTGGCGGCATGAAGCAAAGCGGCGTCGGCCGCGAAGGCGGCTGGGAGGCTCTGCGGTTCTTTACGGAACCGAAAAACGTGTGCATTCGCATACCATCAAGCTCTTAGAGAGCCAACAACATATCGATTTGCAGGCGAATTTGTCGTATAACAACACCGTGCCCAAGCGAACCGACATCAAGAACATCCTCATCATCGGCTCCGGGCCGATCGTCATCGGTCAGGGGGCGGAATTTGATTACTCCGGCACGCAGGCGTGCAAGGCCCTTCGCGAAGAGGGCTACAGCGTCGTGCTCATCAACTCCAACCCGGCCACGATCATGACCGACCCGGAGATGGCCGATCGCACCTACATCGAACCGATCACGCCGGAATTCGTCGAGAAAATTCTGATTCGCGAGCGCGACGACGGCCGACCTGTTCACGCATTGCTCCCCACGCTCGGCGGACAAACCGGCCTCAACTGTGCCATGGAGTGCCATGAGCGCGGCATCTTGAAGAAATACGGCGTTGAGATGATCGGTGCGACGCCGACGGCGATTCATAAGGCCGAAGATCGCACGGCATTCAAAGAAACGATGATCGCGATCGGGCTGGACGTGCCGCGATCCGGCGTCGCACATTCATGGGACGAGGCGAAGTCGATCCTCGATCGGATCAAGCTGCCATGCTGCATCCGGCCTGCCTATACGTTGGGCGGCGAGGGCGGAGGTTTTTGCCGCACGCTCGAAGAATTCGAGATCATCTCGCGGCGAGGCCTCGCGGCGTCGCGGGTGAGCGAAATTCTGATCGAAGAGAGTCTGTACGGTTGGAAGGAATTCGAGCTCGAATTGATGCGTGATCGCGCTGATAACGTCATCATCGTGTGCTCGATTGAAAACATCGACCCGATGGGCGTGCACACCGGCGACTCCATCACCGTCGCGCCGGTGCAGACGCTCACCGACCGCGAATATCAGAAAATGCGCGACAGCGCCATCGCGATCATGCGGGCCATCGGCGTCGACACCGGCGGCTGCAATATTCAATTCGCGGTCGAGCCGGCGACGGGCCGACAATGTGTCATCGAGATGAATCCGCGAGTCTCGCGCTCATCCGCGCTCGCAAGCAAGGCCACCGGCTACCCCATCGCTCGCATCGCGGCGAAATTGGCCGTCGGCTACACGCTCGACGAATTGCCCAATGACATCACCAAGACCACGCCCGCGAGCTTCGAACCGACCATCGATTATATAGTGGTGAAAATGCCGCGATGGACGTTCGAAAAATTCTCCGATTGCGATGAAACGCTGACCACGCAAATGAAATCCGTTGGCGAAGCGATGGCTATCGGCCGCACGTTTAAGGAAGCATTTCAGAAGTGCATCCGCTCGATGGAAATCAAACGCTTCGGATTCGGTCTGGATGAGAATGACGCGTGGCTGAAAAGTTCGAAGCCCGAAGTTCGAAGTTCAAAAAAAGAGGGAATGACGCAGCCCCGCAGCGCGGCAGCGAGTTCCGATCTTGACATTTTGACGTTTCAACGTGTTGACGTTTCTTTGCCAATCGACAATCGTCAATCGACAATCGACAATTCGGAAATTCCTCTAGGCGGTGCGACCTCAACCGAGGCTCCGTCGGACGTCGAAGAAGAACACGCCCAATCCTGGCCCATCCCGCGCGAAGTTCTGCGCGGCAAGCTCGGCTCGCCGTGTCAGGGCCGCCCGTATTACATCCGCTACGCGATGAAAATGGGTTGGAGCATCGAGCAAATCCACGAGCTGACGCGTATCGATCCCTGGTTTCTCGAACAGATGCGTGAATTGGTGGAAGGGGAAGATGCTCTTGCTGCATTCGATTCCAGACACGACTTGTCCGAGCTGCGAAGAGCCAAAGGGCTGGGGTACAGCGAAGTTCAGTTGCGGGCATTGGACAAACCGCACGCGTCGGCGAGTCCCGATCGGCCCGCAGAATCGAAAGTCGCTCCGGTCTATAAGCTAGTGGACACCTGCGCGGCCGAATTCGAGGCGAGAACGCCGTATTATTATTCGTCATACGAAACGCCACATCTAAAAGTAACCAGCGACGGCAAGACTTGCGGGCAGACACAGACCGCGACCGATGTTCCTCATAACGAATCGCTCTGCGTCGTCCCGCCGGATGACGAGATTCGCATCACCAATCGCGAAAAGGTCGTTATCCTCGGTGGCGGCCCGAATCGCATCGGTCAGGGCATCGAATTCGACTACTGCTGCTGCCACGCATCGCAGGCGGTCCGCCAGGCCGGCCTGGAATCCGTTATGGTCAATTCCAACCCGGAAACGGTAAGTACGGATTTTGACACCAGCGACCTTCTATTCTTCGAACCGCTGACACAAGAGGACGTCTTGAACGTCGTCCAGCTCCTCAGCGGTCCTACGCAATTGTCGATTTCCAATTGCCAAATTCCAATTGCGGGTCGAAGCCATGAAATTGGCAATCGGAATTTGGAAATTGGCAGTTCGCTGGTTCGCGGCGTCATCGTTCAATTCGGCGGACAAACGCCGCTGAATCTCGCGCAAGGCCTGAAGAATGCCGGAGTGCCGATTCTTGGCACTCAACCAGAGATGATCCATCTGGCCGAGGACCGCGAGGCCTTTAACAATGTCCTTCGCGAGCTGAGCCTCCTCCAGCCGCCCAGCGGGATCGCACGAAACCGAGACGACGCTCGCACCGTGGCGGAAAAGCTCGGATTCCCGGTGCTGGTCCGCCCCAGTTACGTGCTCGGCGGACGAGGTATGAAGATCTGCAATTACTTTGCCGACCTTGACGAATTTCTCGACACGGCCCTTGCCGCCACCGACCGCCGCGGCGCCGACCTCGATAACCCCATCCTCATCGACAAGTTCCTCGTCGATGCGATCGAAGTGGATGTCGATGCGGTCGCTGACTTCGGTCAATGCAATGTTGGTTGCGACGCCGCCCCGGCGACACGCACCTGCATCGTCGCCGGGATCATGGAACACATCGAAGAAGCGGGAATTCACAGCGGCGACAGCACGGCCGTTCTGCCGCCGTTCTCGCTCGGTCGATCGGTTGTTGAAGAACTATTTCGCTCCACCAAACGGCTGGCGCGACGGCTCAACGTCTGCGGAGCGATGAACGTGCAGTACGCAGTGCTGAATCGAACAGCCTACGTGCTGGAAGTGAATCCTCGCGCGTCGCGGACGCTGCCTTTCGTCGCCAAAGCAACCGGCGTGCCATGGGCCCGAATCGCCACGCGCGTGATGCTCGGCGAGCCACTGCAATGCGTGCTTGATGAATTCGGCATTCGCGAAACGCCCTGGCCTGCGCACACGGCGGTGAAAGGGCCGGTCTTTCCGTTTAAGAAGTTTCCCGGCGTGGATGTGATCCTCGGACCGGAAATGCGCAGCACGGGAGAGGTGATGTCCATCGGTCCGACGTTTGCTCAAGCCTTTGCCAAGGCACAAATCGCGACAGGCCTATCGTTGCCCACGCGAGGTAATGCTTTGGTCAGCGTGTGCGATCCCGATAAGCCTCGCATCGTCTCCATCGCCCGCGAGCTGCACGACCTTGGGTTCAACATCTATTCAACCCTTGGAACACTCGCAGTGCTCGAAGAGGATGCCGGCGGCGCATCATTCTTAAAAGACTTGATCCTCGACGGCACGCTGAATCTGCTCATCAACACGCCGATCCACACGGGTCCGGCTTCGGCCGAAGGTCGCTGGCGAGCGGCCGCCACCATGCGCCGCATTCCGCTGATTACGACCATCGCCGGCGCCCGAGCGGCCGTCCTCGCGATCCGCGCCCTGGCGAAGGCCGAACACGGCGGCGACGAACTTCCGCTTGAAGTCAGACCATTGCAGGACTATTTTGCGAAATGAGCCGCCATTTGAGCCGCAGAAAGCGATAAGATCTTGTCTTTCTGAGGTCGCCGCAGGCGACCGAAGAATCTCGAATTCGGGATGCTTCGCTCCGCTCAGCATGACAGCCAGCATTTCATCGATATCGGAGAATTGAGGCGAATCATTGCGTCTGCAACCACTGCTTGGCAAACGCATCCGGGGAAAGCGGTTTGCCTGTAGCCGACTTGGTCAGGTCGTTCCATGATCGCAAGTCGCCCGGGCCGAAAACTTTTTCCTTCCAGTAATCTCCCACCTCAGTGCGACCGACAAAAACAGATTTCGTCGCATCGGGAACCTTCGCCACATTGTCCGCGATGTACTGCTGCACCTGTGATGCGAAGAGTTCTCCCATCATGTAACTATGGTAGTAGACGGGGTGCGTGACGATATGGATCTTGGCCGCATAGTCGGGACGGCTCTTGCTCTCCGGTGAATTGAGCATTTGATATTTTGCCTTCAAATCCCACCACAAGACGCCAAAGTCCTGATCGGGATTGGAGTACATTCCGCGTTCGAAGCCAACCATCACCTGTGCCCAGCGACTGAAGATCAATTTCTCCGCGCGAAGGTGCTTCGCGCCGGCCTCGGCCAGGCTCGCCGCCTGCTCCGGCGGAACCTTGAGCATCTTCGTCAGCCATTCCTCTTTCTTCACGTACGATCCGGTCATCATGGCGAAGCCTTCGGTGGTGATGCTGCTGGAGGCCTCATGAAGAAGGAATGGGACATCCTTGTTGATATATTTGTCGTAGATCGCGTGACCGAGTTCGTGGATGATGGTGTCGGACCAGTAAAGATTGGGCTTCAAGTTGGCGAGCACGCGAATGTCCTGATCGCGATTGAGATTGTCAGAGAAGGCGTGCGGACTCTTGCCGGGTTTCTCATAAAGATCGCTGCGAGCGAGAATGTCATCGACTGGCGTACCGACGCTCGCGTAATACTTCTTGGCCATTTCGAGCAGATCGACGTTCTTGTACACGTCGTCGAGATTCGGGCCTTCCATTTCCGGCGCTTCCTGAAAGAACAGATCGCCGAAATGCCACGGTCGAAGCTGATCGACGCTGACGCCGAATCGGGCGGCGCGTGACTGGTCGATTTCTTTCTTGACATTCGCAAAGTGCTTGGCCGTCAGCTTGTCGAGCTCATCGAACAGGTGTACTAGATCGTTTTCGTCAATCTCCTGCAATGCCATCTTCATGGAAAAGAAATTCTTGAAGCCAAGTTCGACGGCCATCTGATTGCGAAGAGTCACGAGTTCTTTGAGCTTGGGTTCGACCTTCTTCCCGACATCCATGTATGCATTCCACGCTTTTTCGCACTGCTTGGAGTCCTTGGAGTCAGAGAGAATCTGGCGGATGTCGTTCTCGCTGAGCGGCTTGCCGTCGACCTCGCCGCGATGGGCATTGAACATCTGCTCGACTTCAGTTTCCAGGGTGACAATCCTTTTCTGCAAATCGGCGTTGGCCTGCCCCGGCAGAAAGCTGCGATACATCACGTCGAGCTCTCGCTTGAGAATCGGGTCTTGAATCTGATTCCCTTCTTTGAGCGCCTTGAGCTTCGCGAAAACGGCCTTGTCCGTGTGCAGCTCGACCAGCGCGTCCTGCGTCTTCTTTCGGCGGGCGAAAGCCTCATCCGAGCCGGTCGTGTTGGCATCCCACCAGGCCGTCTCAGAATCGATGCTCAGCGGCTTGAACTTGGCCAGATAGGAGTCGAGGAGCGTTTTGAATTCCGCCTCAGGCCCGGCGGTGCTGGCCGCTGGTTTTGTTTGCCCAAATGAGTTCATACTTGTCAGCGTGGCCATTAGTACGATCCCGATTAGAAAGGTCTTATACATCATCAAACTCCATCCAATTTTTTGCGAGAATCAATGAACAACTTCGCCGTCTCGCTTCTTACCGACAATTACAAGCCATATACACAGGGCGGCGAATGTCGCCAATGCGAACCAGTTTTCAGAAGCGAGTTCGCCGAGTGCCTTCGGACCCCAGTCACCTAGAGATTTCCACTTGATCGAGACTAATGCTCCAAGGACTCCAGCAATGGTTCCACCTGCGATATATCCCGAAGAGAGCAAAACGCCGGGGCTCATTTCTCCGTCGCCGGCGCTGCTACCACGCCATTTTTCCACCAGCCAACGAATCGCTCCTCCGATGAAAATTGGCGCCGTCGTCGAAAGTGGAAGATAAACGCCGACCGCGAACGCAAGCGACGATATGCCGCTCAATTCAAGAACGATGGTGATCGAAACCCCCAGCAGTACCAGCGCCCACGGCAGTTTGTGCGTAAGGATTCCATCGATAATGAGCGCGAAAAGTGCCGCTTGCGGCGGGTTCAATTTCGTCACTTCGTGGCCATCGTCCGTCGTTGTTAGTTGCCCTTGCACGCCCGGATCAACAAGGTATTTGATGCTACCAGCGTCATCCACGAGATAGCGTCCGGCAGGAACTCCCTTGATTTGGCCTGGCGTTGCATGGAACACATAGTATTCGTTTGTGTCGTTTGCATAATCAGTACCTCCGACTTTTTCCTTCTGCGATAGCGTGGCCGTCTCGATTTTGATGGTCGGGAGGTCTTTTTTGGAATAAACCGTATACGCGCTGTTTAACATCATCAGAACAACGCCAATCACAAGCGCGGAAGTCAGAGCACCGACAAGAATCGCTATCTGTTGAAAGCGAGGCGTGGCCCCAAGAAGAAATCCCGTCTTGAGATCCTGTGACGTAGTGCCACCGTTCGACGCGGCAATGCAAACAATCGCCGCTATCGACAAGGCCGTCACGCGGTCCATCGGACCTGTCCAGCCCATTGCCAGAAAAATCAGACACGTCATCAACAGCGTTGCGACGGTCATGCCTGAGATAGGGTTCGAAGATGAGCCGATCTCGCCCGTTAATCGCGAAGAAACGGTCACGAATAAAAATCCGAATAACACGATCAAGATCGCGCCCAATACGTTCATATGAAGCATGGGAGCTAGTGTGATTGCGACGATCAAGAACACGATTCCGAGAATCACGGTCTTCATGGAAAGATCGTGATCGGTCCTTAGTCCGACTGCACTATGAGCGCCTGTAGTATCTGCGCGACGGACGGCCAAGTCGCGCAAGCCGGTCTTAAGCGACGTTACGATCAATGGCATTGCGCGAATCATGCTGAGGATTCCCGCCGCCGCGACAGCTCCCGCGCCGATGTAGAGTACATAGGTCTTTTGAATCTCGCCGACTGTCATGTTCCGCAGCAGTTTCTCTGCTGGGAAAAGAGGCGAACCAAGCCCCTCTCCAAATAACACAATCGTTGGAATCAGCACGAGATAAGCCAAAACTCCGCCTGCGACCATGATGCAAGATATTCGCGTTCCTATGATGTAACCCACGCCGATTAGCGCTGGATCCATATCACAGGATAGCTGCGCCCCTTTGAAAAAACTCAAGGTGCTCGCCACAGTTTCCTTCCAAAGCCTTAAGCTCCCTGACAAGACTTTGTAGACAAATGCGATGCCAAATCCTATGAATACTGTCGCAGCCGATGTACCTCCCTTTTCGCCGACGATGAGCACATCCGCACATGCTGTGCCCTCGGGATAAGTCAGCTTGCCATGCTGTTTCACGATGAACGCGCGGCGCAGCGGGATCATCATTAAGATGCCGATGAGTCCGCCAAGAATGCCGACGATCATGACTCGCGTGAGCTCGAGGTCATATCCGAGGATCATGATCGCAGGCATGGTGACGCCGATGCCGAAAGCAATGGACTCGCCTGCGGAGCCGGTGGTTTGAACAATGTTGTTTTCCAAGACCGTCGCATTTCGATGAACTAAGCGGCGAATCAATGGAATCTTTGGAAAAACTCGGAAGAGCGTAATTGACAGCACCGCGATCGGAATCGACGCCGAAACTGTCATTCCAACTTTCAGCACCAGATATAGCGACGATGCCCCGAAGATGATCCCCAGGATCGCGCCGACGATGATCGGCGCCAGGCCAAATTCCGGTATGTTCGCCTCCGCGGGAATGTACGGCTTGTGCTCCGTTACGTCCGCAGTAACGCCGGCCTGTGCGTCATCTTTCATGTTTTCAATCCGCTGCTAGACACGTGATGAACCGGTCAGGCCGAACCCGACCACGTGATGCGAAGTGTCGTGCGAGACGACGGGAATTGCAAGCGACGAAGCCGGGTTGAACCATTACTTGTGCCGATGGCAACTGCGTCGCCTCCCCCCTTGCTAAGGGGGAATCAAGGGGGGTAATGGTGTTTGATCAAGATGTCTCACTGCGCCGCGTCTAAAAGCAACGCGCATCAGCCCTTCACCCGCTGCCCCTCGCGCACCTTGTCCACACCTTCGACCGCGATCGAATCTCCCGGCGAAAGTCCGTGAACAATTTCGACTTGCCCATTGTTACGGCGTCCGACGGAAACCGGCGTCCGCTTGAATCGTCCTTCCGTGGCAAGAAAAACGGATGGTCCGCCGCCGGCCTCATTCGCGACCAAAGCGGTCTCGGGAATCCACATAGCCCGCTGGTCCTCCGCAGACTGCTGCTTTGGCGGGTCGCTCAGAAACATCACCTGGGCCGAACCTTCCACTCGAAGAAATACGTCCGGCTGTTCGATCCGCACCTTCACTTGCACGGTCGCCTTTGAGTAATTCGCGCCGGGATCAAGCCACATCACGCTGCCCCGATAGTGCCGATCCTTGTAGGCATCGGGCGTGATCGTGCAAGGCATCCCTTGCTTGATACGAACAATGTCCAGCTCGCTGATATCCACTTCCACGCGGAGCATGGTCATGTCCGCGATGGTCGCGAATTGAGCGTTCGCCTGCGCACCTAAACCCCCTTCGGCCGCAACAAAGTCGCCAACCTCCACATTCCTTTGCAGGATCACCCCCGCGATCGGCGCGACCACTCGACAATCCGCGAGAATCTTTTCCGCGGATGCGAGGATGGCCTGATCCGCTTCGACTTGCGCCATCCACTCCGAAATCGCCCGCTTCGCATCCGCATATTCAATGCTCGGTGCACTTTCGACCTTGATCAATCCGGCGACGCGTTCGAATTGAACTTTTTGATATTCCAGCGTGGCCTTCGATCGTTCCAATCGCGCCGCGGCCTCGTTCCGTCGCGCTCGCGGAAGAATGTCCTCGACCGTCGCCAAGAGTTGACCTTTGTCGACACGATTGCCCTGTTCGAAATAAAGTGCCGTGATCTGACCCGAAACTTTCGTGTTCACGGAAACGCGATGATCGGAAACGATTTTTCCCGTCGCCGTCAACACGGGTCCGGGCTCCGGCTCTCGTGCGAGCGCCACCGTCATCAGGCGGATTGCGAGCTTCTCATCATTCGATGAGGATTGCCTGACCGCCGTGTCCATCTTGGCCGCCAGCTCGGCGCGAAATTGGTACGCCGTCCAACCACCGCCTCCAAAAATGAGAAGAATGAAGAGGTTTCTGATGAGCCGCGATCGCTCGCCGCGGGCACGAGACGCGGGTCTTTGATCTCTCGGAATCGAAAGGCTACGAATCTGGGCCTGAATTTCCGTCGGAGGTTGCATGCCTGCACATTATATGCTCGAACCCGCCATTTGCGGAAACCGATAGGCTAGAGTTCAAATCAGAGCCCGGAGCGTAAGCGACGGAAAGGCAATCGTCGGCCACAAATTGCCGGGCGCTTACGCTTCCGGCTCTGATTCACTCGCGGCCTCATTTGCCGGGCTCCAGTCAGGCCTTTCGCAAGGCATCAATGATTCGCATTCGCGACGCCCGCAACGCAGGCGTAATCGCACCAAACACGCCGACGATGACCGAGAGCATGAACGCCGCGACAAGAATGCCCGGAGTGATCTTCATTTCGAAAGCCAGCACGGTCCAAGTGGTGTCCGATAAGAAATCCTGCTTGACGCCCCCCGCCAGCAGGCTCAACACCAGTCCGACCGAACACGCCGAGACGCAAATCAGCAACGACTCAACGACGAAGGACACCAGAATCGCCCACTTGCCGAATCCGATTGTTCGCAGCATGGCGATCTCCCGGCGACGCCCGTCCACCGTCGCGAACATCGTGTTCGCCACTGCGAAAATCGCACCCATGGCCATGATGCTCACGAGAATCGTCGAAAGAACGACGATGTCTTGTGTCTTCTTGGAGAGGTCTTCGTAGTATTGCGGCTCGGGCTTGGCTTCAAGCTGAACCGTCGGGCCATTGATGAATTCCACAGCCGCCTTCGTCGCAGCAACGCTTTGCAATCGCATCACTACGCTGGAATCGAATCGACGAAGATAGGAATCGGAAATCGACGTGCGCGGCGCCCAAAGTTCGCTTTCAAATGTCGCGCCTCCCGCATCAAAGACGCCGACGACTTTGTAAATGCGATTTTCCATGCGCCCAAGAACTATCTCATCGCCGATGTTTGTGTGTTCGTATCGGTCATGGGCGGCTTTGCCCACGACGATCTCCATCGTACCGGACTGAAACGATCGCCCGTCAATGATCCGCACTTCGCGATGAAGATCGAATGCGATCGGATCCACGCCGCGAATCGCGACATTGGCTGGCGCCGGTTCCTTGTCGCGGGCGCTCAAGCGACGCGGCACCGTGGTTTGCACGCAAAGTTCACGACTCATGAGTGGCGATCCGTCCGAGCCGAGAGCGATCCCCGGCGTTTGCACCAATCTCCCGATCTCATCCGGCACTAGCACGCTGGTGCTTTCCGCCGTCGCGCCCGGCTTCAAGACGATCAAATTCAAGTTTGTGCCGGTAGCGGCCAGCGAGGCCCGAATCCCCGCCGTAAACGAAAGGAGAACACACAGCACGACGACGACAACAGTCACAACGATAAAGGTCAACGTCGTACTCAGCTTCCGTCGTTGGAGATTGCGCCAATTATAGTAGAGCGGAAGAGCCAACCGATTACTCCAGATTTCTCAATGCGGAAATTACCGGAAGGCGCAATCCCACCCATGCGGGCCAGGCGGACGCCAGCATTCCGATCACAAGCGCGATTCCCATGGCCTGAACGCAAACGATGGGTTGAATTTCGAGCGTCTGAATGAGGGGCACGGTGAAATTGCGAAGAGGAGAATAGGTAAAAAGAACATAGGGCGTCAGCGCACCCACCAATCCCCCGCTCAAACAAAGCGCCAGTCCTTCAGTTTGAATTAGTCCGAAGATCACCCGACCGCTGAAGCCGAGGGATTTCAGAATGGCCGTCTCGTTCATCCGGTCGCGAAGGTTCATGCTCATCGTATTGGCGGCGGCCATGATCGCAACGAACACGGTCAGCGATGCAAGGATCATCAGATTCCGGGGCAAGTCAAACTGCTGCTTGATGAATTCATTGATGAACGTCTTTTCGTCCTGCGTTCTTGTTTCATCAGGGCTGTGTGCGAAAAGTGCGTCGATGGCGACGCGAAAATGATCGACATCCGCCTGTGAACCGCACTTCACGAAAAAGAAACTCACCCAGCCTTGCAGCTTCCAATCCTCCGGCACGATGGTGACGGCTTGTTTCGTGAGTTCCTCCAGGTAATCGAGCCGGCAAATGTTTGTAATCGGGTCGATGGCCTTGGGGGCCGTCGAGATGACCTTGAATTCGAATGGCGTGTACGGCGGGACCGATGGATTGATCTGGATGCGGTCGCCGACGTTCCAATGGAATCGCTGCGCGGTCGCTCGCCCCACGATGATTGCCTGCCGATTCCGCTGCCAGTCGGCCATCTCCTCTGTCGTCAAATAGTAATCGGAAAAAGTCTGGGCGAACGTGTCGGGCTCGACCGCAAGCGTGGAAAGCGGATGTGGTTCGTTTTGCACGGTGCCGCCGATCCAGCGCACACCGCAAATCGACATGATCCGTTGATGCGTCGGATCAAGCGCCTCGATTTTCGCACGATGTCCGCGCGGCAACGGATTGATGATCGACGTCTTGTGCCCGACGACGAGCCGCAATTGCTTCGCTGAATTATCCAGAAACCGATCGATGCCCTTGATGACGGCCATCGACAAAACGTAAATCGTCATCGGAAGCGCCACCGCGCAGCACGTGAGCAGCGTGCGCGACAGGTTCCGCGTCAGATTGCGATAGAGATAAACAACTCGAAGAGGCACTTACGGCTCGCGAAGCGCCGAAATCACGGCCACACGTGACGCTCGCATCGCCGGAACCAGTGCCCCAACAACTCCTACGATGACGACGGCCGCAAGTGCGGTGCCGACAGTCCACGCCGTCAGATGAATGTCGAACGCCAGAGATGTAAATGAACTCGCTCCGAACATGTCCTTCGTATTCCCCATTTCCGCAAGCCACGCCATGCAACCGATGCATCCAAGTATGCCGCCGATCACGGATAGAAATACGGCCTCAATGACGAACCCCGCGAGAATTGCCGTTTGCGAAAATCCGATCGTTCGCAGCATTGCGACTTCCCGCGTGCGACCCGCGACCATCGAGAACATGGTGTTGGCGATCGAAAAAATCGCCGCCAGCGCCATAGCGGTTACGAGTATGCTTGTAACGACCAAATACTTACCAATGTTCTCGGTCTGCGCTTTCCAATATGCCGGTTCCGTCCACGCGGACATTTGAATGGCCGGTCCTTCAATTTCTTTGAGAACCCTTTCCGGATCAACGCCGTCTTTGATTCGCAGAGCCGCTGACGAATACATTGTTCGATTGTAGGAGTTTAGAAGCGAGGGCAGATAGCCCCAGACTTCGCTTTCCATCGGCCCGCCCGAAGCCGAAAACGTGCCGACGATCGTATACTCGCGATTCCCGCTATACCCGAGCTGAAGCTCGTCACCGATATTCAATCCCGAAAATTGCCGCGCCGTCGTCGCACCGACGATCAATTCCTGTGCCCCTGTAGAAAATTGTCTTCCTGAAATGAGCTTTACATTTGAATGCACTTTGAACGCGGCATCCGTCACGCCGCGCATCGCGATGTTGCCCCACGTTTTTCCTTCATCGCGGATTCGCGGTCGCGAAAGCTGCGTCATCATCTCCGGACTCAGCAAGGGCTCATTCGAATTTGGATCGCGGGCCATTTCAGTCAATTGATTGAGCTTGGCGTACTCATCCACCGGAATCGCACTGTTGGTTTCCGAAGTGGAACCTCGCTTGAGGACGAGGATTTTTCGATCATCACTGGCCACCGCGAGCGAAGACTTCAGGGCCGAGTTGAATCCGGTCACCCATGTAAACACACCGATCACCGCGGCGATCACCAAAATGGTGAGCACCGTCGTGGCCTTTCGCACGAACAAATTTCGCCAGTGATATTTGAGAGGAAGAGCCATTGGCTGGTTGTCTTAGGCCACCTTTCGCAAGGCATCCACAGTTCGTAGTCGCAGCGCCTGGTAGGCGGGCCAAAGCCCCGCCGCCAAACCGACCAACAGGGCGATGATGAGCGAGACCGCAATCGCGATCGGCGAGACGTCAAAGCTGCTAATCGGCCCCATGCGCAGGTTTTTCACGGGAAAGTAGGTCAGCACCAGGGCCGTCGGAATCACGCCGGCGAGCGCGCCCAAAAGCGCCAATAGCGCACTTTCAGCCAGCACGATCGCAAAAATTCTGCCGGATTGAAACCCGATCGCCTTGAATGTCGCAAGCTCCCGCGATCGCTCACGAAAACTCATCATCATCGTATTGCCCGCGACGAGGGCGACGATGAACACGACGACCACCGCCATCGCTTGCATCAGCCCGGGAATGTTCCCCGATGCTTGTGTGAAGTTGGCCATGAAGGCGTTTTCATCCTCTGATTTCGTTTCATCCGGTGTGTTGGCGAAAGCCGCATCAATTCGATTCTGCAAATCGTGCAACCCCTGAGCGGACGCGCACTTGACCCAAAAGATGTTCACTCGATTGCTGGGCACGTTGGCGCTTTTCAAGGCCTCTTCGAGATAATCGCGGCGAAAATAGAACACGTTTCCGCGTTCCGCCGCGGTCAGAACCTTCACCAGGTGGAATTCCAAAGACATGTAGGGAGGAACCGTGCTCTCCAATGTAATTCGATCGCCGACTTTCCATCCATATTGTTCCACCGGCGCCGAGCCTGCAACACATGCCAGTCGATCCGAGTGCCACTTTGCTGTCTCTTTTTCGGTGAGCCCAAGGTCACTGTACACAATTGGAAACGTGTCCGCATCGGCGGCGAGGCTGGTCAGGGTGTTCTGCGTGCCCGGCACCTTGCCGCCGAACCAGCGCATCCCGCACACCGCTCGCAGCAAATCATGATCGGGATCAAGCTCCTCGATCTTTCTTCGCATTCCCTCCGGTACCATGTTGATCAGCGAAACCTTGTGTCGCACGCCAAGCCGCAATTCTTTTTGGCTCGCAATCGAGACTTTCGCCAACAACACGACGAGTGAAATCGCCGCGACGAATACCGCCATCGGCAGTGCAAATGCGGTCGCCGTCAATACCGCACGAAGCGGGTTTCGGCGGAGATTCTGCATGAGCACATAGGTGATGGTCATCTTGTCGGCGCTTCCAACGGTGAATGGAATCAGGAAACGGCGGCCGGGGCACGAGCCGGCGTGCGCTCATCGCGCTCCAGCACGCCCTTGTCCAAGTGCAGCAGCCTCTGTCCGTGCGATGCCGCACGTGGATCGTGCGTCACCATGAGAATCGTCTTTCCGAATTCCGTATTTAGCGTGTTGAGCAAATTGAGGATTTCCTCCGACGTCTTGGCGTCGAGATCACCCGTCGGTTCGTCTGCAAGAATCATCCGTGGATCGGTCACGATCGCACGGGCGATGGCCACTCGCTGCTCCTGACCTCCCGAAAGCTGATTCGGACGGTGATCCATTCGATCGCCGAGTCCGACCACCCCAAGCGCGGTGGCCACCCGCTTGCGGCGCTCCGAAGAAGGCATTCGAAAAAGCAGGAGCGGCAGTTCGACGTTTTGTGCGGCCGTCAGCACAGGAACAAGGTGATACATCTGGAAAATAAAGCCGACGTTTCGGCTCCGCCAGGCGGTCAGCTCACGTTCGTTCATTTGCTCCAAGTTCGAGTCGGCCACGCGAATCGAACCGGAAGTCGGCGAATCAAGTCCCCCAATCAGATGTAGCAACGTGGATTTTCCCGAACCGCTGGGCCCCATGAGCACGGCAAATTCGCCCGCCGGCACGCTTAGATTCAGGCCCTCAAGAACGGGAATATCAATGCGGTCCTTGTAATAGACTTTGCGAACGTCACGAAGTTCAATTTCGGACTCGGGCATCAGCTCCCCCTTGTGGTTCGACGCGACTCCATTGAATCATTTGCACCGCTTATTGATCCATTCGAGCTGATCGACGGTATCGCGCTAACGACAATGGGTCAAATGAGGGGCGGACGGTCGCGATCGGGTAGGCGGTTAGCCTTGCGCCTCCCGCCAACCACACCACCGGACGTGCGGATCACGGGGGGATGGATCGACGAGCGATGCGTTCGAGAATGCCGTGCGGTATATGTTGTTTCAAGCAGTTAAAAAATTTCGAAGTTTCAAAAATCAACGCGGAGCTACCCTGATAGAAGAGATATGACCGAAAGTTGTAGATGTCGATTTGAAAAAGGCGGCGTATCCTCGGTGTGACTTTTTGGCGCCGAAACGGCCCACACCCGCAATGAAGTACGCCGAATAAACGAGAAAACCGACCAGACGGGGGATGCCAGCCATGACATCCGGCGACGTGCTAACCGCGGTTCCGAACGGCGACTAGAAAGCCGACGGCCTGATCACTTGTAGCGATTTCACGACGCTTGTCGGGGAGATTTCACGGGACCGCTTGCTCACGCGCGTGGCTCGGTAGCGCACTATGCGCGACTTTCCGACATCGACTACGACGGCGATGTGGACCTCAAGAACTTCCACGGCCTCCAGCAGGTTTTCGTAACGCCGTGACCAATTCGCTCTTCGCCATTCGCTCTTCGTTCTCTTCCATCGGCGCTCCACGAAAAAATTTAATTCATCAACCACCCCGGACGTTCTTTCTCTGTGGAACCACCGCAATTTGAAATGTCGAACGAAAGAAGAATTTTCCTGCTGCCTGAAGAAAATCTCTGCCCTCACCGATGTTGCGACTTTTCGATTTCTCGACGGTTCGACTTTTTCCCTCTGCGCCAATCTGCGAAATCTGCGGCCAATGTCCCCGGCCTTTGCTCCTGTTTTGACTTTTTGACGTGTCGACGTTTTGACGATTCGCTCGTCGCCATGCGCTCTTCGGTATTTCCTCGTGGCCTACCCGTTTCGACCTTTCGATTTTTCGACTTTTCGACGTTTCCGAGAGTGCCACTACGTGACATTTGCGAAAAAAGTACTTCCCAGACGAACCCATTTGAAAGTATCACTGACATACCCCAAAAATGGCGCTCAACGGAATCCTCAAATCGATCGAGCGCCGCGCACGTTATTCAAGCAGGATGCGCTGCTGTTGCCCATTGCCTGTTGCCTTTACGAAAACAAATCGGGGCGGCCTGCGTGTTGCAAGCCGCCCCGGGATTCGTTCGCCGCTCACTGCGGCGTTTCCATCGGTCGGGAGATTCTCTTTCCCCTGCTTCGTCGATTCAATCAGTCACGCCGTTTCACCAAATAATGTGGCGTTCGATCGAATCGGGATCATCTGCATGAACAAAATCTCAATGCGGAAAACAGAACGTCCGACCGTTGACCGTCGGCGTCGTGGCGACCATGAACTGACCGGTCTTTGTCTTGGCGACGGCCTTGATGCAACCGCGACCGAACTTCGCGGCAAGGACCTTCTTGCACGCGTTCGGGCTCGGATTGCTCGGGTTGAACGACTTATTCGTCGTTTGCGCCCAGCGATTCACCTGCGCGGTGCTGCAGGTCTGGATCACGGCGCCCTTGTTCACCCAGTTGCAGAACGAGGTGAGCGTCGACGGCGTCGGACGATGCGCGCCGCCCGTGCCCTGGGCCTGCTGGAACAGGGTCTTGAAGGAATCGAGCTTGCGCTCGATGTTGTTGCACACGGTCTTGTAGGCCGTGGTGCCGGCGCCGGCGTTGCCGCGGGCATTGTTCTTCTTGGTGTGGCTCTTGTTCGACGAGTTGCCACGGTTCCAGGACGAACCCGGACCATAGGAATAACCGCCATACATGTTGCCGAATTGCGAACGCGTGTGGGTGCGTCCCTTCTGATAATTTGCCATTGTCTGCTGTCTCCAAAAAAGGTGCTAAAGTTTCCTGTCAAACTCCCGACGCCGATTCATCGGACCATGCAAACACTCACTTGAGATTTGGGCGCGCGCAAACAATTCACGCACGAGCGATCGACCGGACAGATCCAACTCTCGTTTCGATTCCATTGCTTGACCTGTGCGCGACTTGCAATGGGCTCCGCGAAACCGACCTGCTCATTCAATCGGCGTTTTCAGGCCAAAGAAGGGCGTTTTGATGCGATGCTTCGCCCGATAGCGAAAGTGGAATGATCGAATCGGACGGTCTTCGGTGTCAATCTTTTTCGAGTTGCGTGGCGCGCTCGCGGAGCATTTTCAGACCTTCAAAAAGTCGAGATTTGACCACCGACTCGGGAATTTCCAGCACCGCGGAGATCTCCGTCCGCGGCAAATCCTCGACGTAGCGAAGCCGCAGCACCTCCCGATAAATGTCGTCGAGCTGCTCGAACACGTCGGCGACCCGGGCAGCCATTTCGTCGCGCACCAGCCGCGTCAGTTGCCCGGTCAACTGCTTATGAAGCCGCGAATCCGACGGCAGGATGTTGCCGTCACCATGCGCCGCCCGCTGTCGAATCAGATTCAGGCAATGATTCCGCGCGATCTTGTAGACCCAGGGACGAAAATGTTCCGGAACCGTCTCCGACTCCAGAACGCGGACGCACACTTCCTGAAACGCATCTTCGGCCTCTTCCATCTGCCCAAGGTATCCCCAGCAGAACCGCACCAGTGGCTCGCGCAGGTTCGCGTGCAGCACCGCGCGAAGATCGCCGACGTTTCCGCGCAGTTGACTGACCAGTGCGACGGTCTTGTCGTCTGTGAGGCGTGGAGGTGATAGGCCGTGAGTTTTCACAATTCTTCCGTCGAAATCAGACGCAATGCCGGTGATGGCGGGCTTCCTGTAGAAACTTTATCGCGACGTGTCTAGAACTCCAAATGCCAACGGATTTGCTATTAGGCTGAGGCCATCGCAGCCAGTTTCACAATCGTTCGAACCGCGAAACGTGGGGGTGATTCGAGACTTGCATCAAATGAAACATGGCCCCTGGTTGAAAAGCACCGCAAGTCCGGCCACGCGTCACTTGTCTCAAGATGGGAAGGCGATGCACCAAATGACTGTTACGTGTGCTAGCAACGCGCTCAGTGTAAGTTCATTTGCCGCATGTTGCCGCAGCATTTTCCGTGCCTGCAAACCTTCGCGGTTCGTTAATATTGAGCTCTTGGTGTGCTCCTGACTTCAATCAGTCCAGATACGGCTCGATGGGAAGTTCCATGACGATCTCGTCGTGGATGGGCACGCCGCGTTCGCCAACGAGCGGGATTTGCGGTTTGACCTTTCTTGCTTCATCGACAACGCCGAGATTGATCGCGGTCATGCGAAAACCGAGCCGTTGATAAAAATCGATAATTCGAAGACGGTCGTTCGTCGTCGTCAGCCAGATTCGATCGCAGCCGTTTTTTCGTGCACTTTCGATCGCGTTGAGCATCAAGGATGAGCCGATGCCTTCGCCTTCGAGCACGCTGTTGAGCGTGAGGATTTCCATCCCCTGATCATCGATGTGATACGTCAGCAGCCCGGCGATCTTGCCGTCGCGCCGCTCGAGGAAGCCGCCTTCTTTTTCGGGGTGGAATGCGCGGCCTCGGCTCATCACGATGCGACTGCCCCAATGCCGCTCGATGAATTCGCCCACTTCCAGACGATCGCCATCCACGACTTGTGCTCTGGCCATACCGACAAGTTATCGCTTTAGGGCATTTTTTTCCACTCATGGCGAGATGAAATTGGCCTTGGAGCAGGTAACACTCAACTGTAGCGTCGGGCCTTGTGCCCGACGCCGTCATTCCGCGTCACCCACCAGGGGTGACGCTCAGGTGATTGTGAAATGCTCTGGGATGCGAATGCACCAAGGAAAAGGGCGGAAGTCCAAGCGATTTGCTCGAACTGCCGCCCGATGATTGTCAGTTAGGAAAAATTTCGCAAGTTGACAGGGCGAAATCTCCTAATTCATCATTTTTTGCTGGGATCGACGACCATCTGACCCGGTGAGGCCATGTGCCATTCGGAGTCAGCCTTTTGGCGCTCCGCCGCCGTCGGCGGCGGGTCTCGATGATCTCCGGCCCGTTCGTCGTTGTATTCATACGTGCTTGTGGACTTGTGATCGTGGGTGGCGCAACCGAAGATACCGCAAAGTGCCGCGACACAACCCAGCGAAATTCCGATATTTCGAATCCAAATCTTCATTGCAGTCCTCCTGAATTAGCCGCGACGCTTCACGACGACCATGTATTGATGCACCACCGACCACACGTCAGCCGCAGGCAATGAGACGCGAACAGATGCGATGCCGCCATCGAACGTCGGTGCATCGGCGATTGCGCCGGCAATCACCGAATCCACCTGTGTGCGGATTTCGTCATGCTGAGTGATAAAATCCCTAACGTGCGTGCTGGAACTGATCTCCAGTCCCTGAACTTGCTCAGCGAGTTTTCGCATCGCGTCGGCGTACGCAGCTCGACCGGCCTTGAGCTTGCCTTGTGCGGTATCGATTGCCGGATCGGTACCTTGGCCGACCGCCTCGATGGACTTCGCGAGCCACTGCGGTGAATCAACACCGGAGCTGCTTGCCTGTTGAATAACCTGTGGGCGAGGCACGCCGGAGCCGGTCGCACGGACCGCATCCGTTTGCAATTCCTGTTTGATGTTCTGGATGTCGGTCGTGGTCACCTTGTTACCGTGATAGTGCTCGGCGTGGAGTTCCTTGATCTTCGTGATGATGCGTTCCACCGGAACTTCCATCGTGACATCGACGATCAATTCGTCGTCGTGCAGGTATTTTCCAACCTTTGTCGCGCCGACAACAATGCCCTGCGCCTGCGTGTGGATTTCATCACTTTCGGTGACGAAATCGCGGACGAGAGTTTCCGAGTTGAGGCGGAGCCCCTGGATCTGCTCAAGCAGTTTTCGCATCGCATCAACTTCCGCGGCGCGCTCGGCCATGAGGCGCTCATTCGGTGGAATCGTCTTCCAAATGGCCGGAACCGTCATCGGCGGCGGCTTGTAGCCTTGCGGAAGCTGCGTAATCACCTGCTCGACGCCGGTCGGCAGATTCGGCGGCAATTCCGGGCGCGGCGCGCCGTTTCCGGTGGCCTTGATCACATCCGTATGCACACGCTCGGAAATTTGCTCGATATCCGTGGTCTTGACTTTGTTGCCCTTGTAATGAGCGGCGTGAACTTCCTTTAGCGTGGTGATCAGCTTGGCGACTGTGACCTCGCCATCAATTTCACAGACACCATCTTCAAAATATCGCGGCTGACCCAGGCGAATGCCACGGATGAACGCATCAACTCCGGTGCGAATCTGATCGCTTTCCGTGACGAAATCCTTCACGTGCGTGTCCGATGTGAGCTGAAGACCATAAACCGATTCCGCGAGTTTGCGGTAACAGTCGGCCTCGGCCGCACGCTTCGCCAGAAGCTTGTTCTGAGCGTCCGACGCCGGATCGCCCGCAAACACGGCCGCCACGTTGACGGCCAGCGCCGCAGTCGCAAACCACCGAAAACCTCCACCACGAATCATTGATTTTCTCCTCAATCAGAAGCCCGTCGCAACGAACGTGATGCCATCATTTGTTGGCACCGAAACAGCCAAACGACTGAAAGTCCGCGGGATGACGCTTCCAAAGTTGCTAGACACGCGATCGCTCCGAACGTTGGAGAGTGCATCTATGATTATCGGACATTCCACGGCAACGCTCAACTCTCTACGATCCTTTTCGAATCCGGCCGGCATAAGCCTTCATGCGATCGCGAGCTTCCATGTATTCCGGATCATTCTGGGCGGCACAGGCCTGCTTGTAGAAGTTGAGGGCCTGCTCGCCGTTACCAAGAGCTTCACTTGCGATGCCGGCGCCAAAAGCGGCGCGATGATCGTTGGGATTTTCCGAGAGTGCAGATTGGAAGGCGCTGACGGCCTCACGGTAATTCTCGGCTCGAAGCTGTCGCACACCTTCGGCACAACTGGCGTTGTTGCTCGCTCTCACTTCGGTATCCACTTCAACTCGACAGGGCATCAGCACACTGACGAATTCTCGAGCGCCTTGTTCCACCAGCGCGCCGATGATTCGGTCTTTGGGCGTCAGTGCGGCTTCCGTCTGGCTCGAGCCGAATAGCGGGCTGGCCTTTGTGCGATCGGTGGCCTGGAAAGTGTGCGGGCTGTAATACTCCCACACTTTGCCGGTGGCCGCATCGACCAGCTTGAATTCCGTCTGGACGGTGAGGTTTCGCGTGACCGTCTCCACTTCAGAGGTTTGCACGCCGCCACCGCCACCACCATAGTGACGTCCGCCGAATGCGCTGATGTCGAGGCCGGAAATCGTGCGCTGCTTGCCGGTGTGTGTTTCCTCTTTCACATTGATATTGCTCAACAGCAATCCCTCAGCGCCGACAAGCTGCGTGTTGCCGCCCTTGCCGGTGGCCATTCCGGCGGCCTTGAGATCGCCCTCGTCAAAAACAGCCTTTGCATCGCGGCGCTCGGTGACGGTGACGGGTGTCCCGAGTTTTCCGCGAGATTCATTGATCAGCGATTGAACGACTGTGACGCACATTTCGGACCACTTCGGATCGGTCGTCGGGCCGACCTTCGCGGGCACGATGGCGATCGTGTTCATCCCCGGCGGCAATCCTTTTTCCTTTTCGACGACGTAGGCGAAGGAAACTCGGGCTGCCTCCTTGCCACCTCCGTTACAACCGGCAAGCAACGCCAATCCTACGAAACCAATGACTCCGCACGCTATCCGTCGTTTGTTCATTCGATGTTTCTCCCTTGAATGCTCTTCCAACTTTGCGGTCCAAACGCCTTCGCGCCCATGCGTCAGCCCGCCATTTGCCGGTCCGTTCCCGTCAATTGGGACGGGGTCGGCGCGCATAAGAGAACATCGGCGGTTAGAGGCGTCAAGTTTGACGGCTTCCCGCGACCAAGGATGCCAGGGCAACCGCATTCTAACGTAAGCTCTTATTTTTCAGCTTCCACGAACACGCTGCGACCCTTGTGCCAGCACTGAGAGTTAAGGCCCCCGTTGCACTAGAATTAGAATGCGGTTGCCCTGGTTTTCTCTCCCATCTTTCGTTTCTTCGCTCGCTTGGCACGGAGTATGCTTAGTTAAGTGAGGAGGGAGCACCTTTTTAAGGAGCAGACAATGTGCACAATTGTTCAAAAGGCAGCTTTAGGGCTTATCTTGATGGCAGCAGTTTGCTGTTGCGGACAAACAGCGGAACTTGGTCCCCGCGACGTTTACGGACAGCCCGGGTTGGATCGAGTTGCCGAGGGCGGTGCGGAATCCGCAGCGCGGCGCGGAATTCCAGACTCGCATCCACAGATCCGTTTTCTAGAACTCTCACTTCCCTCAAACCTCGGGTTTTCAGCGCTTCGTGTCACAACGGTTTCACTAATGCATCCCAGTCCGCCGAACGTCCCGCAGTTCCCCGCGCCGGATTTCACGGCGTTCCAAGGCCAGGTGCGCTGGGTTGGGCCTGTAATGGATTGCCAGGCCAGCGAAGTTCCGCCGTCTACGTTCAAATGCGCGCTACTCCAATGTGATCCATACTACACCGATTGGGCAGCCAATCTTGGCGGGAGCGCGCTGCACGTCACCGGCGGCGCGGTGATTCCAAGCTCGAGCTACGACGTGCAGGCCGTGGCGGCGAGTTGTCAAGGGCATGAAGATACGTGCACCGACGTATCTGCCGCGACGCGATTCAACACGATGCGATGGGGTGACGTGGCTGTCCCGTTCCAGGACCCGACAAAATACTGCGATGATGGCAGCTTCGTCACCTGCACCAACGATGGCGACTGTCCACCTGGAGTCACGTGCGAATACCATCCGCTTACCCAACCAAATATCACCGACGTTGCGACCGTCGTCGATCGATTCAAGGATTTGGCGTCGGGCGCGCCGGTTTGGCTTGCGGACATGAACCCGCAAACGCCGAATTTCAAAGTGGACATTTCCGACGTGGCCAGCGTCGTGGACGCCTTCAAGGGGCTGGCCTATCCGTTCCTGATCGATGCTTGTCCGTGAGAGCTTGCGGGACCAGAACAAATCCGCTTGCTGACACGCGTGGCTCGGTAAGAACTAGCGGAAAGTAGTGAAAAGGACGCGAAAATAGTGGAAAATGCTTCCTTGACTTCCGCAGTCTCTGGTTCCTATAAACCGGATGCAGGCTAGGAAATCATTCATACCTCTTAACTTGCATCGGTTTCGAGCCTCGACGTGTAAAAGAAGTGAGTGGCTCGAGGCCAACAACAGCAATACAAGAACCCCGACGACGCAGCCTGAGCCCCCGCGCCAGCGCTTGGATGCCGTAACGCGACGTGTTGCATCCCGCCGCCGAGAACGAAACGTGTTTCATTGGTCTCCCCCTTTCCGTGTCATGGCACACCCGCTCTTGACATGGACGACCACAGCGCGCCGTATGCGTCCTCCCTCCGAGCGCATACGGCGCGGTCTTTTTTACTGAAGTCAATGATCGAATATTTGCCTTTTTGCCTCCTTGCCTTTCCACTTTGTGCGTGACCGATTCTGTCGAACACGTCCAGACCAAGCGGGAAATTGAGGCGTTGCTCGATACCGTGGGGCAAAGGCCTAGGAAGCGATTCGGACAGCATTTCCTGATCGACGGCAACATGATGCGTCGGCTGGTTGAGGTCGCGGAGATCGGATCGACTGATGTGGTGCTGGAAGTAGGGGCGGGAACGGGCGGTCTGACAGACCTATTGGTTCGACATGCCGGGCTGGTCATCGCGGTTGAAATCGACCGCGATCTTTTCGCAATGCTCTGCAACCGTTTTCCAGATGACGATCGATTGCTTCTGATCGAAGGTGACGTGCTCACAAGCAAGCACGAAATCAACCGCAAAGTGTCCTCAGCCTTGAGAAACGCCGCCAACGAAAACGGACGAGCCGTCAAACTCGTTGCGAATCTGCCGTATAATGTGGCCACGCCGCTGTTGATGAATCTGCTGGCGGATTATCCGATGGTCCGGCGGATGTGTTTCACGGTACAGGCGGAGGTTGGCGAGCGGATTGCGTCGCCGCCGGATTGCAAGGCGTATGGACCGCTCAGCATCCTGACGCAGGCATTATGCACGATCGAGACGGTGGCGCGGCTTGGGCCGCAATGTTTCTGGCCTCGACCGGCCGTGGATTCGGTGATGATGCGAATGGATGTGCATGAATCTCCGTTCGAGAGCGCCAAGGAGTTGCACTCATTCATGGCGTTCGTGCGCGGTGTGTTCGAGCATCGGCGGAAGACGTTGCGGTCGGCGCTCGGTTACGTTCTCGAAGATGTGATACGAGAACGGATTTGCGAGGAATTCGATTGCAATCGACGTCCGGAGCAACTTGACGGAGCAGAGTGGCGAGCCCTTTATCGCCGCACACTGAAATGATCTATCTGGACAACAACGCGACTACGCAGCCGCTGCCGGAAGTGATTGAGGCCATGCGCGCGTGCCTTGCGGAATTGTACGCGAATCCCTCCAGTCTTCATCAGTTTGGCCAAACGGTGCGGCACAAGCTGGAATGTGCCCGGTCGCAGGTTGCATCGCTGCTCGCAGCTGATCCGAAGGAAATGATTTTCACGAGCGGCGGCACGGAAAACATCAATCTTGCGATCCGGGGCGGCCTGCGACTCCATCCGCGGCGGCGGCGGTTTGTCACTACGGCGGTTGAACATCCTGCGACGTTGCGAGTGGCTGAGGAATTGGAGCGAGAAGGATACGAAGTGCAGCGCGTTGGCGTGGATCGAGAAGGCCGAATCAATGAAGCGGAGTGGAACGACGCGATTACTGCTGACACAGCGCTGGTTTCATTTTTGCATGCAAACAATGAAACCGGAGTTCTTTTTGATGTTCCGCGTATGGCGGCGGTTGCTGAGGAGCGCGGCGTGCCGATCCACGTGGATGCGGTGCAGAGTGCGGGAAAGATGCCAATCGACGTGCGCTCCTGGCCGGTACAGCTTGTGAGCATTGCGGGGCACAAGTTTCATGGACCGAAAGGCGTTGGGTCGCTTTATGTGCGAAAGCGAACGCATCTATCACCGCTGATCATGGGTGGAAAGCAGGAGCGCGAATTGCGCGGTGGCACGGAAAATGTCGAGGGCATCATCGGCATGGGAGTCGCGGCGGAAATCGCCATGCGCGAATGCGACAAAGTGGCCCGGGAGGTCGGCGCGCTGCGCGGTGAATTTGAGCGCGGAGTGCTCGCTGCCGTGCCCTATGCGAGAGTCAACGGAGCGGAGGCGCCGCGGATTTCCAACACGTCCAACATTTCATTCGAGGGACTATTGTCGGAGACGATTCTGATCTTGCTCAGTGAGGCCGGGATTTGCGCGTCGAGCGGCGCGGCGTGCAGCAGTGGCTCGCTGGAACCATCGCACGTTTTGCTTGCGATGGGACTCGAAGATGCCATCTCACATTCGGCCGTTCGGTTCAGCTTGTCGAAGTTCACGACTCGCGAGGAATTGGATCACGTCGTGCAAATACTTCCTGAGATCGGCGCGAAATTGCGAACGCTGAATTCGGTCAGCGCCCAATAGAAATTGAATTCATTGGTCGTCATGCTGAGCAACGCGAAGCATCTCGCGACGAGATTCTTCGTCCCGGATTACCGGGACTCAGAATGACGGCGGTATCGTTCGGTGATGGCCGTCATCAAAACTGCGATGCTCTTTATCGTCTCGATGTCTTCATGGTGGGTGCTTCGCATTTTCCAATGCGATTCGTGCGTTGCGGTGGAACATTTGCAGTTTGGCGCGATTCATGGCGCTGCCGCGCGTTTGTGCGAAGTAGTCATTCTCACTCCAGGACAAAAGCTCATTAAGCGAGATTGTCGTGGCGGACTCCGTAGGCGCATGGAAGCGGATTTCATCAGTCGCTGGAGCTTTGCGGTTAAACGGACACACGTCCTGGCAGACATCGCAGCCAAAGATCCAATCGCCCATCATTTCCTGAAACGGTTTTGAAATGTCGCCGCGATGTTCGATCGTGAGGTAACTGATGCATCGCGAGGCGTCCATCTGATAAGGATTCGGAAACGAATTTGTCGGGCAGGCGTCGAGACAGGCGGTGCAACTGCCGCAGTGGTCCGCGACGGGCGCATCCGGCTGCAAATCAAGCGTCGTGACGATCAACCCGAGGAAGGTGAAACTCCCCAGGGTCTCATTGAGGACTAGCGTATTTTTTCCGATCCATCCGACTCCAGCGGCGGCGGCCCATTCGCGTTCGATGATCGGGGCCGTATCCACGCAGATTTTCGCATCGAAAGACGCAGTGATTTCAGCTCGCATTGCGTTGAGCATCGACTCTAGCTTGATGCGAATTACTTCATGGTAATCCTCGCCCCAGGCGTACATGGCCACTCGACCTTGCAGATCGCGCGAGTTCTCGCCCGTCTGTTGCGATGGATCAATCGGCCGCTGGTTATAAGACAACACCGTCACGATAATGCTTCGCGCGCCGGGCAGCAGCTCGCGCGGATCGAGCCGCTTGGATGCGTGCTTGTTCAGGTAATCCATGGAGCCAGCGTTACCCTCTTGCAGCCAGCGGCGCATAAATTCGGCCCGTCCGATAGGAGCCGCCGCGGCAATGCCGCAACGATGGAACCCGATCGTTGTCGCGATTTGCTTGACGAGAATTGCATTTTCCCGCGATGACACGACCGCATGGTATCCCGCGCTGCAACCGATACAATCCGTGTCATAGGAACTCGATCGCCGCTTGGAAGCGGGAATTGAGGACACTCGAATTGTACGCTGGATAAGGCCGTTCTTAGCCGGCGACCGGGCATCATTGGAAGGTCGAGCCGATAATGTTCAATCACGACTGGTTTCACGGTCCGGCGTATTCGGAACAGCAAGGCGAGGCCCGTTGGCGCTGCGCGGTCGCTCACTTCCCCAATATCGATCCCGATCATCGGAGCGAGGACGCCGAGTTTCAGAAATTCGGCGACGACCTGCACGTCCGCACGCTGATTTATCTTCGGGACGGTTTTAGCTACGAGATCAAGGAAATCGCGGACGTAGGCAGCAAGGCCCACCTAGTCTTTGAGTGCATGCCGGTGGATGAGCAATACAAGGTCGGCGCGTTCGTGGTCTCGGTGCCCTTTGAGGAGATCGTCCGTGTCGAAGTCTTCGCCGTCCATCCGAATGAGAAGCCCGAAGACGTACCGCAGATCACGGGCTTTCGCAATCATCCTGAAGCGCTCGATCCGCGGCATGCGGACGGCAAGAACAACAAACCAATGCGTTGAATACAGGCCTAAAGAAATCGATATTCACGGGCAATCCGTCGGCGTACCAAGCACATAAGGCAGATTTTTGAAGGCATCGATGCACGTGCTCACGTCCGAGATGTTTACTACTCCTGTCGGAATGCGAGGATGCACATCGACGAACGCCGTGAGTTCGCCCAGGCCCAAAATTGTCTTGAACTTGTCCACTTCGGCGGCGACATCGGAAATGTCCGGTTGACTCAGCGAAGCCGGAGATGGTTGCTGGAAGGGCGGAGCCGTGTCGCCCAAACGTGCCGTCCGCAGGGTAACATACGATACGACATCCGCGCAAGAGCTTTCATTTCCCTGGCAACTCAGCGGAACCAAGTCCACTTCGTAGATCGAACTGGGAATGATGTCGGCCCCGGTGATGTGCAGCACGCCACCCGATGAATCCGCGTGCCAGTCTGAATACAAGGGCGAGCATTGGGTGTTTGCAACCATGTATTGGCTATCATTTCCAGGACAGGGAGGCGGGAAATGAAAGGTCTCGCAATAAGTGCTGATTGGCCCCGCCCAGCGATATTGACCTTCATATGCGCTGAAATCCGGCGGGGGATACTGCGGCAGGTTCGGCGGATTGGGGTGCATCAGCGAGGTGAGCTTCACGCGAATGGCATAGGCCTCACCGCGATCCGGCGCGCCGATCGAGAGATAGCGATTCTTGTCGCCCGCCACGCCGCCGATGTCCACCACAGCGGGAAACGACTGAACGGCCATCTCAAGAGGGATACGCTCGTCAGCGTCAGAAGACAACCAATATGCAACAATCGTCTCTAGTGGCCGAACGTCGATCGTGTACCGGCCGAGTGCGCTCGATGGAATGTCCAAGACAAATGTTCCGGCGTAGTATTTCTGTCCAGCGTCAAATACTTGGAATCCGGCGGGGTCGCCGGCAGTCGCCACAATCGGCCCGAAGGGACTCAGCGGGGTCGCATATGGATAAAATCCGACTCCCCCATTTACCGAATAAACATAGTCCGGTCGGCTTGTATTGATGAAGGTGCCACTGCATTTGCCGGGAACAAATGTTCCACATGACGATCCCGGTTCGCCTACGATCGTTGGACAGGGATCCAAACATTGCGCGTTTGGACACGTACCGCCTGGGCAATTCGAGCCGGTGCTGCATGCGTTACCACTGTTTGAACCGCCTTGGCACGCCCTGGGACATTGCACAGGAGACGTACAAACCTGCCCGACATTCAATCCATTGCCGCAAGTCTTCTGACCACATGGGATGTCAGCTTGTGTTAGATCGCCGCCCACGCCGGCGGGATTCGCGTTAGCGGAAAGAAATCCGGCTGAGGCAGCTTGCACTTCATACGATTGCAGAAGGTTGTTGCCCGTCTGTCCGGGGGACCAATCCGAAATCTGGATGTTGAAAAATGCACGGAATCCGCCAGATTTGGCATGAATCTCCTGTCCTGAAATGGTTGTGCCAGCCGGGTACGATCCCGTACCTTGTGACGGAACAGGCGTAATGTAAATCTTCGCTGTCGGCGAATCACGCAAGGCCGCAGGTTCATTCCCGCGATTCGAAGAGGGAACCTGCATCAATTGATCGGGTCGAAGTGCATCGCAGCTCGTCGGACCCGCATATGGGTAGGCAAATTTGTGAAATGACGAAACGTCGTCCGTCGTATCCAAGACATTGGTTGTTCGCGACGGATCAGGTATGTTAGGTTGCAATTGCATTAGCACTTTGGACGCCGTGTTGATTCGAGCCACTTTGTCGATCACGGTGACATAATCAGACGCACTCGGTTGATTGAGGGGCCCGCCCTCAATCTGGAAGGGTGGCATGGTGTCGCCCCAGCGCGCCGCCTTGATCTGCAATGAGGATGAGAACTCCGTGCACGTCGCTTCGTTGCCGTTACACGTGCCGTCGAAAACAACTACGTCATAAACCGAACTGGGCACCACGGCGTCCCCGTAAACATGAATCAAGCCGACGGCGGCAAAGTCAGCGTAATAGGGAGTGCACTGCAACTGCGCAGCTTCAAACGTTGTGGGATCGTTATCATTTTCCGTGTACGCTAGTGACGGACCGACCCACCGATATTGGCCTTCAAACGCGGAGAAGTCGGGGGTACAGCATTCAATATCCGGCGGGTTCGGGTGCATCAGCGAGGTCAGCGTCACGCGAATCGCCACCGGGTTCCCGCCCGTGTCCGGAATGGACATGGAGATGTAGCGATTCTTGTTGATCCCGCTTGGATCGGGCTGCGGCGTCGGCGGCACGGCAAATACGGGGATTGCCGAAAAGAGCGCGACAACTCTCGCCAGGCTTGTGAGTGATTTCATGTGCGATCTCCAGTCGCGGGGAATGTTGGTGCCACTAGCATATTATCAATATCAACCGGAAGTCGTACCGACCGGCCTCTCTGGAATTGACAATAAATGTACTGCCAAATCTTGCGCAATGCCAGCAAAATCGCGGCCTCTTGTCACTATCCAGCTCGTGAAAGGCTCTTTCGATGAAATTCTGAATTCATCGCACTGGAATTATACTGATTGGGTGGACCTGTCTCATTTGATCGCGCCTCACGCGTCGCCTTCGCTGCCGGAGATTCCGCCATTTTGTGGCGAGTGCGGCTACAACATGACGGGACTGCCGTCGAATCGTTGTCCGGAATGCGGAACGATTTTCGACAAGACTCAATGGCGGGAGCGACTTCGACAGGCCAAAGAGTTGAGACAAGAACTGGTCACTGCGAATGAATCGGCGCGTATGGGACGAAATCTCGGAGGAATTGGCCTTGCGGTTGCCGGATTGAGTTTCCTGCTTCGCAATTCGTGGATGGGTTCAATTGTAGCGCTCGCTGCGGCCACACTTGGTATCAGCGCCGCGTTTCTTGGATTGAATGTGTATCGAGCGATGCTGGTTCCACGCTGGGCATGCGTCGTGCTGCCGCAACCGGAGCGAGGGTTGGCGCTTCAGGCCATCATTCTCGGGATCGTCAGCATCGTGGGGGTCATGGCAATCCTGATCGATTAGAATTGGATGTTTCACCAAGAGTGTGCGAGTCCGTGCGAACTGAAGTTTGCGGCTCGCTGGTTTTGGGATTGCATATCGAAAAAGGGGCGCTGGTGTGAATTGGGTGCCAAGGGCGGCTTGCCCCCGTGCAGGCACTGGCAGCTTGCTGCCAGTGCGGACGGAGGCGGACAAGCCGCCAATCAGAACCGCGACAGAATGGAGCGACCAAGCGTCGGCGTGCGGCGCATTTCGGAACTCCAGCCGCTCGTATTCACTCGCGATTCTGATCCGCGCTCGACCGAGTACCTCAAGCCGCCCGTGACTCCGAATCTTTCACAGTACCGAATGCTTACCAGCACTGAAAAAGGCGCAATTTGGCGGAGTCGAGGATGCGCGTATAATTCAGACGATGGCCGAAGTTTCCAATCGATGTGAGTTTCCTACCGCCAAGCTGGGAGTGAAGCGATCCGGCATTGTGGTGGTGACGTGTGCATTGGCACTTTTGACCGGGCCTGTTCACGCTCGGGCGGCGCATTGCCGCGTGAGGCCAACTATCGGTGCGATCATTGCGACGCAGATGCCGGCAGTCTCCGACTGCACGGTTGACGCCAGCGTGACCTGCCCCGCCGCGGCGGTCGCGTCATTCAGCATTTTTCCGTTGGCGATGGTGGCGTGCGAAGTCGCTCCACGAATTCAGGCTCGGATTCGCGTTTCTCTCGTCGGCGGGCTGCACGGGCCGTAAATCACTCTCAGCACTTCTCCCGGTTTTCTTTCATTCTTAGTCATCCGATCGATTTGAAATTTGAGATTTGAAATCTGAAATTCGAGATTTCAGATTTGAGAATTGAAATCTGAATTCTGATCACTGAAAACTGAATCCGCGAACTCTTTCGGCATGCCGAAGAGTTGCTGATATTCGAACACGATCCAACGCGGCGTCAATGGACATGACTGAGTCCGCCGCTGGACAGCGAGGAATAAAATGCCAATTTCAGAAGTAGCCTCAGCGGTCAAGCGCGAGGTCATGAAACTTCCGCGACGGATTTTCGGATCGCGCAACGAGCGTCTCCTTAAGCAATATCGCAAGCGGGTGCCGCAAATCAGTGCTCATGAGCCGGCGCTTCGCGCGGATTTCGATGAGCGATTCGGCCGGCGGCTGGTGGAAGAGCGCATTGATGAAGTGCCGGTCGAAGAGCAGGACGCGCGTCGGCGCAGCATTCGCATCGAGTTGAGCGCGGATTTGCGAGCGCGGGGCGATCTGCTGCGAGAACGTATTCAACCTCTCCTCGAGCAAACCGAGCAATGGTGGGCGACGGTCACGCCCGCGAAGCGGCTGGAGGAGTTCTACAAGAGCGAATATCGCAAGCGCAATGCAAAGTTCATCGACGCTCTTGACGAAAGCGGGATCAGCTCGGAAGCATTTGCTCTGCTTCGTGAGGCCTCCCGACGCGGCCAAAATCATCGTCACTTTGATTGCCAGCTCATCGGCGGTCGCGTGTTGTTCGAGGGCAAAATCGCGGAAATGAAGACCGGCGAGGGCAAGACGATTGTCTGTCACTTGGCCGCTTACTTGAACGTCCTTGCGGGCCGCAAGGTCCACATCATCACGGTCAACGATTATCTCGTGAAGCGTGACGCGGAGTTCGCCCAGCCGATTTTCGAATTGCTCGGAGTCACGGTCGGATACATTCAGGCCCAGCAGGACCCCGGCGGTCGCGAGGGCATTCGGCAAAGGGCTTATGGCTGCAACATCACCTACGGCACGAACAGCGAATTCGGGTTCGATTACCTCCGCGACAACATGAAGACGCAACTCGATGAGCAGGTGCAGGGATCGCTCGATTTCGTCATCGTGGACGAAGTGGACTCGATCCTCATCGATGAAGCGCGAACGCCGCTCATCATTTCCGGTCCGGCGTTCGATGACGTGACCCGTTATCCGCGAGCGAACAAGGTCGCTGAGGAGTTGGTGCGGCGGCAAAACACATGGGACCGCAAGGTTGCGGCGACGGTCGCGAAATTCGACGGAGACGTGAGGAACATTCCCAAGCTCGGCGATGCGATGTCGATCCTTGGCTACAAGGAAAAAAAGAGCAAGGGGGCCAAGAAAACGCCAAATCCAAAAGAAGCTGCGGCTGAGGGCGACGGCAAGCAAACGGATGCCGACGCTGAATCGGAAGTCGATATGCCCACCCTCGGCCCGGATTTCTTGACCGACGACCAGGTCGAGGCCATTCAGATTTATGAGAATGACGTTCTCAAACTCCCCACGAGCGAGCAATACCGCCGTTTTTTCATCGTGCAGCTTGAGCGTAAGCAGGTCGGCATCACGCACGAGGGCGTCACAATTGCCCAGGAATTGCTCGATGTGGGCAGCCTGTACAGCGGCGCCAACATGGAATGGCCGCACCTGATTGAAAACGCTCTTCGCGCCCACAAGACCTATCAGCGAGATAAAGACTACGTCGTACAGGAAGGGCAGATCATCATCGTCGATCCGTTCACCGGGCGATTGATGCACGGTCGGCAGTGGTCGGACGGCTTGCACCAGGCCGTCGAAGCGAAGGAGACCGTTCGCGTCAAGGAAGAAACGCAGACGCTGGCGACGATCACGATTCAGAATTTCGTGAAGCTGTATCGCATCAAGGCGGGCATGACCGGAACGGCCCTGACCGAGGCCAATGAATTCGACAAGATTTATCGTCTCGATGTCGTGGAGATTCCCACCAACCGTCCCGTGAATCGACTCGACCCCAATGACAAGATGTATCGTGACGTGGATGGGAAATACGGCGCGATCGTCGATGAGATTTTCGAGGTTCACCTGCGCGGTCGTCCAGCGGACCCATTCCTGTTGGCCGACGTGTTCAACAAGCTTCGGCCGATTCTCGTTCAGCAGAACAAGGATGTGAGCAAGCTGGACGAGTCGATGAAGCGCTTCAACAGCGCCGAGTTTGGTGACAAGAAGGTGATTACCTTCATGCTCGAAACCTACGACGAGCTGATGGGCGATTTGGTGCACGGCCGTCCGGTGCTGGTGGGCACGACGAGCGTCGAAAACTCCGAAAAACTCTCGAAATTGCTTACCGCGCGATATGGGATCGACCATGAAGTCTTGAACGCCAAGAATCACGCGCGTGAAGCAGACATCGTCGCGAAAGCGGGTTTCTGTTCCGTACCCACGTTCGGCGGCGACAAGCGTCCGCGCGGGCATGTCACCATCGCCACGAACATGGCCGGTCGCGGCACGGACATCAAGCTCGGCCAGGGCGTTGTGTATCCGACGTGCAAAGTGCCGGAAATACAACCTGCGGGCGTTTCACTAAGCGTGCTCTTTCCGCCAGGCGTGACGAAGTGCTGCATTCACTGTGAGGAATATGATCCGGCCACGAACTGCGCACATTGCTACAAGCCCAAGCTCGATCCGCGATTTCCGGCGCTGGGTCGGCAGGTTTGTCCGACGAACGTGCCGTGCGGATTGCACATCGTTGGCACCGAGCGGCACGAAGCGCGGCGCATCGACAATCAGTTGCGCGGACGCGCCGGTCGCCAGGGCGATCCCGGCTCATCGAGGTTTTTCCTTTCACTTCAAGACGATCTGCTCAAGCTCTTCATGTCCGATTGGATGCTGAAGATGATGGAGCGGCTGGGGTTCACTGAAGGCACTTCGCTGGAAGACAAACGGCTCAGCAAGGGCATTGAACGGGCGCAACGGAAAGTAGAAGAATCCAACTTTTCGCGGCGGAAGCATTTGCTCGAATGGGACGAGCCGATGGACTATCAGCGCAAAGAGTTTTACACCGCTCGCCAACAGATTCTCGAGGAGCGTGACCTGCCGCAGCTCATTTTCGCGGTCATCGAGAACACGATTCAATCGACGCTCAAGCAATATCTTTCCGGCGACTACAACAAGCAGTGCATCGTGGAATGGTGCCGATCGCAGCTCGATCTCACCATTGATGAAGACAGCGTGATGGTCGGCGAGCTGGATGCGGCCATCGCGACCATTCGTGAGAAGGCCAAGGACGAAGGCCACGACATGATCCGCACCTCGATCGGCGAATACATCGATCCGGAGGAGCCGCCGGCACAGTGGGATTTGAGCGGATTGTCGCAATGGGCCAAGCGGCTTTTCGATTTCAATGTTTCGCAAAATCAACTTCGCAAGATGGAGCCGCGAGATATTGAGCAAGCGCTCTTTGAGACCGCAGACGCACACTATGACTCCGTCGATCTTTCGGGGATTTCCATTTATCTCGATCCGCAATTTCCGTTGCGGGCCTTGGCAGACTGGGCGAAAACGAAATTCAACATTCCCGTGACGATGGATGACCTCCTCGAAAAATCGAAGGATGACATCGCCGCGCTCTTCGACCGTCACGTGCACGAGGCCTATCACCAGCGAGAAATCGCATACCCGGTTGAGACTTGTCTCGAGCGATCGCTTGCGGGCGTGGGCACGGACAACGCGACGGCCGCCGACAATATCGCGATGTGGGTCAACGCGAAATACAACCTCGGCTGGACGCCGGCGGATGTGCAGGGCAAGACCATCGATGAAATCAAATCGAAGCTGCTCGATCTTGCCCGCGAATTTCTCGATGGACGGCTGGATAAGGAAATTGACGCGGCAATTGCGGGGAATGAGCGAGACGCCGCTATCGAATGGGCCAAGCAGCGAATGGGTCGGGCGTGGAATCAAAGGCTCTTCGATCGTGAGGAAGGAAAGGGCGACTGTCGAACAGCGATTCACGTAATTGGCCATGAGATGCTTCGCTGGGAGCTGACACGACTTGAGCAGTTCGTGCTGCTTCGCATTTATGATCAGGCGTGGAAAGATCACCTTTTGGAGATGGACCACCTCAAGACGGCGATCATGCAACGTGCAATGGGCGGCGATCAGACGCACCCGCAGAGTCAGTTCGCCATTGAAGGCCGCGATCTGTTCACGCAGATGTGGTCGCGCATAGCGGCGCGAGTGACGGATATTGTCTTCAAGATTCGCGAGAATGAACCGGGAGCCGAAGGCGATGGCCGTACTCCGCGTGCGGGCGCCGCATCGGCGCCACGATCCATGACCTTCCGTCATGCGGATTCGACGGGCACAGGATTTGCCCAGGCCACTCCCGATCAACAGGCGGCCATGCGTGCTCAGAATGTCGAGGCCAAGGTGGAAACGATCCGCCGCGAACAACCTCGCGTGGGTCGAAATGATCCGTGCCCGTGCGGCAGCGGCAAGAAGTTCAAACAGTGCCACGGCAAGGGCGCGTAGCGTCCCGCAGGGACGCACGAAATTAGCCCCCCGTTTCAACGGGGGGTACGCGTCAACCAAAAACACAAACCCCTCTCCCTCGCAGGGAGAGGGGCAGGGGTGAGGGCGGCGCGAATCTTGGCTCGATCTTGTTAAATCAGCATGAAAGGCATTCCATCCCCGACGCAATTCTGATATGATCTAGCAACAACGAAAACGTCTGTCGTGTATTGCTAACCAAGTTGTGTTGAAGTAGGGGAGAGAGACATGAACTCAACCCAGCGCTTCGTGAGTCTACAAATCATCGCTTGTATGTGCTTTTGCAGTGCAGTGACCGCAGCCCCCAATTGGCCGACTTACCAGGCGAACCCGGCTCACACGGGATACGTTCCTGTGACGCTCGACGCAAGTCGATTCGCCCTGCGCTGGGAAAAGCTCATTAATTTGAATCAAGATGGTCTGAGTGTTTTGAATCCTGTCGCGGCTGGAGACGGCAAGGTTTTCGTCTCGACTCACAGTATCTTCTACGACGTAATTTCACTGCTGGCATTGAGCGCGGCAGATGGATCAACCCTTTGGACGAAAGACTTTGGTTTTGTTAGTTCTGTGAACCCTCCTGCATATTCAAATGGAAACGTCTATATCCAGATAGGCCGGGCCCAGGAAAATAATGGTCGCGCGTATCTTCGAGCATTCTATGCAAACAACGGAGATTTACAGTTTGAATCTGAGTTCGGCGCACAGGGTGAGAGATATTATGCCCCTACCATCGTAGATGGAACGGTCTACATAGATGGCGGAACCTATGGAGGCATGTATGCCTTTGATGGGATCTCCGGCTCGCAGAATTGGTTCATTTCCTTGAACCAATGGCACGAATGGACTCCCGCCGTTGACGCCCAATACGCCTACGCCTACTTGGGAGGCACGCCCACGGGCAATTTCAATCCGGGAGTTTGGATTGTGGATCGCACCTTTGGAACGCAATCCGGATACATATTCGATCCCAACTTCTTTTGGCACCCTCCGGGCATGAAATTGGCTCCGGTTCTTGGAGGTCAGAATGATCTACTTGTGATTGAAGGAGGCCGCTTGCTCAGTTTCGACCTGGCCAACCAACAAATTCGATACGAACTCTCGGAAAACTTCACGGGACAGGTTTCCGTTGCCAACGGCGTTGTATTTGCGATCAATTCAGGGGCGTTGACGGCGCGTGATCAGGCGACTGGATCGCTTCTTTGGTCGTGGTCGGCCAATTCAGCGCTGCAAGGAGAAATCCTCGTTACACGGAACCACGCGTTTGTTCGTACGCAAGATTCCACCTATGCGGTCGATTTGAATAGCCATCAGCAAGTCTGGTCATATCCAAAGGCCGGTCCAATGGCGTGGAGTGAGGACGTACTTTATATCGCTGGATCGGACTTGGTCTTGACCGCCATTGATGCACCACCGCCGAGTTGCGACGATGGAGTCTCCTGTACGGTCGACACTTACAACCAAGAGACTCAATCCTGTGATCACATTCCGAGTGATACACGATGCGACGACGGAAACGTCTGCACGGACGACTCGTGTGATTTGATCGCAGATTGCATACATGTCAACAACTCGATTCCGTGCGACGATGGTTCGGCATGCACGATCAATGACATATGCTCTGACGGTCATTGCGTCCCAAGTGCGCCACTGAATTGCGATGATGGCAACTTCTGTACAGATGATTCCTGCGATCCGGCGTCCGGCTGCGTTCATGCGAACAATTCTAACTCCTGCGACGATGGCAACGCCTGCACAACCACCGATACTTGCAACAGTGGTTCGTGCGTGGGAGGTCCGCCGCTGAATTGTAATGATGGCGACGATTGCACCGATGATTCGTGCAACCAGACCTCCGGCTGCGTTCACGAGAATATCTGCGGGGCTTGCTGCGACCAATCGACTGGATTGTGCGCGTCATCGACACTGGCCGGTGAATGCACATGCGCACGTTGCCAATGGAGTCTCGGCGCAAGCTGCGAGGACGCCAATTGCACGCAAGTGTTTGTACCAATCCCGACGGTTTCAACCTGGGGCGCGACGATCCTGAGCTTGGCGCTGTTGGTAATCGCGAAGATTCGATTCGCGAGACCAAGCGCATATCGCTAAATGTCCTGACCGCGATGCTCGGTAGGATCATGATTGTCTAGGCCGTCGTCGCACAAATTCGCTTGGGATTCCTGCACAATTCCGCTACGAATTCTCTTTGGCTGCGAATGCAATACCTGCCGCGTAGCCGCGTAGGGTGCATCGTTTCTTGATGCACCTTTCTGTGGGCGTCCATCCCGCACACCTCTTTCGCTCCGCCGCCCGCTTGCTCAATTTCCGAAATTCGTCGATCACCCCTGAAGTTATTCCCTCACGAGACGCCAAACATGAAGCCGCCGCTTCCAACCCATGCCCTGCCCAGCAACACCCGTTTCGCACATTTCGCCCGTTCCAACGCTTCACACATCTCGCATCGCCATTCGATCTTCTTTCCGTATTCCGAAATCCAAATTCCGCAATCGTCGTGTTGCCTTTTGCCCTTGTTTTTCAGTCTTTTCACTTCAATCTTCAGTCTTCGCGGAAGTGCCGCGCTGTGACACTCGCGAAAAAATACTTTTCCAAACGAACCCATCTGAAAGCGTCACTGAACATGCCCGCGCGGCAGCGCTCGACGAAATTAAGAATTTCACCAAACGCAATGGAAGTTATTCTGGAAGTTCGCTGTCTGCAGCCCGCTGCCAAGTGAATGGATGTGTCACGTGCAACAAATCTGCGGAAATCTGCGCAATCTGCGGTTATTCTTTTTCCTGATTCTCTATGTCGCTCCGGCGGTTAACTCTTTGCAGGTTACGGCTTTGGTGTCGAGTGCTGCGACGATAAGGCGGTCGAAGAGACTGGCTTCGATCCATCGGCGATTGGCCCGATAGGTGAACTCCGCCAGGTA
>JACQFE010000059.1 GCA_016200265.1 Planctomycetota bacterium | reverse complement strand
TACCTGGCGGAGTTCACCTATCGGGCCAATCGCCGATGGATCGAAGCCAGTCTCTTCGACCGCCTTATCGTCGCAGCACTCGACACCAAAGCCGTAACCTGCAAAGAGTTAACCGCCGGAGCGACATAGAGAATCAGGATTATCTTATCACTGCTGTCGTGTTTTCAGTGGTCAACGGGATACCTGCTTTTGGAGAAGAGTTGGGCTGGCGAGGATTTCTCCAACGCAGACTCGTCAGCTATTATGGCCTCGTTCCTGGCATAACGCTTCTGGGATTGCTCTGGGGCTTCTGGCACTTCCCGCTTATCCTCAGCGGCTATAATTATCCGGATCATCCTGTTCTGGGCGCACTTGTTTTGTTTCCTTTAACAACTGTGTTTAGCTCCTTTTTTTTGGCGTGGCTCACATTGTATTCGCGTAGCTTATGGCCAGCGGTACTCGCCCACGGCTGCGTGAATACCTTTTACGGGAACGTGGTCTCCGAGATGAATTTCAGCAACAACCGTTTAGCTGCGGATATGATCATCTTGTTCATCTGGTTATTGACAGCAGCGGCGAGTTATTCGCTCCTGAGGCAAACGAACGCGTATGCTCATCTAACCAATCGCTCCAGCTAACCGCTGCCCGGGCGTACGATCTCCCTTCTGTTTATGAAAACACGCCCATTTCAATCCACGCTTGCTCCCGCCAGCGGTAGCTGAGCTCTGTCTCGTTAGACCTATCCGCAAATCGTGACCGATCTCAAGTACGCGGCATTCACGGCGCTCGACCGGTTCTTCGACATCGTCCAGCAGGGTTTGGTCGGCCTGGTCGACGGCGACCACTATTTCGACACCATCGCCGACGACGCGGAGTTTGAATTTCGATATCATTTCCCCGGATGGCCCGAGACAGTTCGTGGTCGTGACGCCCTGATGGCACTCTATGCGGGCTACGGCAACAACATCGTCCTCCACGGCGCTGACGAGCTTGTCGTGCACCGATCGCAGGATCCTCGCGTTGTCATCATCGAATACGATGTCCATGGTAAAATTGTCGCGACCGGCTCCTCATACGACAACCGGTTCATCTCGGTCGTTACCATCGAGGGCCGAAAGATCGTGCAATGGCGGGACTATATGGACTCGCTGGCAGCCATGACTGCGCTAAGTCAGGTGCAGTAGCAAATGTTGAGGGTGTCTGGTGTCGCATGGGAGACTCACTTGCCAGGTGCGAGTAAAGCCAAGCCGATCAAGGTGCGAAAAGGCGATAAGGTCGTCCTGCTCTCGGGCGGCAATCCACAGATCGCGAAAGCCGACGGCGACGCCCCGGTGCAGGCGTACATCGCGGCCATGCCGGGTTGGAAAAGCAACGTCGGACGACGCCTCGACGCGATCATCGTGCGCACCGTCCCCGGCGTACGCAAGGCCGTCAAATGGAACTCGCCCTTTTATGGCATCGAGGGCCAGGGATGGTTCCTAAGCTTTCATTGCTTCGCGAAGTACATCAAAGTGGCTTTCTTCCGCGGCACGTCGCTGCGTCCTGTTCCGCCCGGCAAGTCCAAGCACAAGGAAGTGCGCTACCTCGACATCCATGAAGATGATCAACTCGACAAAGCTCGATTGGTCGGATGGGTGAAGCAGGCGAGTCAACTGCCCGGCTGGATCCCGTAGCGCCGCCAGGGATCATGAAAGAATTTGCGCGAGGGAACGTTCGGCCTTAAGATTCTCAGGGACACAAGGCACACATGGAACCTTGGATCAATGCTGACCTGGTTCGACCCCTGTTCCCAAGTGCCTTAAGCTGCCACCAAGCCAGGGACAAAGTGGCTTCGCTTCGTTTGAGGAGGCTTCGTCATGAATAGCGATAGCAGAATCCCGCGTCAGACGTATTGGTTGGTCACAGGGGTCTTTTCGGTGATGATGCTGTTTACTGCCTACGCCCAGTGGAGCATCCCTGTGGTGGCGCAGGAAATCAGTCGTCTTGGCTTCCCCGCCTATCATTTCCGTCTTGAGCTTTGCATTGCCAAGGTGTTGGGTGTGCTCGCGTTGCTGCTCCCTGTTCCATCGAGGCTCAAGGAATGGGCTTATGCGGGATTCGCCATCGTTCTGGTTTCTGCCGTGATCGCCCATCTGGCGATGGGTGACGGGCCCGACAAGTACTTATGGCCCGTGGGGTTCGGCGCGGCCTTGGCATTCTCCTACATTCTGTTTTGCAAGCGTGCGGTTGGAACATACCCGGCATGAAGAAATAGGCCGCCGCCAAGCGGGTCGCTGCGAAGATCGGAAATACTATGACTGACAAGAAGGTCTGGTTCGTGACCGGTGCCGGCCGTGGCATGGGCGTGGCCATCGTGAACTGACTGGCGCGGTCGCCGCATTGGTCTGCCGCTATCACGACGAATTCGCACCGGGCGGATGTCGACATCGCCTGATGATCGAGGCGTATCCCGAACCCGAGGAATACCAATCGAAGAGTCGCCGTGGCGACAGGAAAGGAAACGACATGAGCGTGAAAAAAGAGCCGTCCGGGCGCCGTTCCGTCCAGGTTAAAGTCGAAGTCCCCGGCAGCACCCAGTCTGCGGTGGCGCGACGATCGGCAGAAGCCCAGGTGCGTACGCTTATCGCCAAGTTCGCGCCCGCGCATCTACGGCTCATAGGCGCAATTCGACGGTCGCTGCGAAAGCGTCTCCCCACCGCTCATGAGGTGGTGTATGAATACAACGGCTTCTTCGTCATCAGCTTTTCACCGAACGAGCACGGGTACGAGGGCGTTCTTGCAATCCGCGCGAGCGCCAGCGGCGTGAGGCTCTACTTCAATCGTGGTAAGGAATTGCCGGATCCTGCAAAACTGTTGAAGGGGTCCGGCAACCAGGCGCGCTTGATTGAGATGGAGGGTGCGTCCACACTCGCTCGTCCGGCGGTCGCGTGCCTGATCGACGAGGCCATCGCTTGCAATCGCGTGCCGTTCGCGCGCACCGGCCGCGGGTCGGTGGTCATTCGTTCGGCATCGGCCAAGCAGCGTCGGCGGCGCCCCGCGCCACTGCCGCAGAAATCCAAATCCAAGGAGACAACATGAGCGTGAAAAAAGAACCATCCGGACGCCGATCAATACAAGTCGAAGTCGAAGTTCCCGGCACGCCGGAGGAAGTCTGGCGGGCGATCGCCACCGGTCCGGGCGTCTCGTCGTGGTTCGTGCCGACCAAGTGCGACGAACGTGAAGGTGGGCAGGTGGTCAGCACATTCGGACCGGGGATGGATTGCCCCGCGAAGATCACCGCCTGGCAACCGCCCAAGCGTTTCGCCGCTGAAGCAGAGATGGGTCCGCCGGGAACGCCGATGATGGCGACCGAGTGGAGCGTCGAAGCCCGCGCGGGCGGAGTTTGCTTGGTCCGGGTTGTCCATAGTTTGTTCGCGAGCACCGACGATTGGGACAATCAGCTCGACGGTCTTGAGCAGGGCTGGCCGACGTATTTCCGTATTCTGCTGATGCGACTTTCTCATTACAAAGGCATGCCTTGTTCGGCGATGCAGTTCGTGGCTATGTCGTCCGAGCAGGAGTCGAAGGCGTGGGAGAACGCAGGCGGGGCACTTGCGCTCCTCAGGGTCGCCGAGGGGCAGGGGTGGACCGCGCCGGAAGGCCTTCCGCACATGGCCGGCGTGGTGGACTTAGTGGGAAAAGGGGTGCATCCCAACACTGTGCTGCTTCGCCTCGAAGCTCCCTCGCCGGGAGCGGCGTATGTCGGTGCTTTCTCCTGCGGTGGAATGGTGATGGTGTGCATGAACATCTATCTCTACGGCGCCAAAGCGAAAGCCGCCGTTAACCGCGATGAACCGGCCTGGCAGAAGTGGATGGGCGAGCGATTCCCGATGCCACCGGCGGGTTGACGTGCCGCGGATCCACGCACGCCGGCGTGGATTCAAGAACGGATGAGTCATGCCCCCACGCTTGACAACCTGGGCGACCCGCCCGGACATTTGGAACGTCGGGAAAAAACAGGCCACCCGGGGCACCCAATTTTTGATAGGAAACAGAATGCAATCGAACCTGGAGAATCCTATGAAACGAAACGTCCTAAGCCTAATTCTATGTTTTCTCGGCGGAGCTGCGTCGATGTATGTCGTGAAGGCCGGCGACGGTGATAAAAAAGGAGATGCACAATTGAGGCTTGGCAACTTTTCCATCAGTCTGAACGTCAAGGACATCGCCGCGTCCCGCGCGTTTTACGAGAAGCTCGGCTTCGTCGCCGGACACGGCGGCGACCAGGCGAAAAAATGGTTGGTCCTCCAGAACGAGACCGCCACCATCGGCCTCTTCCAGGGGATGTTTGAGAAGAACTCGCTGACCTTCAACCCCGGATGGGACCGCTCCAAACAAACTCTCCAGGACTTCGACGACGTGCGCGAGATTCAGCGGATGCTGGTGAGCAAGGGGCTCACGCTCACGGCCAAGGCCGACGAGTCGAGCACTGGGCCCGCGTACCTCTCGCTGCTCGATCCCGACGGGAACCCGATCCTGATCGATCAGCACGTGCCCGCGCCGAAGAAGTGAGCGACGGTCTTGCCGTCCGATGAGTGCTCGTTTTTTTCGTCCCCCTTATAAAAGGGGACCACGGTGAGTTCCGAGTCGCGAACCTCGGTGGGCGCGACTTCATTGTTTCCGGGCGGCGCATCGTGGGCAACGATCACTTTCCCCTTAAGGTGCCAACAGAATAAGCACTTGGCGAGAATCACCATCAGATCCCGGCGCGCTCCTCCGGAGACACGCTCTGCTCATGCATCGCGAGAGCACGTCTTGATCCAGCAAGGCCAGGGCATGCAATCGTTCTTACGTGCAAAGCTCGTATGCCGCCTTCAGCCAAGCAATCAACTGACGGTTCACATCCGCGTTCTTGGCGATCTTCACATCACAGTGCCAGCGACTCCTGGATGTCTGCTCGCATTTCGAGATGCGAGGTGAATCGATCGCACTCGATGATTTCATGGTAATAATCAAGTACTCGCGCCGAAAGTGTACTCCCGCAAACGCGGAGTTTCGGACAAGATGCACCGATGTTTTTTTGAGCTCTTCTCTGAATGGGCCGAGTGGCTGCAAGGTCGTACACAGACAATGATAGAGACGCTGCGCCGTCGGGCTGGCTAACGTCAAGACAGTTTCACTTTTTTTCATTTGTTCCTCCGGTCCGCTAAAGTCTGGTCAGCGAGCCTTAATTTCATCCACAAATCGTTGGGCCTGACGTGCGATTATTTGTTCGAATTGCGAAAAACCGTCAACGAGCTCAGAAATACCGGTACGTTGACCCCAGACTTCGCGGGGCAGGCGTGGGTCGTGTCCGACCAAATTGGCAACCTGTCCGCCGACACGAATCCGTGCGGCAAACGCTTCCCGAGGGGACAAACTGGACGCGATCTTTTGGCGAATGCGTCGAGCAACGACTTTCGCTTCCTGATCCAAACCATCGAGATCATAGAGTTCCAATAAATTCGTTGCCGACGAGATAATTGCCCCACGCACGCAAGATCCGAACGCCAGCTCCGCATATTCGCGACTTTGTTCCTCGGCCCATGGAAGCGGCCAGGCGGGGCGTACGAGTGCGCTCGAGCTTACACAGCGAAAACCATCAAACCACAAAAACGCACGAAGCCGATCTCGAATTAAACGTTGCGATGGAAACCTCAATGCCAGCATGAACCAGCTTCTATCCCAGGGATCTTCCGGCTGGATCGTGAGGCGGGCCTTGATGTCCGCAATCTTCCGCGCTTCACCCTTCGTCACGCCATACGTCGCGAAGCGTGTCGGACCCTGGCGATCCAGGATTCCCTCGGCAACCATGCGGCTTAAGTGACTCTTCACGTTCGAAGCTGACAAACCGATGGGGGCCGCCAATGCAATCAACTGAGTCGCGGTCAATTTTTGACCGGCAACGACCATGATCCCAATGATTGTGGATCGGGCGGAGATTTTCATGGTTGCAATATTATTCCAATATGCTAGTATATGCAACTAACTTGAAAGGAGACCGCAAATGTCACAATCGACCAAGTTTTACAGGAACTGCCAATCATGCGGAATGCCGATGCACCGCGACAAAAAAGGCGGCGGTAGGAATGCGGATGGGTCAAAAAATCTGATGTACTGCTCACACTGCTACGAGGCAGGTGAATTTACGCTGCCCCGAATTTCAGTGAACGAGATGCAAGACCGCGTGAGAACGAAAATGAAGGAAATGGGGATTCCTGGATTCGTCGCAAAATTGTTTACTCGCAAGATCCCAAAGCTCGCGCGATGGAACTCGACCTGAGAAACCACAACGCGCGTTCCGAGCCGGGAATAGACCGACAGGGTTGCCCGTTCCACGATCGCGTGCGCCAAGGTACAGTCCGGCAATGCAGCCTGAGATCCGTTCCGTCCCGCTCGAATATACCATCTTCGGGCACTCGCTCCGGCACGACCCCGCCAAGCGCTTCGGCGAGGAAATCATGACGCTGCTCAATCGCGTCTGGCCCGTGCTCAAAGGCAATGCCATTCCCAACGACGGAATCAACCGCGTCGTCTACGACAGTGACTGCACAGTCTTCGCGGGCGTTGTTCTCGAAGCCGGCGCGGAGGCAATGCCCGCCGCCGCGGGCCTCGAACGCAAGACGGTCCGCCTCACGCGCTACGCGGTTTGGAAACACATCGGCCCCTACCACTTGTTGCCCACCACCGGCGCCGCGATGACCAAGGCCCTCGAGGCCGCCGGCTACCGGACGGGCTGGCCGATGGTCGAGGTCTACGGACACTGGACGAGCGACGAGAGCAAGCTGGAAACGGAGACGTTTGTGGAGCTGCGGTGATCTCGCATAAGGGCGACGCCCGCGTGGACAAAGGGTAGAGCGGTCACGGAGTCACCGGACCGACGTGGGTTCATGAGGCCGGCCAATCCAGCAGTGGATCACGATCGGAACACAGGCGCAGATGGCGTCGCAGCGTGGTCGAATCGAAAATCGGACACTTGAAGAGCGATCATCGAATAGACCGCTGCTTCCTGAAGAGATTGACCGGCGACACCATCAGCACCGTGCCCGCCGCCGGTTCCAACCTCCGCAAACTTCTCCGGCGGCTTGCCGCCGCGCTGATCGAGTGGCTCGAACTCCCCACTGCCTTCCACCCAAGTACCGCTCCTTTGTCACCTGAGAACAAAAGCGACTTTTTCAGGGACGACTATTCCACGGCCAAGTTCGTACCGGCAAGTACCGGCAGTTCCAACACATCGAAGGCAATTGCGGTTAAGCTCGACGATCGTGAAGGAGTCTAATCTGGAAATGGTCGAATCGAAGGGATTATTGGGAGCACAAAGCCCACGCTGGAAGGTGGCGCGGCAGCACCGGGCTGTACTCAGTGTTGCCCTCGCGGCCCTGATCATGGGCCTACCAGCGCTGCGCGGCGGATTCGTGGGCGGCGATGACCATCGCCTTGTTCTCGATCATGTGCTTGTGAATCACCCCTCAATTGAGCACGCGCTCGAGCTTTTTCGGATCGTCCACCGTGACCTCTATCAACCCGTGCCACTCCTTACCTTCCAGATGGAGTTTCTGGTTGCAAAGGTCTTGGGACTCTATTCACAGGGCGCTGAAAGTCTTGCCTGGTTGCTTCACCTGACCAATGTCCTGATTCATGTCGCTAACTCGGTGCTCGTGTTTCATTTGCTGCGGCGATTGCACGCCTTGGCCACGAGTTGGTATACGCCGAATTGGTTCCCGCGCTGGATGGCGCGGTTGTTGTGTGCCCAGCAGCCAAATTTCGGTCTGGATGAAACGCATCGCGCTGCAACCAGCGTCAACTTCGTAGCATTGTTCGGCGCGTTGCTGTTCGCAATCCATCCCCTGGGTGTTGAAACCGTTGCCTGGATCAACGGGCGAATGTTTCTCCTTTCCACATTCTTTTTGCTCACAAGCGTTCTGTCGTTCATGCGCTGGCTCGATCGACCTCGATGGACATGGGGACTGTTCGTACTTCTATTCGTCGTTCTTTCGGCCATCAGCAAAGTCAGGGCCGGACTGCCCATCATGCTCGCCATGGTCGTCCTGCTTCGCGGCAAGCGCCCGGACACGCGCACGATCATGCTGTGGATTGGATGCGCGCTGCTCACGGGTATTTTTGTCGTCGTGAATATTGGGGCAACGTCGGCTGCGGACTTATTCGAAGAAGCCGCCGAGCATCTGAAGGGTCCGCGCCTCGTTCGTATAGCCTTGGCGCTGGCGTGGTATTTTCAGCATTACGTCTGGCCGAGTGGGCTGGCGAGTTACTACCCGACGCCCCTTGAAGTTTCCTGGTGGAGCGCGGCCACGCTGCGCGCCTTTGTTACGATTGCGGCCGCAGGCGTAGTTCTCTTGCTCGCAGTTCGGCGACTGTGTTGCACTCCGTGGGCGGTGGTGCTGTTTCTACTCGGCATCGGCGACACCCTGCCGTTTTTCCCTGCGCGAAACGTACTCGCGGCCGATCGTTATATGTATCTACCGATCATCGGTTTCACCTGGATCACGGCCGAGTTAGTATGTCGTATTCGATCGCGAATCGAGTTGGCAAAATCTCCGGGGACTGCGCGAACGGTCTTTCGCTGTTCAGCGCTTTCGATTGGCATCGCCTGCATCGCACAAGCCTGGCAAGTTGAGGCGTCGTATGACAACTCACTGGCCAAGACCTATCGCATCGCGGAAGTGTTTCCCGACGAGCCGCGAGTGTGGGAGTACTACGGCTGGTCGTTGCATTCGCGCGGTCGGTATAGGGACGCCATCGAGGCCGCGAAGAAAGAACTTGTGCATGAACATGCCCGTGTTCGCAGCGGAGCGTATCAGCTCATGGGCATGTCGGAGCTGAAGCTTGGTGCTCCTGATCAGGCGCTCGAACTCCTGCAAAGGGCTTTGGATATTGATCCTGAAAATGTCCTTGGCCTGTATCGAATGGGAATGGCGCGAGAAGAGTTGGGTCAATTTTCCGAGGCGATTTCATCCTACGAAAAGGCCGTTGAAATCGCTCCGCGTAGCAACCCGACCATTCAGCGTCTCGCCAAGCTATACGCGCGCGTTGGTAGCCCGGATGATGCGCGGAAGGCGTTTGAACATGAACTGGTCAACAATCCGTATGAAGTTCCGGCGCTTTCGGGTCTTTCGGAATTGGACATCGCGGCCCGAACGCCGGCGAGTTTGAACTCCGCGGTCGAGCGACTTCGCTCACTGCTGAAATGGATGCCCGAAAACTCCGTTGCTCGCGTGAATCTCGGAGTGGCCTTGAGCGGCCTTGGTCGTCGCGATGAAGCAGTCGGCGAATACGTCGCTGCGCTCGCGAGCGATTCATCCAACGCCACGGCGGCAATCAATCTCGGACAGATCTACGCCGCTCGCAACAAGATTCCAGAAGCTGTTCACTTGTTTGAGCAGGCGTCAGAGTCGGCGGAACTGACCATCGATCAGGCGCTCGTCATCCAAGATTTTCTAGTGGATCATGACATGGTCGATGCGGTTGGATCGTTGTGGCAGCGATTCGCCAAAATGCACGGCCGATCACGCGAGATTGAATTGTACATGGCATGGTCGGCGGGGTTGGCCGGTCAAATCGAGGATTGCCGGAAACTTTTGGGCGACGCTCGCGATGGCTCGGCGTTGATGCATGCAGCTTTTGCTCTTTGCTCATTGCAGGAATCACAGTTCCCCGCCGCCATTTCCAATGTGGACGAATTGGCAAAGAGCGGCGACGCGGGTCGTGACGTGCGTCGCCGAATGCTTGCGTCGCTCGAATTCTTTGACCGAAGGCACCCGGGTACGCCTTGGGTGTTCTGCCTGGCCGTGCCTCTCTTGATTGCGGATCAGCAGGCCGACGCCGCAAACGTATTCTTGGGTCAATGTCAGCGGTTGTGCGGAGTCGGTCCGGCATGTGATTATGCGGCAGAATTAGGAAGAAAGGTTGGAAGATAGAAGTCAAAAGTTTCAAAAGACAAAAATAGCCAGAGCTTTTTCTCACTTCCCTCTTTAATCTTCAGTCTTTGGTGATTCGTATCGATCTCGTATCGTTCTCAGATTGTTTTGGCATAATCGACATACTTCGGTATCGTAATTTCGAATCCCGCGCGGCGTCGTCGAGCGGTTACACACGCAAATTCAGATTTGAGGATCAACATGAAACCGTACAAGCATTGGCCCAAGTTCATTGCAATCTTTTTCTTCGCGTTTACTGCGGTTGTGTTCGGCGCCGAGAAGAACGGCAAAAAGGACGACAAGCCGAAAGAGCCGACGGTCGATCCGGCCGCCACACACGCGATCCCACAGTTCACGGTTCCGCCCGCAACGCCGGATGTCTTTTATCTTCGCTTTCTGGTCATCGGCGATTGGGGCACTGGTCGTCCGGATCAGGTCGCGGTTGCCAAAGCGATGGCTCAGCGTGCAACTGTTGAGCCGCCGGGCTTCATTCTGACAGTCGGCGACAATTTTTATGAAAACGGAGTGAAGGACACGAGTGACCCGCAATGGGAAACCGCATTTGAGAATGTATACGGCGATCCATCGTTGGCGGTTCCATTTTACGCCTCACTAGGCAATCACGATCACAAGGGAAGCATCCAGGCCCAAATCGATTATGGTTCAGTCAATCCCCGTTGGAAGCTGCCGAATGCGTACTACAACTTCTCGAATACGTTGCCCGACGGCACGAAGATCGACCTCTTCGCCATCGACACCGATCCTCTGAGCAAGAAAGCTCCCGGCTACGACGTGCAGCTCGGCTGGCTGAATCGTGAGCTGCAAGCCTCCGACGCACAGTGGAAAATCGTCTTCGGACATCATCCGCTCTGGTCCAACGGCGAAGAACACGGCGACGACCCCGTCCTTATCGAAATGCTCAAGCCGATTTTCGAGAAGCACAAGGTGGACGTGTACATGGCCGGGCACGAGCACACGCTGGAAATGCTCAAGCCGGTGAACGGGGTGAACTACTTCGTTTCCGGCGGGGCTGCGGGCGTCGACAAGGCCTATGGCATCAAGTGGACCGATCGCGACGAATATGCGGCCACTTTGGGCGGTTTCACCGCGGTCCGCATGAGCCGACATGAAATGGTCATCGAATTCGTCCGTCTCGATGCGAAGACGCAATATGCGTATGTGATTAACAAATGATGGATTTCGCGAGCCGTGATCGTCAGGTAGTGGGGGTGCGCGACGAAGTTGCAGTGCATCCATGATCCCAAGCACGTCGATGGAACCAAGCGATACCGGCAACACGGAGTCGGGTTCCGCGCGTCCTGAGTTCATTGAATACCGCGACACACGTCCAAGATGGTTCATTCCGTTGGTTCTGATTGCAATCGCAATCGCGGTGGCCGTCGTTGTGGGCATTTTTGTTAGAATTTCAGTCGGTAAATTTGTGCCTGTAGCTTGGATTCCGTTCTCTATATTCGCTCTTGCGATTGTATTGCTTGGTGTTCTCGTTCCACTGAGTTCTCGCCAACGAACAATCGCGAGAATCACAGAGAAGCGAGAAGCAAAGATTGATGAATTATTGCCATTGTTGCTTTCGTCTCCCTGGCAATTGGCTGGTCGAGACCAACGCACTGCAATGAAGGCTTTGATTGCACAAGGACGGCGGAATGTTGTCGCCCGTGTGAGCCGCAAGGAAAAGAGCCAGTCTCTCAATCCGCTCACCGAAGTCTTCGAGCCGGTGCCAGTGGACGAAAGCGTTTCATTGTTCGTCGCACTGGAGCGAGATGATGATCAGAATTTCCCACAAGGCCTACCGGCAACCGACATGGACCAGCGGGATGCGACCCGTAAATTTAAAAGAAACATGACTCTTGCTGGTGGTTTCGGGATGGTCTTCCTCTTTGGATTCAATGCAATCATGGCAGCATTTGAATCCTGGCAAAGCAAGCGGATTCACCCCAATCTCATCATGTGGACCGCGTGGCTTGTTGTGGCGTTCTTTGGTTTCGGCGGTCGGGGGGCCTATTCGTGGAAACAGCAATGGATGCTTGTGCCGGGTGGGATCGTTTCGCGGCGGTTGAGAATGTTTCGATCGGCCACGGAGTTGCATCTGTTCAAGCGAACCGAAAGTGTGCTCATCGCTCAGGCCGCTCAGCAGAAATTGTGGGCCGTTCACGTCGCCGACGCCGGCGCATCGCAAATGGCCCGCATGACCGCGCGTGAGGCGCACCTGCTTCTCCGCGCGTGGCTCAGCCCGATTCCACCACCGCCGATCGAACAATTGACGGACTTGCGTGAGTGAGTTTACAGAAGGAGGGGCGACGCGGGCTGAGGAGTTTGGGAGGACTTAGCCCGCGTCGCACATTGCCGGTGCGTCACGCCGGCACGAGATCGAAGGAGGAGGAGTTTTGATTCTCTCAATACTTATACGTCTACAACACGCAAAGTCTTGCTTCGGCGGGTGAAAAAAGTGTAAGAGATTGTGCGTCTCGTTAGACATCGCCGCACAAGCGAGAAATGTGCAAAGGGTTCGAAGAGTGCGAATCGAAACATTCGGCGTGCGAAGAGAAAATGCAGAGTGCGAAGAGTGAGAAAGGTTCAAAAAGTGCGAAGGAACTTTGGGATTACGTGGCGCTGTGTTCATTATGCAAGTGATGTGATTGCTTGCCCGTGAATTTCGAACCTCGGTAGTCCGAACGCTGCAAGTGGCCAATGAAGTTTGAAATCATACCGCTCAACTGGCGACATGATTCATTCAATCGCTCGTGTTCCGCAACTGCGATATATCCCTGATCAACCGCGACGAGAAGTTGCGCTCGAACCTCGCCGCACGACCCCTTTGCCACGTAAAGAAAGTGAATGAACTCGGTCGAAGAACCGCGCTCAAAGCCTTCCGCGATGTTCGACATGACCGAAACCGCGGCTCTCCGGACTTGATCGGCCAGCCCGAAGTCTTTTGCAAACAGGCCGCTCCGCGACGCCGCGTAAATTGCGTTTGTCAGTTCACGAGCACGTTCAAAGATGTGCAACTCTTCAAATGCCCGCGCCGCCCCGGATCGTCCATCCCGATCCCCGCGTTTATCTTTCGTGTTCTTTTCGCATTCGCCCATTCCGACCTTCGCACTTTCACACTTTCTTTTCGCACCATTCGCACTTTTCTCCCTTTCTCACATTGTCGTTACGGCACAAACTTATACCCAATACTGTGTACGGTAACGATGTGCCGAGGGTGCTTGGCGTCCGGCTCGATCTTGCGGCGCAGGCTCACGATGTGATTGTCCACCGTGCGGGTGATCGGAAATCCTTCGAGGCCCCAGATCACGTCGAGCAGTTTATTGCGATCGACGGGCTTCTCCGCGTTCTCGACGAGCATCTTCAAGATCTCCAGCTCGAAGTGCCCGAGCGTGTGCGTCTCCTTGCCGCGCACGACGTGGCCCTTCACGAGGTCGATCGTGGCCTCGCCGATTTTCAGTTCGCGCGATAAGCCTCGACCCGCGCTCGTCCGCCGCAGGGCCGCCTTCACTCGCGCGAGCAGCTCGCGAACACTGAACGGCTTGGTTACATAATCGTCGGCTCCGACTTCGAGCCCTTTGACGATGTCGATCTCCTGACTCTTCGCGGTGAGCATGAGAATCGGAATCATGAAGCCGGCCTGTCGAATCCGCTTGCACACCTCCAGCCCGTCGAGCTTGGGCATCATGATGTCGAGCAGAATGAGGTCCGGGCTGTTCTGCGTGGCCAGCTTGAGCGCCGCCTCGCCGTCACCCGCCACCAGCACCTCGTACCCTTCGAACTGAAGGTTGTCCTTCAGCCCCATGGCCATGTCCTGTTCATCTTCCGCGATCAAAATGCGAGCCATCTTTTTTTCTCCGCGTGTTTCTCTTTCCGAGCCGCGCCCGTCAGGAAGCGGCGCCATTCTCAGAGCCGGAAGCGTCAGCGCCCGGTTCTTGCTCTTTTCCGGGCATTTTAGGGTCGCGGCACGCAGTAGGGAAATCGAATCGAATTGTCGATTTTTGAATGTCGATTGTCGATTGGGTTCCCGATCTCTCGCCATTTGATCTTGGCCACGTGATTATGGGACACCCACCGTTCAGTGAGGCTTTCAGATGGGTTCGTTTGGAAAAGTATTTTTCGCGAGTGTCATTGTGTGGCACTCATGGAAATGACAAATCTCGAATAGCGAATAGCGGAAAAAATGCGGAATTGTGAATGCAAGAAAAAGTGCGAAAGGGTCGAATGATTGAAAATTGCAAAGTAGAAATGCGCGATCGAAGTGCAAATGGCGAAGATCGAAAACGACCGCGAAAAGCACTCGGAGGGACGTGCCCGCAGATTTCGCAGATTCGCGCCGATTTCATTCTCCTTTGTGAGGCCCCCGTGCGGCAATGAATGGTAGCCGGGGGCGCCAGCCCCCGGTAAGGGTGTCTCAAGACATCGAAGCCCCGAAGTGGGCGAAAGAAGTTTGTTCAACGGGGAATGTCGAACGGTGATCATTGAGTTCTTTTCGCCCCGCTGGGGCTTGGATTTTTTCGTGAACGTGTTCAGGGGGCTCGCGCTGCTCGCGCCCCCGGCTAAGTTCTTCCGCCCTGTTCCGGGGCTAATCGGACAGGCAAGGAGGCGACAGGTGTCATTGCTCGCGCCGTGGGCTACATCAGTTCCGCCGCTTCGCGGCTGCGAGCGCGACAATTTGGCAGTCCGGCGGCACCTACAGGAATAACGTCGGTGGTGATCTACGACTCCCAGTTTCGCTCTTTCTCGGGGATTCTCAGGGCGATCTTTTCTTTACAATGCGGTTTAATAAGCGACAATTGGGTGCATCTCGTTCGCCGAGGTGGGAGACAGCCAGGCACTTGGTCGACCAGATTCAAGTGACCCAAAGTCAATTTGTCTTCCACAGCCTGAATGGAGAAGTAGATGATTCGTTATGCAGCCCTAGCACTCACTGTCCAGGTTTTGTTCGTAGCACCACCATCCAGTGCTCCGATGGAGGCAACAACTGCCGATGGAAGGAAGGTGGTCCTCGACCCTGACGGTTCGTGGAAATTCAAAGAGAATTCGGAAGCCACAAAGCAAGGAACAGGCTATACCAAGTCAACAGGTGCCAAGGCTGTGCTAAAAAGCAAGAGAGGCTTCCTGGAAATCTGGTATAAGTCCGAGAAATGGTCGCCTAAGGACGGTGACGACACTACGGAGTTTAGGCTCACACACAAAGACGGTGACGTATATGCGCTTGCGGTTGTTGAGTGGATTGCAGTGCCGCTCTCTACTTTACGCAAAATCGCGCTCGACAACACGAAGAGGGCGGCGCCTGATGCGAAGATCGTGTTTGAGGAAGAAAGAGAAGTAAACGGTGTAAAGCTCCTAGCCATGCAGATCGAAGCCACCGTTCAGGAAATTCAATTCACATACTTTGACTACTTTTGGTCGGGAAAAGCGGGCACGATTCAGGTACTTACCTACACGTCTCGGAACCTGTTTCCGCAGGTCAAGCAAGATATGGAGGAGCTTTTGAATGGTGTCGTCATAACTGGCGAATGAGATCGACCGCACTACCTTCTTGGCTCGCTCGCACTAACTTCGTCGAGCTTGAACGCATCATGGATACATCGAAGAGCACGCGGGCCGTCTTCGCCGCGGAGAGTGTTTGTCTCTCTGGAATTGATAATGTCGCAGCGTTCAGTACCATTTGACGCGTGCAGGCCACCGGAGCTCAACTCGAACGCTTCGTCAAGAGCTTTGCGTTCAGCCTTCTTCTTTTCCTTGTTTGGATCTACCTTGCAGGCAAACAGATCCTGTCCCTCCGTCATGATTTTCAGTGGATCGAGTTTCTGTTCGCGGCTTACAACGTGCTGCTCGCACTCCTTTTTCTGATTCGCACGCGGCCCAGCGCGGTGAGCATGAATCCGATGCATTGGTTGGTCGCGCTGATCACGTCGTTTGCGGGGCTGTTCTTTCAGCGAGGGCACGCGTCGTCGGCACTTCTGGCGGAGATTGGGAACTGGCTGCTCGTTGGCGGTATCCTTGGCGGCGTGATCGTGGCGATATCTTTGGGGCGAAGCTACGATTTTGTACCGGCGCTGCGCGGTGTGCAGACGGGATGGCTGTATCGCATCGTGCGGCATCCGATGTACGCGTGCTCGATGCTGGTGCGGCTGGGATACGTGCTGCGCAGTCCGTCAATTCTCAATGTGCTCATGTTCGCGGGTGTCGTTATCTTGTATCGCGTGCGAGCGGGGTTTGAAGAGCGGATCATGTGCGGCGACGCGCGCTACGTGGAATATCTTTCCAAAGTACGAGAGCGGTTCGTGCTGGGGATTTACTGAAGCGCAGCAGGGTTACAGAACCGCGACCGTGAGGGAGCGGGCTTCTCCCGACAGTTCCGATGTCCCCGCATTCGGAAAATGTTCGAAACCCGCGGAATTTGTTATGATCAACTCTACTATGAACTCGAATCCAATTTCACCGATCGAACGCGCGTTTGAGGATCTTCGCGAAGGCCGCTTTATCATTCTCGTCGACGACGCCGATCGCGAGAACGAAGGCGATCTCGTCATCGCCGCGCAGAAGGTCACCCCCGAAGCGGTCAACTTCATGATCAAGGTTGGTCGAGGTGTGCTCTGCCTGCCGATGAGCCGCCAGCGATGCGAGGAATTGAATCTACCGCTGCAGGCCGCCCAGAACACGACGCGTCTCGGCACGGCCTTTACGGTGACTGTCGATGCGCACCCGCGATTCGGCGTGAGCACCGGCGTCTCCACGAGCGATCGAGCCAAAACCATCGAAGTCGCCTGTGCGCCGGATACCAAGCCCGCCGACCTGACTCGACCCGGCCATGTGAATCCGTTGATGGCGATGGACGGAGGCGTGCTGGTTCGCGCGGGTCAGACAGAAGGTTCCGTTGATCTCTGCCGTCTCGCCGATTTGACGCCCATGGCCGCCATTATCGAAATCATGAATGACGACGGCACGATGGCCCGAATGCCCGACCTGATCAAGCTCGCCAAAGAGCACAACATTCGCATTTACACGGTCGCGGACATCATCGAATACCGAATGCAGCGAGAGTCCTTTGTGACGCGTGGTGTCACCACGAAACTGCCGACTCAATTCGGCGAATTCAGCCTCATCACCTTCCATTCGCCGGTCGATCCCGAGCCGCATTTGGCCCTCACTTGCGGCGGCGTGGGCGCTCTCGATGCCAGCGGCGTACCAATCGTGCATGATGAGCCGGTTCTCGTCCGTGTCGAGTCGGAATGCATGACCGGCCACGTTTTTCACTCGATGCGCTGCGATTGCGGACAGCAGCTCGATTCGGCCATGCAGATGATCCAGCGCGTCGGCAAGGGTGCGGTCATCTATCTGCGCCAGGAAGGCCGCGGCGTCGGATTGCACAACAAATTGAAAGCGTATCAGTTGCAGGATGCCGGCCTCGACACCGTCGAAGCAAATGAGGCGTTGGGTCTGCCTGTCGATCGCCGCGATTACGGCGTCGGAGCGCACATCATCCGCGACCTCGGGTTAAGAAAACTGCGCATCCTCACGAACAATCCCAAGAAGATCAGCCGCCTCGAAGTCTATGGCGTCAGCATCGTCGAGCAGCTACCCATCGAAGTGCCGCCCAACGAATACAACGCCCATTACCTCAAGACCAAACGCGACAAGCTCGGCCACAAGCTGCACGACGTGTGACGGGGCGCATCCTACCGATCAGAGCCCGGAGCGTCAGCGATGGGCACTATGAATTGGCGATTTCCAAATTCCAATCGCTGGATGGAAGCTGTGAGCCACTCCTCATTCGGCATTTGGAATTCGACAATTGGCAATCTTCTCCGACGATTTCTTACCTCCAAATATTGGCCTAATCCCCGCGAATTACGACAATGCATCAAATCGGAAAACGTCATATGGCGGCGGCGTGGCTTCTAACGCCCCGGATTCCGTTTGCATAATTCTTGTGAAGGAGAATTCGAATGTCTACCCGCATCAATCGTTTCAACGTTGTCTGTCTGACACTTTTGATTCCAATCCTAGCCGCGTCGCAAATTGCCGTGGCGGCCGAGAGTGACATCTCAGGTCACTGGACCGGAGCGGTCACCATTCAAGGCACGGACCTGAAAATTGAATTGGATTTCAAGAAGGCCGACGCCGCCTGGAGCGGCGCCGTTACGATTCCGCAGCAAGGAGCGAAAGACTTGCCGCTTGGTGAAATCAGCCTTGCGAGCGACGACCTATCATTCGTGATCGTCAACATTCCCGGCAACCCCTCATTCAAAGGGAAGCTCGCTGCCGATTCCAAAGCCGTCACCGGTGACTTCACGCAAGGCTCGGCAAAAGGCACGTTCAAACTCGAACGCGCCGATGAGGTCGCCGCTGACACGAAGTCCACGCTCGACGGATTCGACGCCTTCATCGAGCAGGCCGTCAAAGACTGGAACGTCCCGGGATTGGCCATCGGAATTGTCGTCAATGGAGAGTCGGTTTACGCCAAGGGTTTCGGCAAGCGCGATGTGGAAAAGGATTTGCCCGTTACACCTGATACGATCTTCGCCATAGGCTCGTGCAGCAAGGCCTTCACCGCGTTCACTCTCGGCACGCTTGTCGATGAGGGCAAGGTCGAATGGGACAAGCCCGTGGTCGATTATCTGCCGCACTTCAAGCTCCACGACGAATACGCGACCCAGCACATCACCCCGCGCGATCTTGTGACGCATCGCTCCGGCCTGCCGCGACACGATCTCGCCTGGTACAACAATCACTCGCTTGACCGAAAGGAGATGGTCGAGCGTCTCCGCTATTACGAGCCGAACAAAGAGCTTCGCGAGACCTTCCAATACAACAACATGATGTTCCTGACCGCAGGCTACCTCGCGGGTGAGCTCGCGGGCTCGACGTGGGAAGACGCCGTCCGCAAGCGAATTTTCGAACCCCTGGGCATGACGGCCAGCAACTTTTCTATCGACGATTCCCAGAAAGCCAAGGACTTCGCTCTTCCCTATGAAGAAAAGGACGACCAAATTCGCCGAACGAACTTCCGCAACATCGACAACGTGGGACCGGCCGGCTCCATCAACTCCAATGTCACCGACATCACCAAGTGGATCGCCCTGCACCTTAGCGACGGCACCTACAAAGGAAAGAAGCTGATCAATAAGACGACGCTGAACGATTTGCACACGCCGCAGATCGCCATCGCCGTCTTGCCCGATCCCGAAGAGCCGGAGCTGTCTCCGAAGAGCTACGCGATGGGCTGGTTCACGCAGACCTATCGAGGCCACTATCGCGTCGAACATGGCGGCGCGATTGACGGCTTCATCGCCTCCATCGCGCTCTTTCCGAACGATAACGTCGGCATCGTAGTGTTCACCAACAAGACCGGAACTCCCGTGCCGGAGCTGATCTCGCGTCACGCCGCTGATCGCGTGCTCAAGCTCTCGTCCAAGGATTGGAGTGCGAAGGCCCTGGGCAAGTGGAAGGCCGGCAAGGATGAGCAGAAGAAGGCCGAGACCAAGAAGGACACGGTTCGAAGGAAGGACACGCATCCGTCGCATCTATTGGATGACTACGCAGGCGATTATGATAACCCCGGCTATGGAATCATCCACATGGACAAAGACGGCGAAAAGCTCGTCATGACCTTCAACAACATCGTGACCCCGTTCGAGCACTGGCATTATGACGTTTTCTCAGGCCAATGCAACCCCGACGATCACACGTTTGAGGACTTGAAAATCCAGTTCATCGGCAACCTCAAGGGCGACATTGATCGAGTCACCGTGCCGCTCGAACCGGCCCTTGACGAGATCGTCTTCAAGAAAAAGCCCGACGCGAAGTTGTCTGATCCCACGTACCTCGCAAAATTCGCGGGGGTCTATCAACTCGCTGAAGTGGATATCACGGTTTCGGTTCACGGCAACGCACTGACCCTCTTTGTCCCCGGCCAGCCGCTGTATGACCTCGTCCCCGACCGCAATGACGAATTCAACCTCAAGGGAATCAACGGCTTCAGCGTACACTTCCTGGCCGATTCGTCTGGCGCGATGACGGCCGTGCTCAACCAGCCCAATGGTGTCTTCGAGTTGAAACGAAAAGGGCAATAATTGGCGCTGTCCGAAACGCCTCTCCCTCCCCGCTCCAGGAGAGGTTGGGTGGCATGGCCAAGCGAAGCGCCGCCATGCTAAATGGATGAATTTCATTGTCGCCTGGCGGCTTGTCCGACAGGGTGCATGCGCGCCCATCAACGGATAACATACTCAGGCCGTTTCCGTGAAAGGCGATTTTGCGGCGTTTCGGCCCGCGATTGATTGAAAATTGCTCTTGATTACCTATGGCCAGCCCATTCTTCGGCGTTTTTTTCTCTCGCGTGCTTCCCTCAAAGTGGATCAAAGGGAAACTTTGGGACCGCTGGTACCGTTATTTCAATCGCAAAGTCGAGCATGAATCGCTTCGCTTTATGAACTTCGGACTCGCGTTGTACGACCACGAGTCCCTGAACCTTCAGGCGACTGACGAACTCGAACGAACGTCGATCCAACTCTACGATCGCGTCGTATCCGCCTGCAATCTTACCGGAACACGCGTGCTTGAAGTCAGTTGTGGCCGGGGCGGCGGCGCTGATTATCTCGTCCGCTACAAAAAGCTCGCGCAAGTTTCCGGCTTGGACCGAACGCCAAACGCTGTCGCCTTCTGCCGTAAAGTTTATCCAGCCGACAATCTGCATTTCACCTGCGGCGACGCCATGAGCCTGCCATTTCCAGACGATACGTTTGACGCCGTGGTCAATGTGGAGGCCTCACACTGTTATCCCGACATGCCGAAATTCCTCAGCGAAGTCCGCCGCGTGCTCAAACCCGGCGGCCGATTCCTATACGCTGATTTCCGGCGGGACAAGCTTCAAGAGGCGTGGCATCAACAGTTGCAAGCGAGCGGCCTGAAGATCGAAGTCGAAGAGGACATCACTCGCCGAGTCGTCGATTCGCTCTTTCGCACCAATGAACGCCGCACCAGCCTGATGCGAAGCATTGCGCCGCGTCCGCTCCGCCGTGTGTTTTTCCTGTTCGCAGGCACCAAAGGCTCGATGATGTATCGCGCCTTCGACATGGGCCGGGCGAAATACATTCGCTTCTGCATGCGCAAGCCGTAGTCAGTCACGAAACACTTTCCTGCTCGTCGGGTTCGCAAGTTTTTGAATTGGAAATCCAACGCGTATACCAATTCCAGAAATTAATGGCGCGGTTCGGTTTCAGTGAGTGCCACTGGTAGCTTGCCTGCCAGTACTGGTACGGGCGGACAAGCCGCCCATGGCACCCCGGAGGTAGCGCCAATAATTATTGGGATTCGTATTATTGCTTTGTGCCAATGCAAGATCATAGTTGTCAAGCAGGCGATGTGCGCATGCACCTTGCCCCAATTGCCATCCGAGTCTCATGCATCTTGCCAACTTGGCACTCACTGCTGGGTTGGTTTTATGGCGCGACAACAGTCCGTCTTTACAACCTGAAACCTCGATATAAAAATTTTGTTGACACAAGATGCGTTGCCGTTATTCTAGACGTATCAGATTGACAAATTGCGGCCTCTACGCCGTCACCAACAACATCTCCCCAGAGGCGCCGCGCGGTGAAATTAGGAGCTATGGTAATGCGTAGCCACAAATCCAAACTGGAGACAAATCATGAACAATTTGTGCGCCATGGAACCTCTCGTTGAACGCAGTTGCGACGTCAGTCTTTCCCGCATTCCTCCGCGAAAGCAGCGCCTTACTTGGCTTGCATCATGCTTATGCATGGTCTTTGGGGCTCAAGCCCAAGCTGCGACCAAAACAATCACCATCAAGACAAAGCCCGGGGACGCTCATACCTACACGTCAGTGAAAATCTACAAGAATGCAGGGGACATGACGATCACCGCTCCCGGCTGCACGATCAATGGCCCCAAAGCCGGATCAACTGGAACATGGCAGCTTACCAACTGCACTCTGAACGCCGCGAATCCGCTCACGATCACGTTCACGAACAACGCAGGGAGCATCAATTTCCGGCTCGGCGGATATGACTACACCGGTCCGAATGGCCAGCCGGTTTGGGTCGGAGTGTGCAGCGATCCGATCGCCGCCCGCGTTGTGACCGGCGGACCAACAGGGACCAACTACGTCGGTTACGCAATTCCACCCAACGAATACGGCTATTTTTACCAGATGTTCCCAAATCAAACGAACCCTACGACAGTGCTCCAGGCCCAAATCTACCTGGGGTTGAATAATGCCGTTCACGACCTGCAAGTGCTGAACCGGACGTTTCCGACGACACCTGCGATCGGAACGTTTGATTTGAATGACTTGGAAGTGCCCTTGAAGGATCCGCCCGATGGCTACGTTTACGAGGTCGTTCAATACATGGAGCCGCCTGATGCAACCGGGGGTCCCGGTATTCATCCCATGTGGTCATACAACCCCATAACCGGCGTGGCGACCATGGACTTCACCGCCGCAGGCGGACTACCCAATGGACTAACCGGATCGATTGTCGCGTACTCATCTCAATTTCCGCCGACCATGATTCTCGACAATGTCAACGTGGATTACCAAGGCGGAGCCGATCCGCCTTGCACTGGCACATACGTGAATGAAACGCCTGTGCCCGCCTCGCCGGGCTGTGTTTGCAACGGCGACGTGACCAACAATGGGATTACCGATGCGCAAGACCTCAGCGCCGTCATCAGCTGCACCCACGGCAATTGCGGCGGCTGCGTGAACAGTTGCGACGTGAACTGTGACGGCATAGTCAATAATGACGACGCAAATTCTGACGCCTGCCGATTCCAGGGTCTCCCACCCGAAATCTGTTGCCCGCCGGTATTGGGCGCCTGCTGCCTGCCATTGTCTGGATTCTGCCCGGGCTGCTGTGAACCCCGAAGCCAGCAGGATTGCCAACAGAACGGCGGTGCTTATCAGGGTGACAACTCATCATGCAATTCGAATCCGTGCGGCGGCACGCCGCCGCCGGACAACTGGACGACTTGGACGGATGGCCAACTCGATCGCAGCTATCTTGACCTGACCTTGCCGGTGGAGTTCTTCGGTCCGGGCAGTGAGCCATTTGACGGTCGAATTCAATGGGCCGGTCAGCCATTGAATTCGTCCACAACCGGCGATGCCGATACCGTGGTTCAGCGTCCTTTCGATCCGATTCGAATTAGTGATCCGATCGGAACCTTCGGCACGGTCCCCATTGAGCTGGTACAGTTGAGCCTCGTCTCGGCAGAGCCGATTACAGTGAATTGCAACGGCGTGCCCACGCACTGGAATGTGGCCGCGACGCTTTCTCCAACCACGCCGGCACCACAGGGAACGATGACGGCGCAAAAGACGCATCAAAACGGCGGCACCTTTGATTCGGTGCTTTTTGTTCACCCGTTGCTTACCTTCACCCGGACATCTCCACCCGAAGGCGCACTTCTAGTTACCGGCGAGTCGGACGGTAATCGATACGTATACTTTATGAGGGACGTAAGTCCGCAGAACAAAGTTGATGACTTCATTGCACTGCGTGTCAGACTCGATTCATTGCAGCACCCTGATCCGCCGAATCTCCCCCAGTTCCCGCCGCTGGATTATTCGGTGTTTGAAGGGCAATTCCGCTGGGTCGGCCCGATCAACGATTGTCAGGAATCAGAGACGCCTCATACGACATTCAAGTGCGCACAGCTGCAATGTGGCCCGTATTACCAGGATGTGAATGGAACGCTCCAGGGAGCGCCGCTTCGAATCACCGGTAGCGAAATCATCCCCAGCTCGCACTACAGCATCCAAGCAATTGTCCTCGGAGCCGACGCTGCCGTCGAAGCCAGTTACACGCCGGCGCTCGTTCTGAACACGCAGCGTTGGGGTGATGTCGCTTCGCCGTTTCAGCAACCATTCCCGGCCCCGCTCACACAGCCAAACATCGCTGACGTCGCCGCAATCGTGGATAAATTCAAGAGCGTCTCTGGTGCAATCATCGTTGCCCGCGCCGACTTGAACCCGGCGCTGCCGAACGCCTCGGTCAACATTGCCGATGTGGCGTCGGATGTGGACGCCTTCAAGAATTTGAGATACCCGTTCCCCATCAGTCAGATTTGCCCGCCGTCGCCGCCGAGCTGCGACGGTCCTGGAACGGTTACGCTGGACACTGGAGCTGCGGGAATGCCTCCATTTCAGTTGCATTCAAACGGCTCGCCCTGGGTTCACAACGCAAACCCCAATCTTGGGGTCATCCTCCCGCCCAATGCCCAATTCGTCCCCGGAATTCAGGAAACCAATCCCGGCGATCCCACGAGTCAACAGGTGCGGGTTCTTGTCGAGACATCACCCGACTTGCAGCACTCCGTCTGTTTGCCTGTGCCCGAGAAAGGCAGCCCGCCGGGGTTAGACTACTTCCAAACCGTTCCCTGCAACGGCCAACAAAGCATCTCCACGGAGTTTGTCTCGACGCCGATCCCCGCCGGTTTCTTCGGGCCAGGCTCACTGCCGTTCAACGGTGGCATTTTGCTTGTGGGTTCACCGATCGGACCAGGGGACACGGATACAATCATCCGCCGAAACGGATCACTGAGTTTCGGAAGTGTGCCATCCACGGACAGTGTGCCCATTGAAATCGTGGCGCTGAGTCTCCAGAGCGCCGCGCCCATAACTGTGAGCTACAACAACGGCAACCCCAACGAAGCATGGAACGTCGCGGTCGGACTTTCGACGGCATCGCCGCCGGCGGGACAATTGACGGCGACAAAAACGCATCGCAACGGCGGGACACTTGAAGCACGATTCTTTGTGCAGCCTCGATTCACGTTCACAAGAATTTCCGACTCGGTGGTTCGCATTCTCGACACAGGCGAGCAAGGCCTGCCCCCGCTCCAGTTGGGTAATTCCGACCCGAATTTGCCGCCGGATCAATGCTTCAAGCCCATGCCCTGGGTGCAATCCTTGGCCCTGGGCAGTCCGGTCATCGCCGGCAGCGAGAGCTTCATTCCCGGCGTGAAGGAAGACCCGACGACCCAAATGCAATGTTGCGAACCGAATTGCGATGAAGCCCTCCAGGCAGGTGCCTTCGGGTCGAGCCACTGCACCGCGCCGGTCAACTGCGGCCCGCAATTTTGCCCGTAGACGATTTCGTGGGCGGATTTATCGATCGATGCGCTTGATGCTCGCATGTTGTGCGCTTGTTAGAGACTGCAATTCCCGTGCTGAGGTCTTGAACACCGCGTTCGGCGTACCGGCGGCCGCCCACACCACGTCGTGGTTCCACAAATCTTCGTCAATGAACGTCACCACGGGTTCAATGTGGCCCACCGGAGAGACGCCTCCGATGGCAAATCCCGTCCGTCGCCGAATAAAATCCGCGTCCGCCTTTTCGATCGGCTCGCCAAGGATGTCGACCACTCGCTGTTCATCGACACGATTATTCCCGGCGACCAAGACGAGAATCGGTCGATCGGATCGCGATGCGCGAAAAATAATGGACTTAACGATTTGATCGACCTCGCATTTTACGGCCTTCGCAGCATCCGCAGCGGAATGCGTCGAGTCAGGAAGTGTCACGATTTGGCATTTAGACCCCATTGCAAGGAGAGCCTCTCGAACTTGTTCGACACTGGATAATCTTGAAATGTCCATGCCATTTCAGGAAGTTACGACGCTCGCGAGCGAAGATACGGAATGATCCTTCGGCGCAGCTCCGCCCGCGAAGGACTTTGCCCATCGGTGATGAGATGCCCTGATCCATCAGTCCGCTCAAAAATCGAATTGTACGCGAACGCTGCAAAATGGGAGCCGGTTTGCGACGTGCGGTGGACCTGGGCCAGCACTTTCTCCGCATCGCGCTTGTCAAACATGATGCCCGGCACAACGGCCACTTCAGATTGGTAGCCCGACCAGTTCTGCAATCGCCGCGTGTAGACGCCCATGTCCTGCTCATAGTTCATTGGAAAAACCGCATCGACCAGCCCTTCTTTGATCCATTGCCGAGAATCCTGGAAGTGCAGCCGACGAGCGTCATCCGGCGATGCCCCAACCGCCGCACTGAGCACAATACTCGAGTTCTCACGACGAATCGCGGAGCGAATATCCCGCACGGTCTGCGTCACCTGGTCCGATCTCCACGCGATCCACACCCCAGGCGCCTGTTCCGGCGTGCGATGCGTCGCTCGATAGAACATCGCCAGCGTGCGCGGGTCACGCGGATAATCCGGCACCGCCGCGCCCTTCGGGAACGATTCATTCCATTCGTTCGGAAACCGAATGTAATCCATGTGAATCCCGTCCACCGGATACCGCGCGATCTCGCTCATCACGGCGGCCAAATATCGCCGCACTTCCGGATAACATGGATTCACGCTGCAATACCATCCGAGCGGTTGCCTCTGACCGTTTGCATCGCGCCAGAACCAATCCGGATGCGCGTTGTATAGCTGTCGTGGATCGTGCGGCACTTTGTTCCCTCGCCATCCGGGAATCACATTGACCCATGCGTGTAACGCCATTCCGTGTTTGTGGGCCTCCTTGCACGCCACCGCCAGCGGATCATAGCCGGGATCATGACCGCCAAATTCTTCGGCCCACGGCTCGATGTGCGATCGATACGACGCCGTTCCGTTCCCGCGCACCTGAAAGAGCACGGTGTTGAAGCCGGCTCGCTGGCAATTGTCCATCACCCGGGCGATGTCCTGCGGCGTCTTGTAATCCCACCGTGTTACCCAGATCGCCCGTATCGGTTCTGATCCATATTTTTTCCCCCACAAGCTCCATCGGCCGCCAATGCAACCGGACGAAGTGGACACCGTCAGCGCAGTCAGCGTGAGCAAAATTGAGCGACGCCAATGTCTCAGCATGAGTCGAACCGCGCAAGAAGATTTCATGTTCAATTGTTCATGCGAATTGCGATGGTGATTCATGTCGTGCCCTCCCTGGCGGTTCTTGATCTGCTCAAATCTAGAAAGGAACCCAGGCTGGAGAAATCAGCGGCTGTCATGCTGAGCGCCAGCGAAGCATCTCGAATCCGAGATTCTTCGGTCGCCTTCGGCAACCTCAGAATGACATGACATAGTTCCTGTTTTCCCTATTTCGGAATTCCATCCAGCATGCGGCATTCCAACGCCGCCCCGAATTCCATGTTTTCCTACTCTAACATCGTCGTGGATTCAAGCACGCGCCCAACATTTCCTGACGCTTCGGCAAGCAATTGCTCCGCCCCCTCCCGCCCAACCGACCGAAGCTGCATAACCAGAGCGGTCTTGACGCGCCCGTCAGCCTCAGCGAGCAGCTTTGCCGCAGCCGCGCGGTCTAGCCCGGTAAGCGTCTGCAAAATCCGTGTGCCCCGATCGACCAACTTCGCGTTCGCCCGCGTGTTCACGTCCACCATCAGGTTTCGGTAGACCTTCCCAAGCTGGACCATCGCGATCGTGCTGACCATGTTCAGCACTATCTTGGTGGCTGTTCCGGCCTTCATTCGCGTGCTGCCGGTGATGACTTCCGGTCCGGTGATGATGCGAATCGAAACATCGGCCTCATCCGTGACTTGCTCTTTCGGCACGCAGGCCAGGAACACCGTTTTCGCTCCAAGTGCCCGGGCCTTGCCAATCGCCCCATGCACAAAAGGCGTCGTGCCACCCGTGGCGATGCCAAATACGACATCATTTGGACCAATGTTACGTTCAGCCATCGCGGCTTCGCCGTCTTCCGCGTGATCTTCCGCCCCTTCGATGCTGTGGGTCAGCGCATCATATCCGCCGGCGATCACGCTTTGGACTGATTTCGGATCACTGAGAAAAGTAGGGGGACATTCGGCCGCATCGAGCACGCCAAGCCGACCGCTTGTGCCCGCCCCGACGTAAATCAACCGCCCGCCGGCCCGCAGAGCGGCCACCACCAATTCGATCGCCGCACAAATCTCAGACTTCGCCACCATCACCGCTGCGGCGATCGACGCATCTTCTTCGTTGATGACATCAAAACAATCGAAAACGGAGAGTTGGTCGATCCGCGCCGATCGCGGATTGCGATGCTCAGTCGTGAGATGACCACGATCGCGCATGTGGTTGCTTCTCGTTGATCAGCATGACGATCAAAAGGAATTGTTACGCCAGCGTCGAAATCTTCCCCGCCTTCTCCAGCAGACCGATCAGCAAGATTGCCGCATCTTGAGGCGTACATTTCGAGGTATCAAGCACGAGCTCGGGATTCGTCGGCGCTTCGTAGGGATCATCAATTCCAGTGAATCCCTTGAGCTCTCCCGCGCGAGCTTTTTTGTAAAGTCCCTTCGGGTCGCGCTGCTCGCACACATCGATCGGCGGATTCACGAACACCTCAAAAAAATCGCCCGCGCCAAGCGTCTTCCGCACATTGTCGCGATCGGCTCGATACGGGCTGATGAACGAGGTCATGGTGATGATCCCCGTGTCCACGAAAAGCTTGCCGACTTCGCCGATGCGGCGGATGTTTTCCTGTCGATCCTCGGCCGAGAAGCCGAGGTTCTTATTCAAGCCATGTCGAATGTTGTCGCCGTCGAGCACATAAGCGAGATGTCCGCGCTGCACGAGCGCGTGCTCC
>JACQFE010000058.1 GCA_016200265.1 Planctomycetota bacterium | reverse complement strand
CAAATACACAGGAATTTCGCCGAGGGCGTCGCGCACTTCGTCAATGCCGGCGATGTGATCGGGATGGGCGTGAGTGAGCACGATCGTGGCGGGATTCAGATTGTGCTCACGAATGTGGCGGAGAATCTGTCGACCTTGCGGTGACAGTCCGGGATCAATGATCCACACCGGCCCACCGTCGCGAAGATAGACGGTGTATCCGTTCTCCATGTAGGCGAGATCGTTGGTGATGTGGATATGCAGGCGTTGTTCAGGCATTTCGGTTCACTCTGAATTCGAGGGATACCCCCCTTTGTCCCCCCTTATTAAGGGGGGAGGAAGAACCGCACAAGCGAGGCATTGGAATCAGATTTCCGTTCGTTCGAAGTGTCGTTCACCCATGCGGAGAGTTGTGCGGCCGACAATGAGGGCGAAGGCGATCGCACCGCCGCACCAGAGCAAGGCCACGAGGTCGGGCAGATCGCCGTCCACGATGCTTTGCGTTCGCCACGAGGCGATGCCGACGCCTGCGAGAATAAGGCTGACGAGGGCGATGGATGCCAGCAGGTTGACAGTGCCGCCTAATCCGTTGGCGATGCGGGCGGCGCTGGTTTGCCCGAAGCTGGGAAGGCGTGCGCCGATACCGACGGCGAGTCCACAGAGTCCGACACAGACGGCGGCCGTCACCGCCAGATGAATCAGCGACCACAGCGGCGAGAGATTGAGCATCACGGCAGCAAGGGTCATGGCCGTCCAGCCGGCGGCGAGCGTGACGGTCAGTGCGAACGCGAATTTAGCGCGGAGAACTCGTCCTCGCTGAAGAGGAAATACGCCAAGGCACCAGAGTTTTTGCCCTTCGAGCGACACCATTGGAAAAACGAATCGGCACGTGAAGGTGGCGAGAATCAAGCTCACCGCGCAAATATTCAAGAACGGAATGATGAGCAACGAGCCGCTGCGCGAGAACTCGAGTCGCAGGTTTGGCATGTTGGTGAGATAGAGCACGAGCAGTCCGAAGAGGATGGCCAGCTGGCTCCATTGTTCGGGGTCGCGGACGAACGTTCGCAGATCCTTGGCGGCGATCAAGCGAAGCGGCCTGGGCAGATAAAAGAATGCCAATCCGGCGACACCTCCGGAGGCTGGTGAAGCCGTGCGGCGGCCTGCGGATCGTGATGACGAGCTGCGGTCATACGCCGTCAGAAAGTCTCTGGATACGACGACGACCGCGACCCAGCTAAGAAACAGTGCATTGACAAAGGTCACGCCGAGATAACGCAGCGATTCGGGAAAATGACCGGCGACGGCCTCATCGATTCCCGATGCGACCCAATGATTCGGCAGCAAGGCCGACTCCAGAAAGCTCATTCGCAAAAGAAACTCGCGCAGCCAGAGCTCGGTGGCAGTCTCACCGAGACTCAGGGATCGAAAGCCGGAGGCGATGGATGCGCCGAGGACGAGGCCGGCGATGATCGCGGCGGCCTTGGCCAATCGTCGCGGGAAATATCGAGCGATGCCCCAGGCGATGAGAAGTCCCATCGCGCCGGGGATGGGAATGAACGCCAGAAAGAACGCGAGAAACGCGAGGTAAAGTTCAATGCCGGGTCGTCCGGCGGTATCGACGATCGCGAACATCATGGGAAAGCCGAGCAGCACCAGCGACCAGCTCGCGAGCACGAGGCTCTCGATGTATTTCAATGTGATCAGATCGCGCGGATTCAACGGCAGCGTCAGCAGATACGCGGCTTCTTTCGGCGAGAAGAGCGAGTTGTACAGAATGATCGCGTTCGAAAATGCAAGCAGTGCAAGCATGGCCACAAAGAAAAAGTTGAAAACCATGGGGATGGCGACAGTCGCCTCCAGCGGCGTGCGATGAAGCTGAAACAGCACGGCCCAGAAGAGTTTGTAAAGGCCATACCAGATCAAGCCAATGAGAACCAATGACGCGAGCATTCGCACAGGACCTTCGAGCAGGGCGGTGGCTATGCGATTGCGCGTGGCGATGGCGCGGGTTCGCAGGAGCAAGCCGACTTTTGTCGTTTCGGTGACATCAGAGGCGGCAGGGAATGAGATTGCGGCGATCGGATGGTCACCCATTCTGCGTTTCCGTTAATGCGAGGAAGATATCTTCGAGTGATTGCTCGCGGCGGGCCTGAGAGCGGAGTTCGGCGAGCGTGCCCGCGGCAATCAATTCGCCACGATGAATGATCCCGATGCGGTCGGCAAGGGCCTCGGCGATGTCCAGCGTGTGTGTGCTCATGAACACCGTGCCGCCGGCGCGGGTGTGCTCAATGAACAAATCTTTCACGACGCGGACGGTCCGCGGGTCGAGGCCGACCATCGGCTCATCGACGACCAGGACTTTGGGGCGGTGCAGAAGTGCGGCCGCAAGGGCTACGCGCTGCTTCATTCCGTGACTGTAGCTTTCGGTGAGCTGATCGTAGTACTCGAGCAAGTCGAGCCGTGTGCTGAGGGATTTCAATTCGCGGTCGCGTTCGGCGTTGGACAGGCCGTACATTTCGGCGACAAAGTGCAGGAATTCGCGGCCCGTCAGCTTCTCATAAAGGAACGGCTGATCGGGGACGTAGGCGAGCTGGGCCTTTGCGGAGACGCCGTTGACGCCGATTTCGTGGCCGCAGACGCGCACTTCACCGGCGTTCGGCCGAAGCAGACCCACGATGAGTTTGATGGTTGTGGTTTTTCCGGCGCCGTTCGGACCGAGAAACGCGAAAAGCTCGCCGGTGCGAACTTGCAGAGAGAGATTGCGAAGGGCGACGTGTCGGCCGTACTGCTTGCGCACGTTCATTAATTCAACGGCGAATTCCGGCAGCGGCGTGGTCATGGTGGTGATGACTTTCGTGGATTGAGTGGTGAGCTGCGAGCCTGATTCCGTTGGGTCTCCTCAAATTCACCGCGGCGGACGATGATCAGCCGGCCCAGTAATGGAAGCAGCAATTCCTGTTTTTGTACCGCACCGTGCGAGTCGATCCAGGCCTTGACGCCTTTGGCTTCCACGACGGTGCAGGTGTGTTCGCCGTCGGGCAAGGAGAGGCGCTCTTCGCCGGTGACTTCGATGAGCAGGGGAATGAAAGGATCGCCGATGCCGGTGACGGTGGCGATGGGGTTGACGACCTGCATGTTCCATTTGTCGCCGACTTGCAGATTGGTCAATGCGCTTAGCGGATTGAAGGCGCCGGTGATCGCGCCGCCTGACGCGATCGGCACTTTCAACGTGCGCTCGATCGCACCGCTGTTGAGTTTGAACGAATATCCGGAGTGAAATCGTTCACCGTGAAGCTCGACATCGGCGTGGGGCGTTTCCACACGCATGGTGATTTCGTCGAGAACGCCAGCGCCGGTATAGGTTGAATCGACGTGAATGCGGACGGGCGCGAATCCGGCGAGCAGCGGCGGCGCCCGGAAAATCCAAATCAAGTCGCTGCGCGACATCGATGATTCGTCGATTTGATATTCGGTCCAGACGGACCCGAACCGCCCGAATTCATCTTCGAGATCGTATTGCGATTGCCGACCTTCTTTGCGAAGCCATTCCGTCGCCTTCAGGGCGGGGGCGTCCTTCGCCGTCCAACGAGGCCAAACGTCGTGGGCGAGGAGCCAGATCATGGCCAGGCCCCACGCGGGTACGATGAACCATCCGGTCGTTCTTGTAAACATAACTCAGCAAACCGCTATCGTAAGTACCACAGGGTCTCGGAACATTGAGGAATTGTATGGCCGATCGAAAAGGGTCGTCAAAGAATTCTCAGGCTGATCGCGCGAGTCATTTTTTTAGTGCATCAAGACACGATCTAGGTGATTCTGTACGGAATTGCCTGCTCGCTCACCGGCGCGGTTCGGCGCGCAATTCAACGATACGGTCCTTACGCAGCATCAGGTTGCAGGACTTCCTCGCGATCCTGCCACGGCAGGCGGACGAAGATTCGGGCGGCGGCGACGGATAATTCATTGGCGCATTTGGCCCAGAGGCGTTCCAGGAGAGCGGAGCGGAATTCTGGCGTAACGCGGTGCAATCGGCGGGCGAATTCGAGTGTGCACGTCGCTGCAAGTCTCGCTTCGAGTCGATTGTCGATCAGCATGGCGACGCCGAACAAGTTTTCCTTGGCTTGGCGTTGAAGTTCCACGAATTCGGGGTCGGCTTGAAGAATGTTGCGTATGGCCGAAGCCATCTGACGCTCGCAGTGCAGCACACGGGCGAAGGATGAATCAGTGTCGCGGGCGATTTGGCGAAGTCCGCCGCGACTGTGCTCATCCGGCACCAGGAATCGCTCTTCCATCAGGATTCGAACCAGGACTTCCCGATCGCCGCGCTCGGTCGCCCGCCTCTGTGCCATTCGAGCGGCATGGTGCGCAGCGCGCTCATATTTTTCGCGAAGGCGTTCACCGATGGTCGGCGGCGGCTCATTGATCATTTCAAGATCGTCTGCGCCAAGTGATTCAATGCTCTGCGTGGCACAGAGTCTTGCGATGGAATGGCGTCGCACGCGAGCGTGTGCTGATTCATCGAGGAGGAATCCGATGTTTTCGGATGCATGAGCGGCCTCACGCTCGCGCAGCATGGCGCGGCTGACGTACATGTGGATTCGTCGCAGGGCCCAGGCGGCAAACGGAATGGGATTGTTTTCGCCATACGTCGCCACGGCGCGGATCAGGCCCAGGCATCCTTCCTGGAAGAAATCGGACCATTGATTCTGGCGCTGAGCGGTGGTGAGGAAGCCGGTGTGATGACGCAGATGAACGCCGACCAGGCCGATGTTTTTCGCGACCAGATCGCGCTGCAATTCGGTCAGCGATTGAACGAATTCTTCCGCCGCAGACTCCTCACTCTTTGCGGAAAAATTCCCAATCGCTTGCGTTCGATCGCTGGTACTGGTAAAGTTACCCTATCTCTCCATTAAGCCGATTAGTTCCTCAATTTTCCAAACATGGTCCGCCAATTTGCTCGCAACAGCTGGCGTTGTCTCGATCGTCGAATGGACGCGGCAATAGTTGTAATACATGAAATAAAGGGCAACCATTTGTTCGTGGTAGCTTACTTTCTTGCTATGGGCGTTTGTGAGTCTGGTAAAGCGCCTCATGCCCATGCGGATCGTAAGGTTGCTACGCTCAACATGGCTTGTGCTGATTAGCTGGCGATTCGGAAGGCCAATGATCGGCGTTTTCTTCGCGCCGTTGATCTTTGGCGGGCTGTACTTCGCTTCCGCACTCGATTCGTTCGGCTTGTTGCCCGATCCGAAGGTTTTCACAAGCTGGGCGTAATGCACTTCGTTTCCGAAAGCATTTTCAACAGCGTTCAAATAGGTTGTATGCCCATCCGACGTTAGCTGCGTCCGGTTCGTGATTCGACCAGCCAAGTCCTGCATAAATGCGTTGGCATCGGCAAGTCCGCGCAATCCAACGTAATACGCGATGATGAGCTTTTGATCGGTGATTCCGGTCCAAGTCCAAACGTCGCCGTAACCGTATTCGCCTTGCATCATGGCCGGGACATTCTTTTGCTTGGCATAGCAGAACGCCCAAATTTCATCGACTTGCACGGTTTCGGGCTTCAAGCCGCGCACGAATGTATCGTGATAGCCGGCGCATGCGTCACCAAGATCGCGGATCAATTTCAGGATGGTGGGCTTTGAAACGCCCGCCATTCGGACCGTCGCGTTGATGCTCGATCCCTCAACCAGAGCCGAGATAACCGCCTTTTGCTTTTCCACATCTAACCTGTTCATACTTGACAATTATACTTGCTCGCGAAAGAATTGTCAATAACAAACCGCGCCGCGCGAAAAGAATTTGCGCGCAGCTCCGCCGTTATTCACAAAAAACGGCTTTGCGAGCTATGCGTTAGATTCCGGTTGAATGGACTCAGGCGTAGGGAAATAATTCGTATTTCTGCATATCACATCGACGATGCTCTTAAGCAAGGAATGGCTAAGTTGAACCCGTGCGGTTTCTAGAAGTGATTGTGGGAGCGGGCTGGGCACGACGGCCAGGAATCGCAATGTAGCGAGCGAAGTATCCGAACGCATTGATAGCTCCAATCGGTCGGCCCAGACAGGAATGGCAATGTTTGAACGCTCTGGAAGTTCATCCATTCGCAGCATACTGGGTGGTGGTGCTGACCGTCGCTTTGAACCCGACTTTGTTTTCTTCTTTGCCACCTGTACTATCCTCCGCCCCTAATTGGACTATTTCCCAGGATTTATGGAGAACGCTAAAAAAACGTTGCGCACCCTCACCTGGTGCGTATATCTCTTCTTGTACTCTTATTCTCATGCCAAGCGCGTGCACAACTTTCCCGAACGTTTCTGAGGTAAAATTCTTCGTGCCGTGAATCAGTTGGCTCAAATCGGCATCGGCGATTCGCGCCTTTCTGGCGAGCGCCGCTTGTGTCATTTTTTCACGTTTAAGCCCGCGCCAAATGATTTCGGCAAGGTCCATCCGGTGGCGACTGTCATCGCCTTTCCACGAAGACTCGAAGTCCTCGTACATCTCATTCAGGGCATCTAACATCTTACTCAATCCGTGTACCTCCAGCTTCCTTCATTGCGAATCTGAGCGACCCTTATGATTTTCTCCCTCTCAATTAATCGATAATGTTGGCCGTGTTTTTCGTAAAAGTCCATCATTAGGAAGGTCTGCTTGGGTTTCTTGCTATCAAAGAATCCAGCGCCCCGGAACAAAGACCCCTGACGATTTCCCAGTGTGTAAACCTGCCAATCAAAATGCGCAAAAAGCGTGTCTGGCAAATCATCGAACCCAATTGTTGCCGCCCTATCCGTAAGCGCCTGATACTCATTAACCAGGTCGCGTTTCTTGCGGGCGATCTTTTTCATTTCGCGCGCGACCCGCTTTGCATCGACCCACAGGTCAGTCTTAAAGCGCGGCCCAACCCGATACGGTTCAACATCGTGCATTTTAGGTTATAACCTAAATAAGGTCAACCGCGTTTTTTTGTGTTTGACCATCGGGTTTTAGCGGCCTTTTTTGCTATTTGCACGCGTTTTTTCTGACTTAACGCCTTCGCTCTCGCTTTCCCGCCCTTGGACGCGCCGAGCTTGCTGAGGGCAACCGCAGCGGGGTTGCGAGTATCGGGCTTGGATACTTCGATTTGCTCTGGCTTAGGTTTCCCGGCGAGCTTTTCTCCAATGGCCCGCTCGACAACGGCTAAAGCTATCTCGGCCACGTCTAGACGGGTTTTCTTGCGTTGCTTGCCCATGCAAGCATTGTAGCATATCAAGTCAACCGGCCAAAACCGTCAAACTTTACCAGTACCCGATCGCTTGCGGCGGTTGACTCGGCCTCATCTGTGGAAAGACCTTCCATGTTCGAGGCCTGGTTGTCTCCAGCGTCGTGGCATTGAATGGCGGATTGATCAACGAACGAATCGTCTTGACATTTGAGATTTGAAATTGGCGATTTGAGATTTGCGGCTTGAGATCTGCCATTGGCGATTTGAAATCTGATATCTGAGATTTGAAGTGCAAGGTCTGCGATCATATTCGGCGGCCTCCAAGTTTGAGATTTGAGATTCGCGATCATATTCAGCGGCCTCGAAGAGGGTGACAGGGGCAAACGACAGGAGTCACATGTGGCGAGGACGATTCACTTGCTCGTCCATCGAGATGTAATTGTCTCGCCACGCGGTCAAGCCAGGGAAGCAAGCTTCACGCCTGCGCGAGACATGCTAACATATACCAAACAACGACAGGCGAGTCAAGTGCGTTTTTGTAAACAGCTTCGTAGAGGAAGCCAGACCCACGCAGATTCCGCCCGGAATGCACCGCTCCGCGCCATCAGTTTGGGTCAGTTTCTACAACAGCTCGTTTGATTTTGCCGCGAAGATGAAGTCGCTCTCGGTCAGGCCGTCGATCTTGTGGGTCCATAGCTCGAGCTTGACCCTGCCCCAGGCGAGGTAAATGTCAGGGTGATGACCTTGTTCTTCGGCAAGTGCTCCGATGCGGTTCACGAATTTGAGAGCCTTGGCGAAATCGGGAAATGTAATGTTCCTGCAAAGATGTCCTTTTTCAATGGACCAGCCGGGAACTTGCTTGAGGAGTCGGGCGATCTGATCTTCATTGAGCGGGGGAACTCCGCCTTTGCATGGGGTGCATTGTTTTTTCGCAAGCTCGGACATTTGGGCCTCCATTTCGCGGCGGCAATTTGCGGTCGTCGCATCGAATGCAACGGCCAGGCAGCTGATCCATCTCGCTTGACCCACGCCTCACGGGACGCCGGACCACTCCGCTGCCGGTCGCGGTGACAAGCGTTTGACGGTCGGCGATTCGACCGTTACAAGCTATGGAACCATACGGGGCGTAGCTCAGCCTGGCTAGAGCGCTGCGTTCGGGACGCAGAGGTCGCAAGTTCAAATCTTGTCGCCCCGATTGACGTAACCAAAGCTGAATGCGTGAGTTGCACGCATACCCGTCGCGTGACGGTGCGGCTGCTACTGGGGAATTTCGGGGTAGTACTACCCGGAACTTTTGGAGGCCGTTACCGTGAAGAAAAAACAACCTGATTCTCTATGTCGCTCCGGCGGTTAACTCTTTGCAGGTTACGGCTTTGGTGTCGAGTGCTGCGACGATAAGGCGGTCGAAGAGACTGGCTTCGATCCATCGGCGATTGGCCCGATAGGTGAACTCCGCCAGGTATT
>JACQFE010000057.1 GCA_016200265.1 Planctomycetota bacterium | reverse complement strand
ATCCACGACCGCCGGCGAGCCATCATCACGGCCCAAATTGACGCCTTCAAACCCGATGTCGTTTACGTCTTCGAATGGTCTCCGCTCGGCGACGCCTTTCTTACGGCAATGAAGCGCGACGGTCGGCTCATCGTTGGCGAAATCGCCTCACCGCTCCCAGCCAATCGGACTTTTCGTTCTTATGACCTCATGATGTCGTCATTGCCGCAGATCGTAGATCATTTCCGTAGACGAGGAATGCACGCGGAGCATCTTCGTCTCGGTTTCGACGCCCGTGTCCTCCGGCGCATCAGGCCGCAGCCCGCGGCCTTCAACGTGTCCTTCGTCGGCGGCTTTGCACCGTCACATCCCGATCGAATCCCCTGGCTCGAAGGATTGCTGGGCGAAGTCGAGATCGATGTGTTCTGTTATGGATTGGAGCAAACCTCCGAAAGCTCGCCCATTCGAAAGCATTTCGGCGGCCAAGTCTGGGGCCGGCGGATGTACGAAACGCTTCAGCAATCGCGGATCACCTTGAACCGCCACGCATGGATCGAAGTCGATGGCAGGCCGAACACGGAGTGGTGCAATAACATGCGAATGTATGAGGCCACCGGAATGGAGACTTGCCTGTTGACAGAAAAGCGTTCGCATCTTGCAGACTTGTTTGAGCCGGATCGCGAGGTCGCCACGTATGGCAGCACTGCCGAATGCGCCGAAAAAATCCGCCACTTGCTTGAACATGAAAGTGAGCGAGCCGCGATTGCCGCCGTCGGTCAGCAACGCACACTCCGCGAACATACCTACGCCCACAGGATGGCCGAGCTTTTGCAGGTTTTCCGCAACCACGCACGCAAAAAGGCCTCGCATCTCGTCGCGGCAAAGGAATAGCCCGCCTGCGAATGCTCGTGCGTCCCAAATGCCGATGTAGAAAGGACGTCCATGCGAATCGGCATTCATCCTAACCTCAAGCGGCACGATGGCGGCATATACCAATATGCCGTCTCGTTGATGGATGCGCTCTTCGATCTCAGCCGTGAAGGTCATCCCTTGTGCGAATACGAATTCGTCATCTTCGCTCACGACCCGAATGACGAATTGCTCCTGAAATACGCCGATGGCGGGTGGACAATTCGATCATTTCGTCCCCCGTGGGCGCCGACACCTACGATCGATTTCGATTTCGATTGCGCAACGAACTCCGTCGCTCCGATCCAGCAGACCGACATGCGCGATTGGATTCTCGAATGCGGTGTCAAGTTGATGATTTATCCTTCGCCGCATCGACTCTCGTTCGAATGTGGCGTGCCGTTCATCATGTCGATTCATGATCTCCAGCACCTTCATCATCCGGAGTTTCCCGAAGTCTCCGCCGGCGGCGAATTCCGGCGGCGTGAGTATGTATTGCGAAACGTGGCATCCAAGGCCATCCTGCTCATCGCGGAATCCGAAGTAGGAAAAGAAGACATCATTCGCGCCTTTTCGCGCTTCGGCATCACTCGTCCTCGCGTGAAGGTTCTTCCATATTCCCCTCCGCGATCGGTCGGGCAATCAACGGCACAATCTCTCACCGCGCAGGTCCGCAAGAAATTCATGTTGCCCGATCGATTTCTGTTCTACCCGGCGCAGTTTTGGCCACACAAAAATCATCTGCGAATTATCGAAGCGCTGGGACTGTTGAAGAAGCGCCACGGCCTGGAGATTCCTTTGATCCTGACCGGCAGCGCTTCGGGCGCGATTCGAACCGAAGTCGAATCGAAAATCCAGAAACGATGCGGCGTCCTTCACTTGAACGAACAAGTGCGACATCTCGGATATGTGTCGGATGAAGAAATTGCGGGGCTGTACGCCGGCGCAACCGCGCTGATCATGCCCACATTTTTTGGGCCGACGAACATTCCATTTCTCGAAGCATGGTCACTTGATTGTCCGGTCCTGACGTCGCGAATTCGCGGAATCTTGGAACAAGTTGGCGATGCAGCGATGACGGTGAATCCTGAAAGCGATGAAGAGATCGCGATTGGCATCCAAAAATTGTGGAGTGATAACGCGCTCCGTCAAACTCTGATCAAAAATGGCCGGCGAAAGCTAGCGGAATACACGCCGGATGATTTTCGCAATCGACTGAGCGAGATCATCGAATCCGCGGCCACTCACCTCGCGACGAATTCGAGAGGCTTCGCTTCGCAATTAAATGTTGGAGTTCAAACATGAGCCATGCCCCAGCAATCGCCCCGCACATCGAGCAGATTGTTGACACCGATCAGCGTCCGCTCGCCTGCATCGTCTACGCATCGCACAAGCCGCCGATCACTGAATTCGTCACGCCGACCGATTGGACGCAGCAGGTTGGCTTCGTGGTTTATCGGGCTGGCACCTCGATCCCTCGCCACAGGCATCTGCCGATCCAGCGAAAAATCATAGGGACCGGCGAAGTGCTCGTCGTGCGAAAAGGTCACTGCGAAGTCGAGCTGTACGCGGATGGAGGAATCCTGATCGCCCAAAGGGAGCTCCACGTCGGCGACGTGCTGATTCTCATCGCCGGAGGCCACGGCTTCCACATGATCGAAGACACGGTTCTGCTTGAAATCAAGCAGGGCCCCTACACAGGCCTAACTGAGAAGAAATACTTTTGACTTCGCACTTATCCACTCATTCTCCATCATCGCCACTCGCGGAAGAGCCGTTCGGAAAACTTTATTCCGGCGTCTATGACGCGCTCTACGCCGACAAAGACTACGAGGCCGAATGCGATCTCATTGAGCGAATCATCGCAAATCATGGTCGAATTTCTTCCTCGGCCTTCGATATTCTCGATCTCGGCTGCGGTACAGGGCGCCACGCAATCTCGCTCGCCGATCGCGGTCATCACGTTCTTGGCGTTGATCGATCTCTGCACATGATTTCCAAAGCCCGCGAGCGCGCCTCGCGAGAAGTGAGTTTTCGGCGTGTCGAAGCACCTCCCCCCTTTACAAGGGGGGAACAAAGGGGGGTAAGTCAATCTCCCCAAGCGAAGCGCCCAGAAAGAGAGCTCGAATTCGCCGTCGGCGACATTCGTAATTTCCGCTGCGATCGAAAATTTGATGTGGCCTTGATGATGTTCGCGGTCATCGGATACCAACTCGAAGACGAGGATGTCGTCGCGGCCTTGCGCACGGCGCGCGTCCACCTTCGCGATGGCGGATTGTTGTTGTTCGATTGCTGGTACGGCCCGGCTGTGCTTCGCGAGCCGCCTACGTCGCGTATGAAGCCGATCGAACGCGAATCCTGCCGCTTGCTGCGCGTATCCACTCCCAGACTTGATGTGCCGCGCCGCCGAGTGACCATCCACTTCTCGCTTGATGAGGCCCAGAGTGCCACACCGCAGCATTGGGAAGAAACGCATTGTGTCCGCTTCTTTTTCGATGAAGATTTCGACCGCTTTCTCTCCACCGCCGGATTCTCGCTGGTGCGCGTGGGATCCATGCCTGATTTCGACCGCGCCGCTGACGAAACGACGTGGAACGTGTTGGTTGCTGCCAGAGCATTGCCCTGAATTTCATTCAATGCGCGCGACATGCCACTTGAATATGGGACGCCCGGCCGATAGCGGCTGGATCACGGCAGAGACTGCGTTCGATGCGCGACCAGCGGCGGCGGTCTTCGGGTGATTCCAACAGGTTACGATGATGACGCATCGGCAGCACCGTCTTGCCGACCATGTCGAGCACATTGAAGCCGGCCCGTTCGATCATCGTCCGCAATTCCGTCGGATCAAATGTCGTGATTTCAAATTGTTCGCTGGCATCTTTCGTCAGCCAATGCGTGCGCCCGTCGCGAAGAAATTTTTCGAATGCTTCGATGTCGCCGCGTTCGAGATAAAAATCCAAGGCCGCAAGCTTGTTGTCGAATGTGGCCACAAGGACGCCATCATCTCGCAGCGCATGACGAATCTCTTTCAAAGCCTTCGGGGGAGACGTCGTACATCCGATCGGATCGCCCAAGGCGATGGCCATTGCCGCTTCACCTTTTGGTAATGCTTCGAGATCGCACAAGTCGGCCTGCACAAACGCGACACGCTCGGTCGCCCCCATTTCTTCAACCTTGAGCCGCGTCTGATCGAGCATGTTCGCGGAGATGTCCACGCACACCACGCGGTAGCCGCTCTTGAGCAATTTCGCGGCCCATTTGCCGGTTCCACAGCCCAGATCAAGAATCGTCGCCCGCGCCTCTCGCGGCAGAAACGGCTTGAGATATTCCCACGTGAGCGCGTCGTGCCACTGCCAGTATTCATCCTCGTAGGACTGGTCGTACCGACCGGCCACGCGATCGTGATAACGCTGCACGGCGGATCGTTTGGAACGAGACATGAAGCTATTGTCGATTGACGATTGGCGATTGTCGATTAAGGAGAGTTGCCGACTGCCGATTTCCAATTGCCGAATGGGGCTCGCAAATTGTCGTCATTCTGAGTCCCCGTACGCGGGGATGAAGAATCTCGCCGAGATCCTTCGTTTTGCTCAGGATGACGACATGTGCATCGCTCCGCACAACCGTTTGCCTCCAGACTTCCTGGTGCGAGAATCCGTTCTCGCACCAAATTCGCCTTTGCGCATTGACGAATTTGACCCGCAGGCAATTTTCGCCGACAATGCAGTGCTCGAAAGAAAACCGGGATTGGAGCTTGTAGCATGATCAAAGCCGTCGAACTTCGCAAAGGAAAAACGATTCTGCACGATGGGCAGCCCGCCGTCGTGCACGAGGCCCAGCACGTCGCCAAAGGCAACAAGCGCAGCTACATGCAGGCCAAGATCAAGAACCTCAAGTCCGGCGTCATTTCCGACGTTCGCTTCAATGTCGATGATCGCGTCGAGGTTCCGTACGTCGAGCAAAAGGAATACGAATATCTGTATCGCGAAGGCGACAAGTTCGTGGTCATGGACCTTGAGAATTACGATCAGCTCACGGTCGATGCGGACGTCGTGGGCGATGCGGCCAAGTGGCTCCGACCGAACGAGAAGATCAAGTGCGAGTTCTTCAACGGCCTGATGATCTCGTTTGAATTGCCTTTCACCGTGGAACTCACCATCACCGATGCGCCTCCTGTTGTGAAAGGCGCGACGGCCACCAATCAATCGAAAGAGGCGATCGTGGAAACCGGGGCCAAAGTCCGTGTGCCTCCGTTCATCGAAAACGGCACAAAAATCCGCATCGACACCCGCACCGGCGAATACATCGAACGCGCGAACTAACGCTCCGCGCCGAATCGTCGAAACATCGAAAAACCGAAAAGTCGAAACAGGAAAGGCCGCGATGCTCTTCGGGGAGCGCGATGGTTCACTTTGCGCCATAGTCCGAACCCCAAGCGCGAGCGCGGGGCGGTGACCCGTACTTGTAAGGTGGGCCGCGCCCACCATCTGAGCCGGAAGCGTCAGCGCCCGGTTGCACAGCTTCCGAGCCGCCTCGTTCACGGGGCGGGTTTTTGACGCATCATGCTGGTGCGTGAATCCTTTCTCGCACGCCTCTGAGAGCCGCCTCGTTCACGGGGCGGGTTTTGCACATCACGGCGTCACAAAAACCTGCTGAAAGCCGTAGAAGTCCTTGAGGTCCACGTCGCCATCAGCATCGAAGTCGAACGCTGTACAGGGACTATCCGAGCCGCGACCGTCAGGAAGCGGACCGCTAACGCACGTCTCCCAATTCGCGAAATCCGCGGCATTCACGCTTTGATTGCAATCATAATCCCCAATGCCGAATTCATACGCGCCGATGTCCACTTGGCCGCAGAGGATTCGCGGGTGGCCGTCGAGGTCAGTCTCGCCTTCCGGCGCGGGAGTGAAGTTGGGATCACCCGCGTTGATGGCCGGTGAGTCGGGTGAAAGACGCAGGTCGTCGTCTTCGGTTCCGGCAACTCCGTCGGGGCCGAGTGGATCGACGAACATGGGATCGACGTCGAGATTGCCAATGCCGGGGTATTGCTCGGTCTGCCCTTGAATGATGCTGTAGCTTATGTCCGGGACGCCGGGAGAAATCATGGCAATTCCGGCACCCAATCCAACGTCGCCAATATTACCATAAAAAATCGAGTTTTCAATTGTCGTATTCGCGAGAACGGCGGTGGCCGTGTGACCGACGTTATTCGTAAACGTGCTGTTCCGAATGACGACCGTACCCCCGCTTTCTATAGCGCCTGGGGATCCGAGCTCGTCCGGACACTTACGCGCTGCCGCGCGGTTGCCATCGAACGAGCAGTTTTCTAGTGTGATGAATCCGCTTCCGGCCAACGTCGCCCCCCTACCCGAATTCCAATTCCCAAGAAAGCGGCAGTTGACGAACGTCGGGGCATAGATTCCGGTTTCGACAGTAGTTTGATCGTTATCTCTGAACACGCAATCTGTCACCAGTGGCGAGGAATCCGGGTAAAACTGAAGGGAATAATACCCATGATTTCCTTCGAAGACGCAGCCATCAATGAGCCCATTCGTACCTGTGCGAAGTCCGCCACCACCGTTGCGCACAAAGAACGTGGATTGAATCGTTCCACTAGTCCCACCCAGAAAAGCCACAGGCCCGGCCGATGCGTCCGGACCACTTGGTCCTGTGCGGTGAGCATTTCCGTTCTCGGTGATCAATGTGTTCGTGATTTCTGATCCAGCAACGTAGGCGTAAATCGCGTCAAAGCCGGCGGCCATGTTGTGTTCAAAAACGCATTCTCGAATGGTGACATTTGAATCTGCGTCGGGGGCGTAAAGTCCAGCGCCTTGGTTAACGGTCACATCGGGTCCATGTGCTTCTCCGTTGACCACTGTCAGTCCGTCGATCGCAACGGTTGCGGACGCGGGAACACTCAACACGTGATAACTGTTGTCGCATCGAGTTGGACGGCACAGGTCGCAACACAACGACTCAGAGAGTCCGACACAGGTGATGCTCCAAATGGCAGTTTGGCAACGCGACCAGTAGGACGCCACTGCTGCAACACATTCGTTGTTGTCGCATCCCGGTTCGTGATGTGTAGAGCAGCACGAACTCGTGGGCAGCAAATCCCAGTCATCGTCACCGTTGAGGTCGCCGTTTAGAATCGTCTCATGGCTAACGCAGTCACGCTGCGACGGATCGGTTTCACTGCCTGCGAATCCTCCATAAACTGTGGTATCATCGGCCAATTCGAACGATGCAGCCCGATCGCCTGATCCGCGGTCTGGTTTGTAAGTTCCACCAGCGATCCAAATTTCGCACGGACAGCCGCCTTGCGTTCGTGCGTCGTTCAGGGCATCCTGCAAATCCGTGTAAGAGTCATGCCATGTCGTACCATTTCTTATTCCCGAGGCAGAAGCGTTCACGAAGATTGTCCGCTGAGCTACAACTGAGCTAGTGGCCGAAAAACACACGCACAATGATGCGAGGGCTGCTGTTCTAAATGGTTGTATTTCCATGACCACCCTCAATTCTAGCGGGCTGCGGGAGAATTTCAGGCAACTGTGAGATTTCACCCAATGTTACTTGAAATGCCTCACCCCTTGGCTCTCGAAATCCACTCCGGGCACCAGTCAACCCATTTTCGGACTTCGTGGTGCATAAATCGTGTGATGGCACGCCGCGTGCCAAGGTATTCAGTGGCAAGCGACCGGGCGCGGTCAGGCTCAAACGGTCCACATTACAAAAAAGAGCCGCCTGCCGAATTCGACAATCCAGTATCAGGAGCCTGACTCCGCTCTTGGCGGAATGGAGTCATGTCATGTCTCGAAAGCAAAAACTGTTAATTGGAGCACAAGCATTTCTCATCGGCCTCGGGTCGGCGCACACGCTCGCGGCGACGACCATCAAATACGTAAAGGCCAGCGCGTCCGGCTCGAACGATGGATCGACATGGGCGAATGCCTGGACGGATTTGCAGTCGGCGCTGAGCTGGGCGTCAAACACCAGCAATTGCAACGCGAGCAACACGTGCCAACTCTGGGTTGCACACGGCACGTACAAGCCGTCTGCTTCCAGCAGTTCCGTTAGCTTTCAGTTGCTTTCCAACGTCGCGCTTTACGGCGGGTTTGCAGGCACGGACTCGGAAAAGGTCTTGGAGCAGCGCCCGCTGGATTCAGACCCATACACCATCGATGACAGCGTGGATTCTGTGCTGAGCGGTGATATTGACAGTAACGATGCGAGCGGGAGCGCGCCCGATGACTCGACGCGAGCAGGCAACAGCCGAAACGTCGTTTTACTTCCAACTCTTCCATCCGCTCCTGAAACCGACTTAAGCGCGGTGCTCGACGGCTTCACAATTTACGGCGGATACGAACCCGGCGAGGCTGGTGACTCTGGCGGCGGCGGAATTCGCATTAATGGTTCAAGCCGCGCGATATTCCGAAATTGTTCCGTTTTGAGCAACTACGCGAAGAACGGCGGTGGAGGTGTATACTCGCCTGAAAGCCCTAACGCCTCGTATTTCGTCTATTGCACAATCGCCTACAACAAGGCAGGACACGGTGGTGCATTGGCGGGAAAGGGACATCCGCCACACTTCATTTACAATTCCCAAATCGTAGGCAACCAGGCGCTCGATGACGGTGGCGGCCTCAGCCTCACGGAAGGCGGAGGCGCGCCGCACATCGTGAACACACTCATCGCGCGAAACACGGCCGGAGTTTCCGGGTTTGGCGGCTCGGGCGGTGGCATTTTCATTAACGACGCGGGCGACAATACTCTTGCCGTTACCACAGAAAACTGCACGATTGCTTTTAACAAAGCGAGCGGCGGCGTGGGCGGAGGAGTCGAGGTGGAGTTTGCATCTGCCACAATCCAGAATTCAATCGTCTGGTCCAACGAAGCGTCAAGTGGTGCGCAGATCGGCAACAGCGTCGGTACTGCGAACGTGGCGTACAGCGACGTGCAGGGGCACTGCAGCAGTGCGACATCGCAGTCTTGTACAATTGCGAGCGACTGCCCTACAAGTCCTCCGAATCAGACTTGTGTTCCGTCCTTCAGCGGTTCTGGAAACATCACGGCGGATCCGAAATTCATCACGAGCGCCGCAAAGGGCACGGACGGTATCTGGGGTACGTCGGACGACACGGTCGGCAACATGCAGCTTCAATCGACTTCGCCGTGCATCGACGCCGGGAGTAACGTCGACGTGCTCGCGGATGAAGTTGATGTCGATCAGAACGGCAATATTACCGAGAAAGTTCCGCGCGATCTCATTAAAGACTTGCGTTTCGTGAATGCTCCTGTGACCGATACCGGCCAGACGGCCACGGGATATCCACATGTCGTGGACATGGGCGCGTATGAATACCGAGCATGTTCCAGTGACTCCGATTGTGACAACGGTGACGAGTGCCATCCTACTTGTTTCAGCGGAATTTGCTATCCGGGTCCGGCCATCGCCGTGCTTGATCCAAATAATCTTCCCGAGCCGCAGAACAATCACAGCCTCTGGCGGTTGAGTAAGAATATTATTCGAATTCATTTCCTAACGTCGCTTCAGGCGGTACCAGGCGCTGGCGAAGTCTTGATTCAAGAACTTCTCACGAATGGTGCCTTTGGTTCTGACATTAGCTCGAAATTCACTTTTGCGGTGGAAAACGGGACCACGTTGAAGATCCAACAAACTGGCGACAATGCGTCGGACTCGTTGCAGCATCGTCATTGGTACGGCATCCGGAATGTCGGCGACTGGGATTGCGTTGGGAACTTTGAGATCGACTACGTCGTCCAAGAAGGCGATGTAAACGACGACGGCAAAGTGCAAACCCCCGATGCACAGGCCGTCTATCCGAAAATCCCATGCGTCGTAAATTGTGGCGACAATAAGCGGGAAGATGTGAATGGCGACCAAAAGATTCAAACGAATGACGCTCAAGCCGTTTATCCGAGAATTCCATCGTTGGAGGTGCTGAAACCCTGCGGGCATGGAACAACTTGCCCATGACGGCTGATATTTGAAGATGACGAGTTTCGCGGGCGCTCGGTGAAAATCGAAAATTCGCCGAGCGCCCTTGAAGTTCTTTAGCGGCGACACTGTGCGCTCGCAGAAAACCTAACCCCGGCCAAACTCTGTTTCACGTGAAACAGAGTTTCGCGGAATCTTGTTTCACGTGAAACAAATCTGCGCTCATCTGCGAAATCTGCGGATAGCACCCTCCAATCCCCATTGGTAAGGAGGACGGCGCAAAGAGAGTCTTCGCGATCCCAATCTGTGCGAATCTGCGTCATCTGCGGTTTTACGTTTTTCCCGCTTCCTCACGGTCGCGGCTCGGTAAAATCGATGGTGGCGTCGAGGAAACCGCTTCCTTATGGTCGCGGCTTCGAACGCTTCTTGCCATTGGCCTTAATCTTGGCAGAATACGCAAATCGGGCGAGCGAGTTCCAAGGCGTGAGCAGATTCCGAAAGGCTAAGCGGGTCGGCGTGGACGTCGGCCGGGACAGGATCGGGCTATAGGCACAGGAGGTCAAGGCGATGCAAGGGAGAGGGTGGCTGGCGGTTGGCGCGGTGAGTGCGTGGTGGTTGATCGGTGCAAGCGGTTGCGTGTCGATGAGCGAATTCGATCGGATGAAAGCGGCCAATCGGACCCTGGCCGCGGAGAAAGAAGCCACGGGGCAAAATCTGTATGACGAGCGGCAGGTCAATGACACGCTGCGGACGAAAGTTGAATCGCTGAATAGCGAACTCGCGACGAAGAATGAGTTGCTCGTGAATCTTCGCGGCGAGAACGATCTGCTCGATGGCTATCGCAAGCTGGCCGTCGGCACGCTGGAGGATATGCGTGGTCGACAGCAGTTCGGCGATATCATGATTCCCAAATTGCCTGCGGCGCTGGACTCGGCCCTTAAGCACTTTGCTGAAGAACATCCGAGTGAAGTTGCCTACGATGCGGCTCACGGAACGGTGAAGTGGAAGGCCGATCTTCTTTTTCCGCTCGGTAGCGATGAAGTGAAATCGTCGTCGGTCGATGGTCTGCGAAGCTTCACGGGTATTTTGAATTCGTCCGCGGCGGCGGATTTTGAAGTCGTCATTGTCGGGCACACGGACACGCGGCCGATTCAGAAACCGCAGACTCGCGAGAAGCATCCGACGAATTGGCACTTGTCGGCGCATCGTGCGATCGCGGTGGGGAATGCAATTCAAAAGGCCGGTTATCGTCCGGAGCGGATTGGCTGCATGGGTTGCGGCGAATATCGACCGATCGCGGACAATTCGAGCGAAGCGGGCAGCGAATTGAATCGTCGCGTGGAGATTTATCTGGTCCCGGTCGGCTCGATTGTCTCGGCGGGTTCGACTTTGGAATCGCCGCGAAGGATGGAGTCGAAGGAGGCGAAGGGTCATAGCAAGTCGGCGGCGCCGTTGGCGGCTCCGACGGCAGGCAAGCCTGCGGCCGTGAAACCGACGGCAACGAAGCCTGCGACGCCAGCGCCTACGACTGCAAAGCCGGAAGGCGACGAGCCGTGATTATTCGAATTCGAATGGGAAAAATATAACCGCAGATTACGCAGATTTGCGCAGATTTTATATGCTCGCAAATCACGCCAGTAGGCAATCTGTGCGTTTCAAGTTTGTGATCCGCGCGAACTGAAGTTCGCTGTCGATACCCTCACCCTGCCCTCTACAATGAGAGAGGGGTTTTGAGACAAGGCTCAACTTCGATTCGGAGCATTGCGTGTCATCGGGTGGGCGTGGGCGCGGAGAGATTTTCTTTGGCACTCGAGCGGTTACGATTCCGACTGGTGAAATCGAACTCGATGTTCTTCGGCGAACATTCAGCGATCTTCTTGACGAGGCCTGCGACGCGGTCACGAAGTGCCGACTTGATCTCGACGTTGTCACCGTCGAGCGGTCGCTCGTTTGCGTCGGACCTGGTGGAATCAACTTCTTTGTGACGTCGCCGCCGTTGGCGGACTGTGATCGATTGCGGGCGGCGATTCGAGAAGCAGGGGAAATTTCATCAGCGGAAGATCCGCCAGAGTTATCGATTCTCGAAGCGCGGGTTCGCGTCTTCCATGAGGTAACGGAAATTCCACTGTAAGTTCGGCCGGACTTTTCGGACGCTTTCTGGACAAGAAATCAATTCGTAAGTGTCGATATTGCCTACAGCTACGACAAGATTGTGAAAAGTTTCACTTGCCCGTAGCAAGCGTGTCCTGTAGTGTTTTATAGGGGAATAGAAGTACCCGGACACAGAGTCCGGCCGGTGTCAGATGAACGAATCATTTCTGCAATCTTATGCGGCGATCGCGGTGACGATTTTGATCGTTGCCGGAATTGCCACTGCAATGCTCGTTCTCGCTCATGTCATCGGCCCTCGACGGCACGGGCCGGTGAAGGATGCGGCATATGAATCCGGCATGCCCGTCATCGTCGATGCTCGCCGCCGACTCAACATCCGATTTTATGTCGTCGCGATGCTTTTCATGTTGTTCGACGTTGAAGTCATTTTCTTGTGGCCTTGGGCGACGGCGTTTTATGCGGCCGCAACTGAGGGAAAGACGTTTCCACTAGAGAGCGGAGGAGTCGCCGACAAGAACTTTTTGCTCGTCGGCATGGGAATCTTTTTTGCGTTGCTCTTATTCGGGCTCATCTACGAATGGAAAAAGGGGGCGTTGGATTGGGCGTAGCTCTTCCCATTTCGCAGCAGTATCAGGCAAGCCGTGAGGAATGGCTGTCCACTCGGCTCGACCACCTCATGGACCTTCTGCGCGAAGGCACGGTTAACTGGGCTCGAAAGAACTCGCTTTGGCCGATGCCGTTTGCGACGGCATGTTGCGGTATCGAGCTCATGGCGACGGGCGCGAGCCGCTATGACATTGGTCGATTCGGCGCGGAGGCGATGCGCTTTACGCCGCGACAATGCGACCTTCTGATTTGCGCGGGCCGCGTGGCAATCAAGTCCATGCCGGTGCTGCAGCGAACCTACATGCAGATGTCGGAGCCCAAGTGGGTGATCAGCATGGGTGCTTGTGCGAGCACGGGCGGTGTGTTTGACACCTATGCGGTGGTGCAGGGTATCGATCAGTTCCTGCCGGTCGATGTCTATGTGCCGGGCTGCCCGCCGCGACCTGAGACGCTGATTGAGGGTGTGATGGCGATCCAGCGCATCATCGATAAAGAAGGCGTGAAGAGCAGTGGAGAGCGTCGCAAGGGCATGGGGCTCACGATCGAGCCGACGGTCCAAGTGAGTGTCGATGCTGGAAAACAGGGATGATCGAGACAAAAAATGCAGATGTAGTTTTGCCCGCGTTAGAGACCGCATTTTCGAATATTGAGTTTTCGCCCGCACCGCTGCTTGCGAGCAAAGACAAATCGAATGAGCAAGTGTGCGTTCGCGTGCCAGCGGCGCGGTTGCTGGCCGTCATGCAATTCCTTCGGCGCGATCCGAGTTGCCAATTTGAGCAGTTGTGCGACCTGACCTGCGTTGATTATCTGAATTTTCCGAACGCGACCGATCGTTATGGCGTGATTTACAGTCTGCTTTCGATTTCACATGAGCATCGACTTTGGGTCAAATGCTTTGTGAATGATCCTTCGCCGGAAGTGCCATCGGTGACATCGGTGTGGCAGGGAGCGGTTTGGCTCGAGCGGGAGGTCTGGGACCTGTTCGGGATCAAGTTCACCGGACATCCTGATCTTCGCCGAATCATGACTTGGGAGACTTTCAAGGCGCATCCGCTGCGGAAGGACTATCCGGTGACCGGTCGAGGAGAACGCGAAGACTTCGAGCGAATCGTGCGCGAGAGTGCGTGAGGCGCGGTTGCCGGTCGAGCACCAATGTGTCGACGGGCTTGACGGGAACCTGATCTCGGAGATTTGTCGAGTCACCGGAAGGACAATTGATTGGAAGCACCGTTGTGATCTGGGTCAGTCTCGGCGTCTGGGTTGTGCGTAACGATCAGAAATCAGAGGTCGGCGGGGTAAAATCTGATTCTTGATTGGATGAAGAAGGTCAAAGTTGATGACAACAACCACGTCAATGCCTGAATATACCGGGGCCACGTATGAGCGTGAAGAGCTCGGCGGCGACACGTGGGTTCTGAATCTGGGGCCACAGCATCCTGCGTGTCACACGACGCTCAGGCACGTGCTGGAGCTGGATGGTGAGCGGGTGCTCAACTGCACTGTTCACATCGGATATCTTCATAGCGGATTCGAAAAGCTTGGCGAGCATCTTGACTACAATCAGTATGTCACCGTCACGGAGCGGATGAACTATATTTCGCCACAAGCAAACAACGTCGCCTGGCATCATGCGTGTGAAAAACTCTTCGGCATTGAATTGACGCCGCGCTGCAAAGCGATCCGCACGATTGTGGCCGAACTTTCACGGATTCAGGATCACTTGCTGTGCGTTGGGGCGGCCGGGTTGGACCTTGGAGGCTTCACCGCGTTCTTGTACTTGTTTAATGCTCGCGAGCCGATTTACGATTTGCTCGAGGAAATCAGCGGGGCGCGATTTCATAATACTTACACGCGCGTCGGTGGGCTTTCGGCGGACATCACGCCCGATTGGCCCGCCGAGGTCAAGAAATATTGCACCGAGACGCTGCCCAAGGCGCTTGATGATGCGGAAAGCCTGCTCACGCGGAATCGCATTTTCATCGATCGAACGAAAGGTATCGGTTATCTCAGTCGCGAGGACGCGATCGACTGGGGTTGGACGGGTCCGCTTGCCCGAGCCAGCGGCGTGCGGCGCGATCTTCGGAAAGACGAACCGTATTTGTGCTACGCAGACAATTGGGATGGCAAGGACGCACCGGCCGTTCAATTCAAAGTGCCGGTAAGCACGGGCGGTGATTGCTATGCGCGGTACTTGGTGCGGCTTGCGGAGATGCGCGAGTCGATCAAGATCATCTTGCAGCTTGTGGATTCGATTCCCGAAGGGCCGGTTGATGTCCTTCCCGAGGGCAAGATTACGCTGCCCGACAAGAAGGAAGTTTATTTCAGCATCGAGGGTTTGATTCATCATTTTGAGCAGATCATGACCAATCGGGGATTCACACCGCCGGTGGGCGAGGTTTACGGAGCGAATGAAACCGCGAACGGTGAATTGGGATTCTTCATTGCCAGCGATGGTGGAAAGTGTGCGTATCGGGCGCGTTGCCGCCCGCCGTCGTTCATCAATTATCAGGTGTTCGAAAAGCTGGTCGTTGGCCACCAGATCAGCGACGTCATCGCGGTGCTTGGAAGTCTGAATATTATCGCTGCGGAATTGGATCGGTAGAGAAGGCTGAATGCGGAATGCGGAATAGAAGGCGAAATCGATGGCGTTCCTGATCCGAAAAACCAATCGTCCTGACATACCCAAGACAGGCGTGGAATCGCTTTGGCGAGGCGTCACTCCTGATTTTAAGGCGGCGTTTATGGCGATTGAACGCGTTGAAGAACAGTTGCGGCGGTTCACAAAGGCGCTGGATGCAGCCGGGATTCCGTATGCGATCATTGGCGGAAACGCGGTGGCCGCATGGGTTTCGACCATTGATCCCGAGGCGATAAGAAGTACGAAGGATGTCGATGTGCTATTACGCCGCTCGGATTTGGATCGGGCCGCAGACGCCGTCGCCTCCGCCGGATTGGTTCGGGAAGAAGTGCTGGATATTCCGATCTTTGTGGAAAAGGAAAATCCGTCTCCTAAACGGGCGGTTCATGTCATATTGGCTGATGAGCCCGTTCGATCAGGGTGTCTTCCGGCGCCGAGCGTGGAAATGGCAGTGCGGTCTCGGCAAGGATACATGGTGGTCGTGTTGCCGGAACTTGTACGGATGAAGCTGGAAGCAAATCGACGGCACGATCAAGTTCATATTGAAGATATGCTTCGCGTCGGGCTGATCGACTCAAAGTTGGCTAGCGAGCTGCCGGAAGACTTGCTTGAGCGCTTGCGGTATGTTCGCGACACGATGGAATGGTTCACGGCGCGGCCCATTTTCTAATGAACGGTCAGTAGCCAATTACGAATCGACCCTCACCCCTGCCCCTCTCCCCGAGAAGGAGAGGGGTTCTTGGCGCAGCCGGCGGGAGAGCGGTTGTTGAAGCTGTCGAGGAGTGTAAAGAGAGCAATGTCTTGGCAGACGATTAATCGAAACCTTCCCGTGATGGATCCCAAGGCACCGCCGGTGCTGACGGAGGCCGTGCGTGAAAAAATCCGCGGGTTCTTTCCGCGTTACGAAACCAAGCGGGCCGTGCTGCTTCCGGCTTTGCACATCGTGCAGGACGCGCTGGGGCACATTTCCTGGAAGGCGATGGCGGAGATCGCCGCGCTGCTCGAAATTCAGCCTTCCGATGTGATCGACACGATTTCGTTTTACACGCATTTCTGGACGCACTCCAAGGGCAAGAAAGTGATCGTTGCCTGCCGGAGCGTTTCGTGTGAGGTCATGGGCGGCGTGGCCGTTCTGGAAGAACTGAAGAAGCGACTCGGCATTGACGAGCATGAAACGACTGCGGACGGCGCCTACAGCCTCGTGACTGAGGAATGCCTGGCCGGCTGCGACCATGCCCCATGCGTGATCATCAATGAAAAGCTGCACAAGCGCGTCAGGGCGGAGGATGTCGTGAAGCTGCTCGCGGATCATGCCAATGCGCGGCTGGAAATTCCGCGAAGTGATCTATTCGACGCACCAGCAAAGACTGCCGCGGATCCGGCGTCGCAAAACAGCCAGGCCGAAGACCTCGTGGGGACTACGTCCGACGTTCGCGAAATGCGAGAATCCTGATACACCTGCGGTCGCGTGAACGGCAGTTGCCATGGGAAACAAGCCTCGCGATGCAGTGGCAGATCCGACTGAGGCACGCCTTTCGCGACACAATTCCTTCGTAGTTCATCGATTCGCAAGGAACAAAACACTGACCGGTTATTTCGGTCCGGCTTCCGGCGCGTCAATTGTCTTGTTCACGTTTTGCGCGCTCATGCCCGCGAGACTTTGGCGACCGGATGTCGTGTTTGGGATTCGCGAGAACGCGCAGATTGGCGAGGCTGAAGCCTGGTGGTCTGGACGTCTGGACCTGCCGGAACGAAAGTGGGATACGGCTGTGTATCAAGGCCGAGTGTTCAGCTATTTCCCACCCATGTTTACGATTCTCGCGGCTGTGGTTGTCCCGATTTCTCAAGGAATTCCACATGCGTTTGTCGTCTTGCTCGTTCTTGCCGTGCCGCTGCTGGCATTCGTTTTATTTCGTCGCTTGACGAATTCGGATCTATGGGGCTGTGTCCTGGCGATTGGTTTCGCATGTGGCACGAGCTTCCTTCCTGTCTCGGATAAAGTGATCCGAGGCGCGCCACCCTATGATGTGAACCACGTGCTCGCCTCGTTGGGTGTATTGATTTTTCTGATTGACTATTTCGGGAAAAGGCGAGTGTGGCTTGCAGGATTGGGACTTGCCTGCACTGCCCTTTCAAGACAACTGACCCTTGTGTTTTGCATTCCGCTTGTTTGGATGGCGTGGAGGGTAAAGCCGCAAGCCGGCAGGACGCCTTTGGTCTGTGCTTTCGTGTCGATCGGCGCGATTGTCGGTCTTTACGGCACCCTGAATTTTTTGAAATTCGGGAATCCGCTTCACACGGGCTACATGCTGAATCACGAGGGAAGGGAGGATGTGTTCGCGCGGGAGGCCCGGGCACATGGCCTCCTTTCGGTTGCGTGGGTGCCTCGCAATCTATACCATGCCAATGTCGGCCTTCCCAATGTACACAGCATTGAGATCGATGGGAGGCGGGAGACATATCTTACACCCAATACGATGGGCACAGGAATTTGGTGGACGACTCCACTCTTGCTGTGGATTTTCTTCGATTTGCAGGAGACCTGGCGCGACCCGACGCGGCGCGTCTTGTTCGCTGCGGCGATTTTGCTATTCATTTTGCTTTCATTCTGGCATGCAACAGGTGCCGTGCAGCGAGGATACAATCGCTACTCACTGGACTATCTGCCGGTGGTCCTAGCACTAATCGCTTCTCGGTGTATTATTCCAAAGCGGCGCTGGATCACGCTGGGGATGATCGCGTGGAGCATCTTTTATTTCCGCGCGATCCTGCCGCTGCCGCACGTTTGTATTTGGAGTTCGTGAGAAATGCATGCGATTTTTTATACCGCGTGGTGCGTGGGTATGCACGATTCAGGGCGGCGTAGCGGTTGATTTCTCCGATATTGTATTCAAGGTAATCAATGGCGAATTTTGAGCCAATTCTACTTCGAAATCGAGGCGTCACGGGCTCGACCTCGTTGAAGGTCTATGAGTCTCGCGGTGGCTACAGAGCCGTGCGCAAAGCGCTTAAGATGACGCCCGACGAAGTCGTCGAGGAAGTCAAGAAGGCCAATTTGCGCGGTCGCGGCGGAGCGGGTTTTCCGGCGGGCATGAAGTGGAGCTTCCTGCCCAAGGATCGCACGCGCACGCTGCTTTGCGTGAATGCGGATGAGTCCGAGCCGCCGACGTTCTGCAACCGCGTGCTCATGGAGACCGATCCGCATCAACTCATCGAGGGCACGATCATCGCGGCCTATGCGACCAAGTCGCAGATCGCGTACATTTACATGCGCGTCGAGTTTCATGAGCAGTTTCACATCGTGCAGCGGGCGATCGACGAGGCCTATGCGGCCGGATATCTTGGAACAAAGATTTTTGGCACTGATTATTCGCTGGAATGCTATGTGCATCGCGGCGCGGGCGCTTATGTGTGCGGCGAGGAGACCGGACTGATCGAGTCATTGGAAGGCAAGCGCGGCTGGCCTCGAATCAAGCCTCCTTTCCCCGCAGTTGAGGGTTTGTTCCGCCGACCGACGGTCGTGAACAATGTGGAAACTCTTTCCTGTGTTCCGCACATTATTGAGCGCGGGGCTGCTTGGTTCACGGGCATCGGGCCGCCGCATAGCACGGGGCCGAAGCTATTCTGCATCAGCGGTCCAGTGAAGAAGCCGGGTTGCTATGAATCGCCAATGACGATCAGCGTTCGCGATCTTTTGGAGCGCGAGGATATGGGCGGCGGGATGTTACCGGGAAAGAGGGCGAAGGCCGTGCTGCCGGGCGGCGCATCGATGGGCATCATCTCGGCCAATGAATTCGACATGAAGATGGATTTCGAGGATCCGCGAAAGTTTGGATTGCTCGGACTGGGGACGGCGGCTGCGGTCGTGATTGATGATTCGATTGACATGCGCGTCGTGCTTCGCAACATGGCACGGTTCTACGGAACCGAGTCCTGTGGCCAGTGTACGCAATGCCGCGAGGGCACGGCGTGGATGCACAAGATGGCGACGCGAATCGCGATGGGTGCCGGTCGTGTCGAAGACCTCGACGTCATGCTGCAAACTGCGCGCAACATGGGCATGATGCCCGGCTTGAGCATTTGCGGGCTTCCTGATGGAGCGACGTATCCGATTGAGACGATTATCAAGAAGTTCCGCGGCGAGCTGGAGTCGGCCATCCGTGCCCAGCCGGCGGGTCGGGCGAAGAGGGTGTTGAGCGTACTGAATTGAGTCATTGCTCTCATCGGAACGAATTTTCTGCGCACAGATTGAAGTGAGATGCCCAAAATCACCATCGACAACAAAGAGATCGAATGCCGGGCGGGAGTTCCCGTGCTGCAGGCCGCGCTGGAGGCGGGCTGGGATGTGCCGCATTACTGCTATCACCCTGGGCTTTCCATCGTGGCCTCTTGCCGCTTGTGCCTCATGGAAATGATGATGCCGAATCCCAAGACGCAGGAGCTTTCCTGGTCGCCGAAACTCGTGCCGAGTTGCCAAACGCCGGTCAAGGATGGATTGATCTGTCGATTCGGCTCCGACACGGTGAAGCATAATCAGAGGGTATGCATGGAATTCTTCCTGCTGAACCATCCGCTGGACTGTCCGGTGTGTGATCAGGCCGGTGAATGCTATTTGCAGGATTACAGCTACAAGTTCGGCAATCCCACCTCGCGAATGGTCGATCAGAAGCTGAAGAATCCCAAGAAAGACATCGGCCCGCGCACGCTGCTTTATCAGGATCGCTGCGTGATGTGCTCGCGATGCGTTCGTGTCACGGACGAAGTGTCCGGAACGTTCGAGCTGGGGATTGTGAATCGCGGCAGCCGCTGCGAGATTGACGCATTCCCCGGCAAGCCGCTGGACAATCCGCTGCAAGGAAATGTCGTTGATGTGTGCCCGGTGGGGGCCATGCTCGACAAAGACTTTTTGTTCAAGCGCCGCGTGTGGGAACTTCGCAGCACGTCATCGGTCTGTCCGAAATGCGCCACCGGTTGTGCGATACACGTCGACCACGCCGACAACAAGGTGTACCGGCTCAAGCCGAGGTTCAATCCGAAAGTGAACACCTGGTGGATGTGCGACGAAGGGCGCTTCGGGTTCAAGTACGTTCACGACAAAAAACGGATTGTCAAACCAATCGTTCGACGTGGAATGGACCACGAATCGCCCGATTGGGCGGATGTTCCCGATATCGTCAGGTTTCGATTTTCTGAACTCGTGAAGCGAGACGGCGCTGCGAAAGTGGCGGCCGTGCTCTCGCCGTTTCTTTCGTGTGAAGAGGCGTGGCTGCTCTGCAAATTCATTCGAAGCCTCGCGCCGACGGCGGCCCTCGTCACGGGGCTGATTCCGTATTCAGGCGAAGATCGAAAATTCCCCATCGGCTCGAACAACGGCACGACAAAGTTCACGATCCTCAAGGAAAAATGTCCGAATCGCCGAGGTATCGAGACGATACTCAAGGCGTTCGGCGGGACCACCTTGACATTCGACGAGTTTTGCAAGAAAGCGACGACTGGAGAATTTTCGGCGGCGTGGATCACAGGCGGGTATCCTGAGCCGTGGGTCGAGAAGGAGACGGCGAAAATCGCCGAGAAAATCGAGTTTCTCGTCGTGCAGGACATCTTTGAGAACGAATTGTGCACGGGAGCGGGGATGATTTTTCCATCGTGCGGCTGGGCCGAGCGCGAAGGCTCGTTCATGAATGCGGCGGGCGTGCTTCAATCATTTGAAAGAGCCATCGCACCGCCCGATGGCGCGAAGCAGGATGGGCAGTATTTGTACGACATCGCGGGATATTCAGGGTTGTATCGAGCGACCCGCATCCGAGAGTTGATGTCGGCGGAAGTTCCTGCGATGAAGGAGTTGTATGTGCCGCCGGAGATGCCGGCGCATGCGCATTAGGGACAATGAGCATTTGACTCAGCATGGTTGAATTCTTCACCAGTCAGTTCGGCGTGAGCTGCGTGCTCGCGTTGGTCATCATCGGCGTCTTTTTAGGCGCTGACGCATATTGCATCTACTTTGAGCGAAAAATTTCCGCGTGGGCGCAGGATCGCATCGGCCCGAATCGCGTCGGCCCGCTGGGACTTTTGCAACCGATCGCCGATGGCCTCAAGTTCCTGTTCAAGGAAGATGTGGTTCCGGGGCATGTCGATCGAGCGCTCTTTATCCTGGCGCCAGGAATTCTCTTTCTCGTGGCGATGATCGGTTTCGCAGCGATTCCGTGGGGCGGCAATGTGTCGATCGATGGCAAACTCGTGCGCCTCCAGGTCGCGAACCCGGATATCGGCTTGCTCTATATTCTCGGCGTCGCGTCGATGAGCGTGTACGGCGTTGTGCTCGGCGGCTGGGCCAGCGACAATAAGTATTCTTTGTACGGAGCCATTCGAGCGGCCGCCCAGATGCTGAGCTACGAAATTCCGATGGGACTTTGCATCCTTGTCATCGTTCTTACGATGGGCTCGCTTCGCCTGGAGAGCATCACGCTTCAGCAGACCGGTTATTGGGCCGGGTGGATTCCGCGATGGAACATCTTTCTGCACCCGCTGGCGTTCATCATTCTCCTCACGACACTGTTGGCGGAATCGAACCGCACGCCGTTTGATCTCGCGGAGGCGGAACAGGAACTCGTCGGCGGCTACCATACCGAATACGGCGCGCTCAAGTTCGGCATGTTTTTCCTCGGCGAATATTCGCACATGATCACGGGCAGCGCCTTCATTTCGGTGCTTTTCCTCGGCGGCTGGCATTTCCCGTGGTTTTCATGGACGCAGCCCGAAGCGACGCAGTGGTATGCGGCGCTTGCAAAATTTGTCGTTCTTTCCGCGAAAGTCTCGATGTTTATCTTCTTCATGATGTGGATTCGCTGGACCTTACCGAGATTCCGATTCGACCAACTGATGCACATGGCCTGGAAGGGACTGATTCCCATCAGCCTGACGCTGTTCGGAATGACCGTGGTGCTTCTATATTTCAAAGAGCATTTGAATCCATTGTGGTGCCTCGGAGGAAATGCGGCGGTGTTGCTTGGCATGTTGATTTTCAGCGCCGCGAAATCGATTTCGGTTTTCGGTCGCGAGTCAAATCTTCCTCCGGTGGATGGACGGCAGACTGGATCCATGATTCGCAAAATGGCCGTTGTGGAATCCGCGGTATGATCAAAGACGAAGACATTTTGAATATTGACGCGCCGCAGCTTTCGGCTTCCGAGCGCCTCTATCTTCCGCAGATTCTTGGGGGCATGAAGACGACGCTCCAACACATGGGCAACACGCTTCTGGGCGGCAAATCCGTCACGGTGCAATACCCTGAAGAGAAGCGGCCAATGCGAATGGACAATTACCGCGGCGTTCACCGCCTCAACAAGGATGAAGATGGTCGCGTCGCGTGCGTGGCATGCTTCATGTGTTCAACTGCGTGCCCCGCTCATTGCATTCACATCACCGCCGGCGAATCACCCTGGCCGGATCGCGAAAAATATCCGGTCAAATTCGACATCGACGAGCTGCGTTGCATTTACTGCGGCATGTGCGAGCAAGCCTGTCCGGTCGACGCCATCGAACTGACTTATGAATATGACCTCGTCGGCCGCACGCGCGAAGAAATGATTCTGGACAAGGAAGAGCTCCTCTCGATCTACGACGAAACCTCGCACGTCAAACACCGCAAGAATCCGCGCATTACGGGCTACCCAAACACGGGTGATCGCAAGCAAGTCGAAGGCGGGCCGATCGCTAAGGCCGTCAAGCACGCTGAAGAAGGGGATACTGCTTGAGCAGCATGGCGACCTATGGTCTGTATGTTGTGCTCGCGGCAGGCGTTGCCGCGCTTTATTTTCTCATGCCGCGGTTGGAGCGTTCGCGTCCGGCGGCGGGTGCGATCTTTGGATGTTGCGCGCTTGCGGGATTGCTCGTGCTGCTCGCGTTTCGCGGATTGGTCGAATCCCGCGGAGCGGTCTGTTTTTACATTTGCACCGTGATCGCCCTTGCGGCCGGAGTGCGAGTCATCACCCACACCAGACCGGTGTACAGCGCCGTTTATTTCGTGCTCCTGGTAGTTGCGGTCGCGGGGCTTCTGGTGCTTCAGACAGCGGAATTTTTGGCTGCTGCTCTGGTGATTATTTATGCTGGCGCGATTCTTGTGACGTATTTGTTCGTCATCATGCTGGCCCAGCAATCTCAAGCTTCAGTTTACGATCGCAGTGCGAGCGAACCAATGATTGCTTTGCTTGCAGGGTTTATTCTCGCGGGGGCGATTGCGTCGCACGCAAGCGATTTACCCGGAAAAATTGATGGTGAGAATTCGAGCAATGCCAGCGCATCGTCTCCTGCAAATGTCGCCAATGCGGCTATAAATTCGGCAAACGCAAGCGACGAAAGCATCGACAATCAATCGACGAGCAACACAATGGGCCTGGGCGCGCTTGTGATGACCAAATATGTCGTTGCTCTGGAGCTTGCGGCGCTGCTACTCTTGATTTCCATGGTCGGGGCGATTGCGCTTTCGCGAAAGAAAGTCCCTATTGAGCCTTATCTCGGAGTGCGTGCTCGGCTGGGTCTATTCGGAAGGGAGGCTAAGCCGTTCTGATGCCCGGACTCACCGCGTACATCACTGTCGGCGCATTGCTATTTGCACTTGGCATTGTGGGCTTTCTTTGCCGCCGCAACCTGATTATTATTTTTCTTTCGACTGAAATCATGTTCCAGGGAATTGTCGTGACCGCAGCCGCGTTCGCAAGGTTTCATGCCCATCTTCAAGGTCAGGCGTTTGCGTTATTTCTACTTGTGATTGCTGCCGTCGAAGCAGGACTCGCTCTCGGCATGATCATGCTTCTGTATCGCCGCCGTGGCACGCTGGACGCGGACGTGTGGTCGGTGATGCATGGATGAAGATCGAAGAGCGAATGAAGAAGAGCGAATACAAATTCGGAATGGTGAATGCTGAATTGAGAATGAATCACTGACTTCGACTTGTGATGAATAATTCCGAATCGCTTAAATATCTTGGCTTGCTCATTCTGCTGGGGCCGCTGTTGGGCGCGATCCTTGCGGGCGCTTTGGGTCCGCGCGTTCTGCGCGGAGCGACGCACTGGGTTTCAATTCTCGGCGTGGCCACTGCGTTCGTCGGAGCAATTCTCGTATTCGGTGCGGTTCGAGGATTCGCACCGGGTGTCACGGGCGCAATCGCACCGGTTTACGACTGGCTGCCCACGGGCGGCTCGAGCTATTTTCGATTTGAATTTCTCTTTGATCCGCTCACGGCGATCATGCTCCTCACGGTGACCGGCGTTTCGTTGCTCGTGGTGATTTACTCTCGCGATTACATGCGCGAACACGATCATCCCGAACAGGGTTATGAGCGATTCTTTGCGTTCCTCGCATTGTTTGTGGCTTCAATGTGCTTACTCGTGCTCGGCGGCAATTTCGTCATGCTCTATGCCGGGTGGGAGCTGGTCGGTTTGTGCAGCTATTTGTTGATTGGTTTTTATTATTCCAAACCATCGGCAGCCGCCGCGGCGAAGAAAGCGTTTCTCGTCAATCGCATCGGCGATTTTGGATTCGGCCTGGCTATTCTGCTCATTTACCTTTTCTTCGGCACAGTCGACTACTCGAAGGTTTTCGAGATGGCCCGACACGGCGTGATCGCCAATGGTGCTCCCTTTACTCCCGAACTCGCCACGACGATCTCGCTTCTTTTGTTGTGCGGCGCGTGCGGAAAGAGCGCTCAGATTCCACTTTACGTCTGGTTGCCTGACGCGATGGAAGGTCCGACACCGGTCTCCGCGCTGATCCATGCGGCAACCATGGTGACCGCCGGCATTTACATGATCGCTCGATGCGGCGTGATTTTCGTTGCGTCGCCGACGGCGATGACGGTTGTGGCAATCATCGGCGCCGCCACAGCGCTTTTCGCAGCCACGATCGCGCTGGTTCAGACGGACGTGAAACGAATCCTCGCCTACTCAACGATCAGTCAGCTCGGTTTCATGGTGCTGGGATTGGGCGTCTATGCAGCGGATTCGGCGATCTTTCACTTGTTCACTCACGCATTCTTCAAGGCGCTTCTTTTCCTCGGAGCGGGCAGCGTCATGCACGCCATGTCCGGCGTAATCGACGTGCGGCATTTCAGCGGCCTGCGAAAAGTGCTTCCGGTGACCTATGCGACGTTTCTGATCGGCGCACTGGCACTGGCCGGCTTTCCGATGCTGAGCGGATTTTTCAGCAAGGACGTGATTTTGCATCACGCCCTTCACGTTCGACCATTTCTTGGTTTTCTGGGTATCGTCACTGCGGCGTTTACCGCGTTTTACACCTTCCGCATGGTGTTTCTGACGTTTCATGGCCCGTTGAAATTGCCCGAAGGCGTGCATGCCCACGAATCTGGGAAATGGATGCTCGTGCCGCTCGTCGTGCTGAGCGTCGGCGCCATCGGCGCTGGATATCTGGGTGTTGAAGCGCTTGGAAGTCCACTTACGCGATTCATCTCGCCGGTTTTCGAATCAACGTTCGGTGCGGCCGCGAAGCACATGGAATTGGGCGAAGCGGCCGAGCATGCCGGATTCTGGGGCGAATACGGATTGATGATCGCGTCCGGAGCGATCGCCATCGCCGGCATTCTTTCGGCCTATGTCGTGTATGTTCGCCAGCCCTGGATTCCCGGTCTGGTTCGCGCGTCGGCAATGGGTCTTCATCGAACGCTGTGGAATAAATACTACGTCGATGAGGCTTACAACGACGCGATCGTCGAGCCGCTTCGGCAGACGGGTAGTGTATGTGTGGCATTGGATGATTATCTGATCGACGGTCTGCTTTGGTTCGTGACGGCGATTCCGCGTGCGTTGGGCTTCTTGCTTCGCACGATGCAAACGGGATTGCTGCATACATACGCCGTGACGATGGTCGCGGGAGTGGCGCTGATCGTGTTGTGGATCACATGGTGAGTTATCTGACGAACCTTGTCGAAGGCATCCTGACGGCGATCATTCTGACGCCGCTGATCGGGGCCATTCTTCTGATGCTGCCTCCGCGCGGGGATGATCGCTCCGTGCGGCGAAGCGCGTTGGCGTTCTCACTGATTCCGCTGGTGCTCTCTCTGATCGCCGTTTATTTCTTCTATTGGAAGTCGCCGCCGGCTGGCGCAGCGAGCAATTACCGATTCCTGCAAGAGGTTCCGTGGATTGTCGGTGGGGCGGCCCATGACCGCACAATTGCGAGTGCGGAGAACCCCGGCGGTTTGAATATCGCTTTCCGCGTTGGTGTGGATGCGATCAGTCTTTGGCTTCTGGTTCTCACGGCCCTGCTTACGCCGCTGGCGATCTGGTCGGGCTTCACTGCGGTTCGCGAGCGCGTCCGTGAATACCACGTGTGCATGTTGCTGCTTGAGGCCGCACTGCTTGGAGTGTTCTGTTCTCTTGATCTGCTGCTTTTCTATGTGTTTTTCGAGTTCACTCTCATTCCTCTTTTTCTGCTGATTGGGATCTGGGGCGGGCACGAGCGGCGACGAGCGGCCATGAAGTTTTTTATTTTCACCCTCACGGGAAGCGTGTTCACTCTCGCCGGCGTCATTTACCTCGCATACTACACGTACTCCGTACTGGGGTTTGTGAACTTGGATATTCGCGCTCTGATTGTAATGGGCCAAAGCGGGGCGATTCCGTTCCACGTGCAATGGTGGTTGTTCCTCGCCTTCGCAGCGGGCTTCGCCATCAAAGTTCCATTGTTTCCACTGCACACGTGGCTTCCGTTGGCGCACACGGAAGCTCCGACTGCCGGTAGCGTGATCCTGGCCGGTGTATTGCTAAAGCTAGGAACGTATGGATTCTGCCGATTGGCGATTCCGATGTTTCCGGATGCGGCTCGGCATTGGGCGCCGGCGGTGGGGGTCCTCGCGGTGATTGGGATCATATACACCGCCTTGTGCGCCTGGGTGCAGCGAGATGTGAAGAAGCTGGTGGCGTATTCATCAGTGTCGCACCTTGGGTTTTGCATGTTGGGATTGTTTAGCCTGAAAGTCATCGGCGTGACCGCGGGTGTCTTCTACATGGTGAATCACGGACTTTCCACGGGGGCACTTTTTCTTCTGGTGGGATTCATTTACGAGCGTTATCACACCCGCGACATTCATGCGATTGGCGGACTTGCAAAACCGATGCCGTGGCTGGCATTTTTCCTCGTATTTTTCACATTGAGCAGCATTGGACTTCCAATGCTCAATGGTTTTGTGGGCGAATTTTTGGTGCTTGTGGGAACTGCGACGTCGCAAAGTGTGTCCGATGGGAGACCGGCCGGACCTCTTGGACTTTCGTATGTCGTGCCGGCGGCGACGGGCATAATCCTTGGGGCGGTGTACATGCTGTGGATGTGCCAGCGTGTTCTGTTTGGTCCGCTGACCGAGCCGCCGCATACGCCCGACACTTCGACGGGCCTGCCGCGCGACCTCGGTCGTCGTGAAATTGCCATTCTGACTGCCCTTGCAATTTGCTGTCTTTTCCTGGGACTGTTTCCCGCGATGATTCTTGACAGCGTGACGAATTCCGTGCGTCAAAATGTTCTCATCGGCACTGAAAGGGGAGCGGTTACTGTTCCTCCTGCGATATCAGGCCAAAACGATGGACTTGTCGTGGAAGCGAGGCGAGAAATCGGAATCGATCAAAGATTGGAATCGGTAGGGCAATGAGCTTTGTGAATTCCATCAGCGCTCTTTCGCCCGAGTTGATCTTGCTCATTGGCGCTTGTGCGCTCCTGCTTTTGGGAATTGTGGATACCGGTCGCGTCGGGCGAATTTGCTCGCCCGCGGCGCTCTTCATATTGCTTGCCGCACTTATTGCAACGTTGGCGATCGGTGACTCGAAGGCGATCGAACCGGCGCCGGGACTTCGGCTCGATTCGCTCACCTATTTTGTTCGTTGGATTACATTGAGTGTGGGCGCGATCATCGTTCTGGTGAATTGGTCGCAGCCGGCCGCCGTCGAACGCGGCGAATACATGTTCCTTGTCGTTTGTTCAATCCTCGGCGTGCTCTTGACGGCCGAGGCCAATGACCTTGTCGTCTTATTTCTGGCCGTCGAGCTTGTCAGCGTTCCCACGTATGTGCTCATTGCATTAAGTCGAGTTGAGCCGAAAGCGTCGGAATCCGCGGTGAAATATTTCTTTCTGGGCGCGCTGGCCGCGGCAATTCTCGCCTATGGCATTGCGCTGACGTATGGTGCATCCGGCGACACTGCGATCTATCGAGTCGCTGGCGGCGCGACTGTCTCGGCTCTCAAAGGCGCGCTGGGCGGAACATTGGGCGTCATTGGTTTGCTTCTGATTTTTGCGGGATTGTCATTTAAGATTGCGGCTGTGCCGTTTCATGCGTATGCCGCTGATGTTTATGAAGGCGCGGCGGCCCCAATCACGGGAATGCTCGGGTTCATCCCCAAGTTCGCGGGCTTTGTCGCGCTCATCAAAATTTTCGCCGCTCTGCAATGGAACATCCCTCATTCGACTTGGTGGGTGATCTGGTGTGTGGCCGTGGCCACGATGACGATCGGCAATGTCCTGGCACTCATGCAAAAAAGCATCAAGCGGCTGCTCGCTTATTCGAGCATCACGCATACGGGCTACATGCTCGTCGCGTTGCTTGCGGGGCCCGGTCCGGAGAGCGGCCCACTGCGAGACGGCGTGGCCGCAATCCTGTTTTATATCTCTGTCTATGGATTGATGAACCTCGGCGCGTTCGCGGCGCTGACCTGGATGCGCACCGAAGACCGCGAGACCGAAGAGCTCGCCGAGCTTCCCGCTGCCGCACGGAGCCATCCCGCGGCGGCGCTCGCGCTGGCGGTGTGCGTGTTCAGCCTGAGCGGACTGCCGCCGACGGCTGGTTTTCTCGCGAAGTTTTACGTCATCGGCAGTGCATTCTCAGTGCCGCGCGAGAGTCCGATGCACGGTGCGATGATTGCCTTGGCCATCATCGCCGTGATCAATTCTGCAATTGGTGCGGCCTATTACCTTCGCATCATCGCCGCCACTTATTTGACCAAGCCGGTGGATACCGCCACGGAAAAACGTGCCAAGGCGCCAACGCAGTTGCAGATACCAGGTGGAGCCGTCGCCATCTCGCTGGGGGTTTGTGCATTGACGATGCTCATTCTTTTCGCCGTGCCCGATATGCTCGCACATCAAACACATTTGGCCGCTCGATTCTCGCGCAGCGCACTCACAAGTCCCACCGGGCGAATGACCAAAGAAGATGACAAAGTCAAATCAGATTCCAGTGCTTCGAGTCTAAAGCCCGAAGCGGCACGCTATCTCAGCGCTACACATGACTCCCATTCAGCCGCTCAGCCGTGACCAGGTTCGCCGCGTCGACCAGCTTGCGGTCGAGCGCTATCACATGCCCTCGATCGTGCTGATGGAAAATGCTGGCCGCGGCGCGGCGGAGATCATTTACAAATCGTTCGGACAGGCTGGGAAGGCGACCATTTTCTGCGGGACGGGCAACAACGGCGGTGACGGATTTGTGATCGCGCGACACCTGCATAATTTTGGATGGGCTGTGCGATTGATCGTCACGGGCGAGGCGGCGGGCATGACGCCCGATACGCGCACGAATTACGCGATCGTTGAGGCGATGGGTCTGCCATGCACATTCGCATTGGATCGAGCATCGCAGCCAACCGCGGTTTCTGAAATTCAGTGCGACGAAGTTGTCATCGACGCGTTGCTCGGCACGGGTTTCCGAGGCACTGTCCGAGAGCCGCTGCGAAGTTTGATCGATGACATCCACAGCAGGCCCAAGCGCGCGGTAGTCGCCATCGATGTGCCGTCGGGTTTGGACTGCGACACGGGAGCAGTGGGTGGGGCGGCCATCCGCGCGGATCTCACCGTGACGTTCGCCGCGCCAAAGATTGGGTTCTCGCAGTGCGCGGCCCATGTATGCGTCGGGCGAATCGAGGTCGTCGATATCGGCGTGCCCCGCGAATCGATTGATGAAATTGCTGCATCGCGTTGATGCGTTTGTCTCCTTGAATCAATCCTTTGGGATTGGTGGGGGGCCGTCGGGGATGTAGCCCTTATAGGTCTTACCGGCGGTCTGCTCCTTGAATTCCTTCGTCATCGCGTCGCAGGCTGCTGAATCCTCAAACAGATCGACCATCGTTGCGGCGAGAGCTTTGGCCGCGTAGACCATTCCCTTATGTCCGATGGACATGCCGCCGCAGGCGACGACCGGCCAGGAGTGCCACGGCGTGGCAATCGGGGCGGTTGTCACGGAAAGATGGATTGTGGGCACGACCCAGCTCACGTCGCCGACGTCGGTAGATCCGCCGGTGAATTCCTGGCCTTCCAGCGGCCGCGGCACGCCGTTCAGTCCTTTTTCCGGTACGCCAGTTGCGCTCTGGATTTTCTTGGCGAATTCGACCTCGTTGGGCGTGTATTCGATCGAACCGAGCCATTGCAGATTTGCTTGCAACAGTTTCTGGCCGGAGTTGTTCACGAGCCGTTCGTAGTCGCCGCTCTGCACGGTGGTCTTGGATTCGACGCCAGCCATCATCGCTCCGCCTTCAGCGATTTTCTTGACGCGTTGAAACACCTCATCCATGCCTTCGCGATTCGCGTCACGAACCCAGCACCAGAGCTTCGCGTACTCGGGCACGACGTTGGGTACCTGGCCGCCACTTTGGATGACATAGTGCATGCGCACGGTCGGCTTGACGTGCTCACGAAGCATGTTGATGCCGTGTGTGGTGAGTTCGAGGCCGTCGACAGCGCTTCGGCCGTTCCACGGGTCGTACGCGGCGTGAGCGGCCTTGCCTTTGTATTCGACAATGAAATCGACGAGGGCCTGCGTGCTGACCATGTCGGATTGGATTTTGTCGCTGGGGTGCCAGGCGAGGCAGATGTCCACGTCTTTGAAAAGTCCATCGCGGAGCATGTAGATCTTGCCGCCGACGGCTTCTTCCGCGGGCGTGCCGTAGAATCGAATCGTGCCCTTGAGCTTCCCGCCGGCGATGAGTTCTTTGATCGCGGTGGCGGCGCCGAGGCTGGCCGATCCGAACATGTTGTGCCCGCAGCCATGACCGGGCGCACCGGGCGTGGCGATGTCACGTAGTGGCACGGCTTTTTGCGATAGGCCCGGCAGGGCGTCGAATTCGCCGAGAATCGAGATGATCGGCTTGCCAGACCCGAATTCAGCCGTGAAGGCGGTCGGCATTCCGGCCACGCCGCGCGTTACTTTGAACCCTTGCTGCTCGGCGTAATCGGCAAGCACTTTCGATGACTTCGTCTCGCGAAGGGCCGTCTCCGCAAATCCCCAGATTGCGTCGCTCATTTTGATGAGCTCGGATTTTCGCCGATCGATCGCGGCTGAAGTGGCTTCCTTGTCTCTTACGTCCGCGGCGTTAACCTCCGGCACAACGATAAGCGTCAGCAAGATCAGGGCCGAGACTGCCAGAGAGCGGATCTTTCTACGAATTTCAATTCCCATTTCTTATCACTTTCAATTGAATTCAAACAATCGCGAACCGGATGTAATCCTTTCCTTGGAAATTATGGCGACGCCAATCGGGATCATTATGGCGGGGCGCATCGCGGTCGTACAGTCCTGCATGAAAATGCATTAGATTTGGCCAGCGAGCAAATTATTAGAATATCCACTGCTGATTTCAAAGGCCGAATCAACTTTCTCAGCGCCTTACTTTATGGAAGGGAGAAGCGATGAGGGTTGACAGGCGGGAGATGTTGTCTTTCAATGACTTATGTACGACGGGGCGTGGCGCAGCCCGGTAGCGCGCCTGCTTTGGGAGCAGGAAGTCGCAGGTTCGAATCCTGTCGCCCCGAATTCGTAAGTCATTGCAAAACAATAACTCCCGCCTGTCAACCCGCATCATGGCTACCTCCTTTCGAGCGCCGGCGTCAATCCGGCGTCAGTCGCGACGACGTCTTGTTGCGGAGGCGCGTCTGCTGGAGCCGCAAACAGCCGCTCGAACCTTGTGACGGCGTCGCGTTCACTGGCATCGGCCACCTGGATGTAAAACGCCCGCGTTGTGGCGATGTTCGAATGCCCCATCAGCTGCTGAAGAACGTGCATCGGCGTTCCGTTGTCCGCATGATTTTGTCCATACGATTTGCGGAAGGTGTGCACGGTGATCGGGGCGGTCAGCTTGAGCCCCGCTTTGCGGGCATGCCGTTTGACCGATCGCAGCACGTTGTTAATGACATCGCGATTCTGCCAGTCTCGCGTCTTCTTGGCACCCTCGCGAGGCAAATGGGCGCGGCAAAGAGACCAGTTCCGTTGCAAGGCGGCATAGCGGTCCGCGGAAAGCAAAACAAACGGAACGCCTTCCGGGGCCTTGACCTGCCATCCAGCAAGTGCATCGGCCACTTGCTTAGGCATCGGAATCGACCGCTCACGTGAGGCACCTCCGCGACCATCGGCTTTCACGATGAACGGAGGAAGCTCTTCGCTTGCGGCGCGATTGCGAACATGAATTCGACTACGTTCAAAATCCACGTCGCTCCACAGCAGATTAAATGCCTCACCGAAGCGAAGACCAACACCATAAAGGACCCAGTAGATCGCCTTCCAACGAGCATCGGGCGCGACGGTAAGCAGCGCCTGAAACTCCGCCGGTTTGATGGCGTGCCAGGGACGCGTGGGCTTTGCACCTGTGCGGATTTGATCGAACACATTTTCCGAAACAAAGCGCCAGGCGACGGCCTTCTGGCACATAGCCCGGCAGTGCTTGAGGTGCTGCGCCCGGGTCCAACTGGATACATCCTTCCCGCGGCCGTTCTTGTGCACGCGAACCCGGGAATTGATGAACTGCTCAGCCTGCTGACGATCAATTCGTCGAACCGATTGATCGGCGCCGAAGTGCGCTTTGAGCTGCGTGATTGTGTTCTCAAAGCACGCCCGATGACTCTGGCTTCGGTTTCGCAGGCACGTGTCCGTGAACCGCTTGCAGTATTCCTCCAGCGAAATATCTGCGGGCCGATCCCTCGTAGCCCCGGCATCGAACTCGGCCTGCTTGGCCGCCTGAAAACGTTCGGCATCGCGTTTCCGTTCGAAGGCCTTGGAGTACCGCCGCTGTTTCTCGGTCGCCGGATCATATTCGCCGAACCAGCGACAGATCCAACCGTGTTTCTTCCGGGGATCTTTGGAGATCCCCACCCTCGTCGTGGCCATCGCAACACCTTCCTTTCCAATGCCCGGGCGCTATATGCAGATGAAGGCGACACGTCGTGAACGTCGACCCGGATTCTTGACGTGAATTGCATGTTGGCGCCGCCGAGCTTTGATCTACTTTTTCATGGCCGACGCGCGAAGTGATATCCCGGAAGCTCCGTCTCGGCAAGCGTTGGTCATCGTTGTGAACCATTTTCCGGGCCGGTGAGTCGCTCTAGGAGATGATCCAATTCTTCACGACGGTAACGCAATCGCCGGCCGACGCGGGTGGCGCGGAGCAATCCGCGCTCTCGGTAATATCGCAACGTCAACGTCGGCTTGTTTGGCCCCTCGATGTCCAGGCGAAGGTAACGAATGGCCTCGATTTCAATGAGGAGTTCCGGACACGGGTGAAAGCCGCCGTTGCCGTCGGGAAGAACTGGTTGGAATGGCCGGGATTCGGTCATCTTTCATCGCCTTGGAGCAGCGGGTTTGCCCGCTGCCCCCAACACTAGCGTACTTGAAACGCAATCAATGCGACTACGAATCGAGCCATTTCAACGACGCCCAGCAGGATGACCGCGGCGATCATCCGACCCCAACGACCGTTGGTACCGGCTTTTCCGGGCAGTGCCCGCCACAACACGCTGAGCATGGGATCGACCAGAGGCTCACCAAGCCGTTTGAAAGCGAGGAGAATCGGCTTCCGCCAACGAGAAGCCACGATGTAAATCAATAAGAAGAACATCTGCAGATCGAGGGCGATCATGATCAAATGAAGCACGGCCATGATCAACGGAGCTAGAATTCCCATGCATTTCCCCTTTCGAAAACATGCCATCTGCGAAGCACCACGCGCTGCGTGACGCTGTACGAATCCGTATGAAATCTCCTCATCCAATCCCCACCAGTCGTCGGCGCAGCAGGATCGAACGGATCTGATCGCCGACTCCGTCACCCATGCCGCCGATCGAAATTGGACAAGGCATTGCCTGATCAGCCTGATTGCAAAAGCGCGTCCAATCACCGGTACTCGGACAGTCCAAGAAAGCGCTGGCGTGAATGGCACTGTCGAACAGCCAAACGGCGCTCGGAAACTGCCTTTTTAATTGACCGCGCACCTCATCAATCCGGAGACCGTGCCGGGTGCGCAACTGTTCCTGCGGAAACAGCCCGCCGTCCTCGGCGCAAGAACTGCTACCGTCCATGAGCAGGAATTCCACGTTCAAAATGGCGAGCGCATAGCGGTCGGCGCAAGGGCACCAGCTTCGTCGCGAATCGGCGACGCCACCCGAAAATACAAAGGGAGCGCAATAGCCTTCGGTGCCCGCGGTCGTGCCGTCAGGCATGGCCAACGATGTGTGATACACACTGTCGAAGTCGATCAATCCAAGCTGCCAGAGGAGCCAATCAATAAGCACATTTCCGCCGGACAAGTCGCGATGTGCCGCTCCGGCAGCTTCCATCACATCAACGGCCTCCGTAAGCTGACGGCAGAGTCGCAGTCTCACGGACGCATCCATTCGTATTTTTCCGTCCCGAATTTCATCGGCGAGCGATGTCCAGTTGTTTCCCGGTTGACGTGGTTGCAGCAATGCACCGCGAAGCCCATCGCGTAGCGCTCTTGAACAGTAGCAACCCGAACCAGATGTGAGTGCGTGTTCATCGAGCAGGATCCGCTGGGTTGCGGAGCGAAACGCGGGCAGGTTGGGAAGAACTTTCGAAACGCTTTGCAGATAGGTCAGATCGGGCTGACGACCCGGTACGAACTTCTTCAGCACCCATTCGGTTTGATCGTCCGCTTGCAGGAAGGCAACAACCGCCTGACCGCGTTGCACCAGAAGCGGCGTCCCGGGTAACGCGGCGTGTTCATGGAGCCGGAGAATATGACCGGCGATCGTCGCTGGTCGGCCGTCACTGAACCATTCCTGAAGAGCATTCCGGGCCATGCGAATTACTCCTCGTGAACTGCAAAACGCGGATAAACCCAGATGAAGGAAATATCATCGTCGCCGGCGGAGCGGCGCAGCCGCTCATGCAAAGTTTCCAGCCGCTCCGGACGCAAGACTTCGTCGTGAAGGGCGTGTTCGGATTCCTTGAGCCACGCCCACATCTCCGCGGGGTCTTTGAAGGCAGAATAGAATCCGTCCGTGGCCAAAATGAACTCCGTTCCCCAAGGAAATGATTCCTTGAGATGCGTCCAGTGGCCGGCGGCGAAGTGGTCGGGCAGTACCGCCGTCGCGGAGGATTTTATTGTCGGCTGTGTCATAGCGCCGTTCTGGATGTCGAGCACGTGGATCGACGGAGAAAAGCGCACGACACGGTAGCCGCTTGATTCAGAATCGATTGGACGCCCAACCTGATAATGCGGCACCAGCAATCGTGATCCGGCAGGAAGCCCCCGCTTTGATGGAGTCGCATTCGGCCGCGAGTTGGACGGCTGGCATGGTTCGATCGTTTCGCAGAGGTACCAATTGCCTGGATTGATGATGGGCAGGCGATTGGCGGATGGCGGAATCACATGGTCTTTCGCCGTACCGTGAATTCTTACGAGATACAGATCGCCGGGCCCAAATGAACCATGCTCGTCCAATGATCCTGCCGGCGTGGCATTTCCGTCGGGCATGATCAGCAGTGGTTCACCTTCTTTCGAGAAAGCCGCGAACATGGAGTCTCCGCAATGGAAGACGTCCGCATGTACGCCGTTGTTGACGGCTGTGAATTTCGCTGCCGAAAGCGTGGTTTGGTAGGCGGAGGAAAGGCGAGTTCGAGCTGCCTGTTCCACCAGATTCCGTATTGAGGGGGCAAGTTTGAGGTGTTGATCGCGCCGTGCTGCACACTACGGCGCCGGATCTGCAGAAGATCGCAGATTCCTGCGAGTCGCTCGGTCATATCACCTTCAAACAGCGCGGGAGCGAATTGAACGCACAGTTCAGCGGCCTTGTCGCCATGAGGCGACGTGGTTACGCCGTCGGCGACGGCAGCGATGGCGGGTGTGGAAATCCATGCGGCGCGGTCCTGGTCCTTGGGCTGACCGTCCTCCAGAGCCGGTGAGATCACCGTGAGAGCGTCGAACATTTGATCGTTTGCAGCCTGCGTATTCATCGCACTAACTCCGATTGCGATCCGCGCGGGATCCCACGCTGCCCACAACCTGGATCACGTACTTCAGCATCTCCTTGGTCCGCACGTCGAACATGAGCTGCGTGTTGGGTCGAATCTTGGGAAAGATGCCGTCGGCAATCAGGTTCTGGCGAATGGTCTCCGGCATGACGCTGCTCATTTGGAAAAGGCGAAGGTTGTCACTGCTCGGTCCGGCTTCGGCTTCGCTCGCGTATCCCGGGAAGTCATCCGGACCCTGGTACGGAAGGTTCGTTTTGGCACCGATGTACGCATTGGCGATGAGCACGTTGCCGTCTGTCGTGGCGAGATTCATGATCTCCTTGGCGGGATCTGTGGCGTCCGTCTGGCTTTCGCCGTCGGTTAAATGAAACATCATTGGTGGGAACGACTCTCGGAATCGCGGATCCTGGATCGCCTTTCGAACGATATCGAGGGCGGTGGCGAAGGCGCGCTGGGCATCCGTGCCGCTGAGGTGTCCGCCCAGACCGAGCGAGTTGTGCGATTCCGCGAACCGCAAGGCGGCATCCTCAATGGACATGATCTCGTCGCCCCAGACGCTCACACTCGATCCGTATCGAATCACGCTGATGTAATACCGGGGCTTGATCACTACCCCGGAGACCACCGCTTCGGTGCAGCGAGCCAGCAGTTCCTGAAGCATGATCCCGAAGTAACGCTCGACCCACTTGAATTTTTCGTCGGACGTGCCATGAAGCATGTCGGCCATGCTTTTGCTTTCATCGAGCAAGAATATGATGAGAGCTGCGAACGCACGGCTGACTTTTTTTTCATAGGCCATGATCAATCTCCTTGTTCGTGATGTTCCGCGCGCTGCCACCGGCATGGTGGAAAATCAGTCGTCGGACTTACGGTTTCCATCCTTACGGTCGGTGCCGTCGCCGCTGTTGAGAGCGATCCTCACCAGAGCCAGGATGCAGATCGCCAATATCCCGAACGCTGCCAGGCCCTTGAGCTGCTCGCCGGGGTCGTGGGTTGCGCCCACGTTATTGAGCAACTCCCCGAACACCCCGAGCTCATGGCGGTGAGACAAACCCCAGGCCGCGCCAAAAACCAGAAGCAATGCGATGGCCAAATTGTTCCAACGGATTCTCATGATGTGGGTCCCTTTCTTTGTGCTGCCGCGACTTCGATGCTCGAAGGCATGGGTATCAGGACTTTCTGATTACTTGTGGAGCAACTTGTCGGAAATGAAAAACAATTCGTAAGTGCTTGCAAAGCCGGACCTAAGGACTTGACCCAAATTGCGATCCCGCCGCATCGATTTCGCACGCCGGAGCGGTGTAGCTTGCGGTGGATCGCACGGGAAGCACGCGCATTGGACGTGACAATCAACAGCACAGCGGCCTGAAGCCGGCGAGCTTTGTCGACGTCGTAAAGGACCCGTGCAGCGGACCGCTCGGCCTCGATGACCATGCGCAAGTGGGGCCAATCCACGAGCAGGTCAACTATGCCGTCTTTTTGACCCCGCCCGATCCTGAATTCGCGGTACGTTCGTCCACCGAGCGCACGGGCGGTGGCCTCGGCGGGATCCAGAAGGAGACGATCGTGTTCAAAGCCACGTCCCATTACAGGCCCTTTTCATTCCCAAGCACCGCGAGCGCGGGGGTTAAGGGTTCCAAGAGGATGGCGGCCCGCCCGCGAGTGCGGATGGCGACGCTGTGTTCACGCAGATAACCCCGTTCGACGAGCAGCCGTCGAATCCGTACCGCGGTCTTGCCGCTCATGCCCACGAGCGTCGCGTACGTGCTCGACGGCGCTCCCGGTTGATCAATGACCGCCTGGAGAAACCGGAGTTCATCGGTGGTAAGCTGCGGGCCGCTTTTCTTTGTGGTGATGGTGATCACCGGCACCGGCTCCCAGTGCATGAATTCCTCGGCAGGCTTCGTAGGAAGGCAGTCGAGCGCCTTGGCGCTTTCAGCGGCCTCGAATTCCGTCACCGGTTCCCGGTCCTTGAGCCTTGGCGTTTCTACAGCGAACGGGAAGCGCATCTTGCCGTCCGCCAGTTGCCAGACCGACAAGCCCGGACGCAAATGCTGCTGCGCCCAGCGGATTTTTTCGGCGGTCATGCCCATGTCGGCGCCGAGTGTTTGCCAGTCGCTGCTGGCTCCCAATCGGCACATGCATTTCGTCGCAAGATTGGCGCGCAAACCGGCGGGCAGACCCTCTAGACTTTGGCAGCTGATCGATACGCCCGTTCCCGTCCCACGAATTAGCCCGGCCAATTCCGTCAGCGGCGTGACGCTGCTACCGGCGCTGACGCCGATCTGTGCGAAACGCTGGGCATCATCAAAAAAGCAGGCGAAATCGAGAGGAGCATTGGACCGACCGGCATTAATGCGATGTTGCAATACCGAAAACAGAAGATAATTAACCAGGATGGATTTGACGTGCTCTGATGCATCATTGAATTCGAAGGCAATGAAGTGCCTGGTTAACTGGCTGGGGCTCCATGCCAGGCGGTACGCCGCGACCTGCGGAGTCAACGCACGCAGCAGCGACGCGAGCCGGTCAAGCAATGCGTTCTTTGCCGCCGTGTTGAGGTCCGCAGCTCTAATTTCCTCGTAGATGTCGTAAAGGGTCGGCCACGCATCAGTGTTGCCGCGATAGATGCCGAATCGCTCGTAAAGCGCGTGCCAGACGGTTCGCAAAATGATTCCCGCGAGCGGAGGCAATTCCAGACCGCGACATAAGACGTCGACTCCCAACGCGAGATGGGCGTGCGGATCGCCATCGGCCTGGACAACATTGAATTTCGATCGGCGAGCACTGAGGATGATGAGTTCGCGCCCTCGTCGTTGAAACGCCGGTCGTAAACGGCGGAAGTCAGTTTTGTACATCTCCGCGAACCAAAGGCCGTTGACAAAACGAGCTAGGCGTAGCGCCAGCCGCATCGCAATATTGGATTTTCCCGATCCGGTGTTTCCTGCGATCAAGAGTCCCGCGGTCAACATCGAAGCGGGAATCCATGAGGTTGCCCGAGCCAGACTGCGCCCGAGACTGATCGCGTCTTTACAATGCCGCAATCGCGGGACGCGGAACGGGGGCAGGTTTCCGAAGGCATCGCGAACACGAAGCGGATGAACAAGTCCGTCCACGAGTTCGGCGGTCAGCTTGTTGCCTGCTCCCAACTGTTCGATTTCCTCCAGCGTGCGCCCCAGCTCTGACTCGAAGGCGCCGCGCTCCGCGCCCCAAATGAGGTTCTGAAGGTGATGTGAGTCCAGGATGTCGGATCGGGGTTGTTTCATTTCGGGTCGCGCTCCTCGAACGTCACCAGCGGGCTCAAGAGCATTCGTACGCAGTGACGAGCGAGCGCCTTGCGCCGAGCCTCGCCGGCGCAACGTTCGCAAAGCCAAACAACGCGACCATCGCCAAGATCGTGTTCACGGGCGTGTTCTCCGCATATCGGCTTACCACAGAGACAGTGCCGGGCATGTGTTTCGCAAGAGATTCGGCGGCATCCTGGCTCTCCACACTGTCCGCCCAACTGGCGGGTCCGCGGGCATCCTCAGTGGAAAAAGCTGTCTTGTCCGACCAACGCGTTATCAAGAGAACGGAGTGCCGAGAGGCTGACGAAATCGCCGTCGATGGGTACCACAACGGGTTGCCCATCTTGATCCACCGTAAACTGCAATCGCACCGTGCGTCGCACGGGCTTGGTCCCGGCGCCGAACAACATGTCAAAAATATCCTTCATTCTTCACCTTGCTCTTACCAGGGCTGCGCAAACCAGGTTCTGTCCAAATAATGAACGGTAAACCAACACAACTTGGCCACGACGTAGATCGAACTGATGGCGATGGCGATGCCGTCGATGATCAATGCGGCGCGGACCGCGAAACGGAGCGTGTCGGACAGAAGTACAGTTGTTCGAGTTTGCCAGGCCATGGTTTCTTCCCGAGGACTCATTCGCATTTGGAAGCCGGCACGCACCGGCATCGCTTGAATAATTATGATCCACGGCTTTCCTGATCTGTTCTGGGATCAATCATGGGCCGCTCAATATTCGCTATTGCTCGCCTCATCGGGACTTACTGATTGGTTGCGGGTTAAATTCGCGCTCGGGGACGATCACCACGCATGAACGGCCGCTGCTGTTTAGGATGTACGCTGAGCGTTCCGCGAGCAGACTTCCACGGGCCGGGTTTAACGTCAGTCCGAGCGCAGCGAGGTCGAGTACCTTCACGATGGAGGTCTTGGCGTTGTGCATCGCTGCGGATGCGAGTTTCACTTGGCGGCCGAGGAATTCGGATACACGGCTGGTGCCGACCGCCATGCCCACGTACCTCATGAAGGCTGCAAGGATGTCGCGAGGCTGCGCCGAAAGCCGAAAAGCATCGAATCCCATGATCGCGGGAACGGCGACCGGATACTGGACCTGCTGACGGACGTAATCAATCACGAAGGCGCCGGAAGGATACTGAATGCTGTCGACCTCGTTCCATGACACAATGGTTCGTTGTCGGTCAACATAAGCGATGATGTTGTCCTTGGATTGGTCTGCGTTGTTGCCGGTGTTGAACATATTTCTGCCCCTTCGACGCAGCGCTCAGTTTTGACCGCTCGCCGGCATGTTTCGTCGAAACCATGAAGTCGTAATCGTCGGGCCCTTCGCGAATCGAGATATCCAATTGCGACTGCTGCAAGGCTTGCGCACGGAATGCGGCAATTGAGTTTCTCCGTGCGTCGCTCCTTGGGCGATGACGAGGACGGCATCCACACGACGATTACAGAAATTTGCCCCGTTGCTGTTCATCGCTCTCTCCATTCGCTCCCGTGCATTCGGCGATTGCGCAACGACTGGGATTTCGCGGTCTTCGTGTGCAACGAACGGTTCGACTCCTGCGGCTGACCATGGCGTCGTTCGTTACTGCGGTTTCCGGGGAATGCGCGCGAGGATGGGCCCGTAATCCATGCCTGGAGATTTCGCACCACGCGCGAAACCCATTTCCAAGCGCAGAACAAGAACATTGCGAGTAATACGGCAAGTACGGTCAACGCGAGCGCGATGTATGGGATGAGAATCCATCCGAACCCACCACGTGGCCCGGTGGGCACGACGGGCGGCGCAGATGCCGCGAACCCCTGATGCAGCGCGCAAGCGCATAGCGCACCCACGCATATTCCGACAACTACGGAGGAGCCATCGCCAAGAGTGGAATGGTGACGCAGTGCAGTCACGCTGACGACGGAGACAATGACGAACATGGCGCCAAGTACGATCCACCCGATAACTTCGATCATGGGCTTGCCTCCGATCGATTGTGTGAAACGCGAACGTCGCATCGCAAAACGGGGAGGACGTCGGACCGTTCCGTGTTGCGAACAATCTAATTCAGTCGCGAGCTGATGATTAGGGATGGCGTTGTTAGTGGATTCGGTGCTTGGCATTCCAATCTCGTTCATCGTTGCTGTTATCTCCATCCGGGAAATTCTACCATTGGTTCTGCGCGTCAAGCGATCGCCAACGTCCATTCTCGATGCAACATCGATGCGTACGGTTTGTGCGGATGGATTAGAAACTCCCAATACTACCCACGCGTTGTCATGCACCATCGCGGTGCATACGATCAGGAAGTAGTATGCGGATAGATACAGAGGACGGTTATGAGCAAGAAAGAAAAAAAATCTGCTCCAAGCGAGTTCCACCCTTGACTGGCTTACCTGCAACGGGGCCTGTTCGGCGCATGGCGTTCGTCGTAGACACTACTGGCCCGGCGGCGACATGCTTGCGCACTGTGCTCATCAGTATTGATGGAGTGCCATGCATTTGGCATATTGTCCAACCATCGTTGCATGAGCACGAACAGGTGCGAGCGGGAAGCGTTCGTTATTTCGGCACGATCTTCTATTTGGCGCTGCGGGCATTAGCGCACGTGTCTCTTCAGCGAGGTGACGCAGTAATTGAGAGCGACGAAGGCTTGTCACAGTCGATCCGTAATTGCCTTCGCGGCCGCGAGCGCTCCGACAAGTATCAGACGGGACCGGCCGGGCTTGCGGCGCTCGTTTCAGCCATTCGGCGTTCAGTTTTCGCTGTATCTATACCTCCCAATCGGTTCGGCAGTCACAAGAGCGGTGTCGCATCCACCGTTTGCTGGCGATCGGATCGCGGACCATGTGAGGTATTTCATTTTTGGAGTCCTGCGGACGTGCCATGTTCTTTGCGGGGTCACGTCATGGGACCATCTGCAGTCTACGAAACTGTCTCCGCTCCGGAAGAGGAGTATCCCCCGCGTTCTTTGACTCTAGATAGACTTTTGTTACTTGCGCGGAATCTCCTTGCCGAGAGGCAAGGATACGGTTGGAAGGAGCTCTATTGCCGCGCGTTGCTCAATAGTCTCGACGGTGACGAATTCATCACGCTTGCCGCCACCTCAGCTGAAGACGAAGGAAAGCTTTCGAGCGGCACCATCATTGGTCAGCGCCAAGGGTTCACCACCAACGCTAAGCTCACCGCACCCAACGTGCTGCGAGTACTCGACTTGGCGACCTCTGTAATACTCATTGGGCCAGCGGGATCCGGCAAGACAACGGTCCTCCGAAACATTGCCGCGCGCTTCAGTCTGACATGGACCGACGATGCCATTCCTGATCGGTTCCCAGTTTACGTGCGCTTGAAGTTCTTTAGCGAGGAAAATTGTTCTTTGGCGCAAGCCGCTGCCAGGAGTATTCGCGAAATGCTCCACGGCCACCTTAGCGTCGCGGCGCTTTCGGAGTGCCGGGAAGTGTGGTCAACGTCGAAATCTTCGGGGGAACTTTCTCAAGAACAGATGCTCAACGTCCTCGAACATACAGCGTGCGTTTCTCTTGAACGGTCTTCGACTGAGACTCCAATTATCCTTTTTCTTGATGGTTACAACGAGGTTCCGCGTCACCTGCGGCATTTTCTAGATCAGGACATTCAACGTTGTGTCACTGGAACCAACCCTGTGATTCTCACCAGTCGATTGTCTTTACCGCCCGGTCTTTCGAAACACTTCCGTTCGTTTGTTATCGACGAGCTCGACGCGAATCTCGCAGGGTCGTATCTTGACGCGAAGCTTCCCGAGAACACGCGGCACGTCGCACGCAAATGGTGGACCGTTCCCGCCATCTCACGGGTACTTCGACTCCCATTCTATCTCACGCGGGCCGCTCAGTTTGCGTCAAGCAAAAACGACACTTGCCCAACATCGCGAGCTCGGCTCGTTGAACAGTTCGTCCACGACGCAATATTGCGAAAGCAAGTGGAGGGCATCTTTACAGCCGAACAGCAGGTCGACGCCTTGTTGGAATTTCTCCGCGTTCACGCATGGCAGATGATTCGCAACAACTCACATTTTGATGTCCAACCCATAAGTCTATCTCTAGACGATACGACTCGCCAAACCTCGGGGGAAGCATCAACCTTTGCGAATCTGGCGGAACAACTTGGGCTGCTCGAACCCTGCGCCAAACCACATTACAACGCTGCAGCATCAAGAGCTTTCACTCATGAAATCTATCGTGATTTCTTTGTCGCGTTGCACCTTCTGTCGTTTGGGATCCCAGTGATCCTGCAGCTCCTGCCAGCGCTGGCGGAAGACTATGAGCGGGATGGAATAGTCGAAATGCTAGTGGGACTCGTTTCGGATCCGGCACATGCCCTCCAGATTCTCAATCGACTTGGCGCGCTCGAACATCAATTGGCTAGCCGATGTTTGATTGAGTGTTCCAACCTGATTCCCGATTCGGTCCCCGCCGCGCTGGCCTCGCTCATTAAAGACTCACGATGTATCGGCGGAACGGATTCGTGCCCGATTAACGCAGGTCCTGTTATTAATGGACTACTGTTTGCTGCAAGTTCAGAGCAGTTAATCCAGATGCCACATACTACGCCGCCTTGTGAGCTCGGCGGATCCTGGAAATCACCCCACCTTGCAGATCGTCTTGGCTCGTCCGCGTTCCCGATACTTCGGAAATGGTACAACGAGGAATCAGACGGGTCGGAAAAACTGTCCATCGCCAACGTGATGGCTGGACTTCCAGTTCCTTCCGGTTGGTCATTCTTGTTGGGCGAAGTGGACAGACATCCGTTCGTGAGGTCCGTATACGCAAAGTGGATCATGGTTCAAATTGCGAAGCAGCCCCTTGACCTTGTGATCAACTTAGCACGAGTGTCGAAGCATCGTAAAGGCGTGCTGGATGCGCTTCCGTGGTCGACGCTCCAAACGCTTACTACGCACTCAGATCGCATGATACGACGAGTTGCTGCAAATTTATGTGCTAGTCAGTTCGCGCGGGCTGTAGAAAAACCAGATCAGCTCCGCTGGCAGGCGAAATGGCTATTGCGCGAGCCGCAGGGACCGGTTTTGCTTCTCGACAAACTTGTAGCGCGCCAACGGAGTGGGGACGATAAAGCAGAGGCCTTACTCCTAGAACTTCTCCGGCAAGCAGTCTCAATTCCATGCGACTCCCACTTTAGCCCTTGTAACCTAAGATTCGTAATCGACTCTTTGAGTACGACCGGATCACAAGACACTGTTCTGGAACTTGTGAGACTGGCGTGTCTTGGGTACGGAGCGCTGCCCCCGTACCTTCTCGTTAAAGTGCTACGGGACCACGTGCTCTCCCGCATTCGCGACATGTTGAAAGGATTACGTCGGGAGCGAACTACCGAGTGGATAGAGCACCGAACAACAGTTGGTCTGGGGCTTCTCGGCGATCTTGATGTTAGCCGAGACCTAGAGCAACTCCTGCTACAACTTCCCACAGTACTGTGGGACAACCCTAGGAGGTGTGCGCGCACTAGATTGCACATCCATGATATCCAAGCAAGTTATGCACGCCTTGTCTACCGGGCTCTTGTTGCCACCTCCGCGTTTTCAACCTTCCCGATATTAGAAGCGCATGCCACCGTTTCGAAAAGCGAGCCATTGGCGCCGATCTATGCCGATGCAAAGCGCGCCATGTTCATGCTCCAGTACTCTAACAAAGCTCCACTCACCGAGGTGCTGGGCGCTCTAGCGCGCGCGCTTACAGACGAATACATACGCAAATTGTTCTTCTCGCACAACTCATCAGACCGCGAATACTGGCCCTACTGGCTTGATGCTTCGATGGCCCACGAAATTGCTCTTCGTGCGCCAGATGAGATCTCGACCTGCGTCGATCTTATTTCGCGAGCAATCAACGCCAACAAACGCATCGATAATGCCTCACTCAAGTTTGCTGCAAGGTTTATCACTTCACTGCGGGACGAGACAACACATCGATTCCTCGACAAATTGGCCGGATTTCCGATTAAGTTGCGGTTCGACTCTTATACTCGTTGATCCACCGAACCAAGGGATTGTCAACAAATAAAGGACGAACCAAGTTCCTGGATAAAGATTTTGTTTGCCGCGCAACCTTCGCGCCCGCCAATCACTACGTTTCCAATGGAAAAATATATACCTGATTCTCTATGTCGCTCCGGCGGTTAACTCTTTGCAGGTTACGGCTTTGGTGTCGAGTGCTGCGACGATAAGGCGGTCGAAGAGACTGGCTTCGATCCATCGGCGATTGGCCCGATAGGTGAACTCCGCCAGGTATT
>JACQFE010000017.1 GCA_016200265.1 Planctomycetota bacterium | reverse complement strand
TGAAACGTGGCCACATCCATCACCGCCGGCATGGGCCGCTTGTTCCGGTTGTCAGGCATTTCGCGTCTCCTTCCTCGAATCGCGTAAAACCTAACAACTACCGTACTTAATAGCCGGAGTCAAACAGAGAATCAGGATTTCCTTAATAGTCGATTCCAGAACCAACTAAATGCTACGTCGACTGCGGCGGGTACTCAAATTGGCAAGCGTTACGCGTTTGCTTCAATTGGTCCCGATCCTCTTGTGTGGTGGGTTCTTTGTGAGCTTCAGCGATGGTCTGGTTGTTGGCCGTCAGAGTCACGCGATGGGGCGCGGTGTGGAGCCGCAAGCTGCACCCGTCTGGTCGCCGAAAAAGGAAAGTTCGTCGAGCGCCCGCGAAATCGTGCATGAATCGAAGGTTCCCATGATCCGAACACAATCAAGACTTGTTTCACGTGAAACAGACTTTCGCAAAACACCGTTTCACGTGAAACAAATCTGCGCGAATCTGCGGTTAACCCCCTGCTTCGAGCTTCCGCCTCGGTCGCCCTCAGCCCTTGGTAAGGGGGACACCGCTTCCTCACGGGCGCGGCTCGGAAAATCGATAACGGCTCAAAAATTCGCGACGGCGGCTTCGACGGCGTCTTCCGATGTGGGAGGCTTGATCTTGAAAATGTCAATCCGTTTCCACGCGCCGGTCGACCAGCGAAACCAGAGAAAAATGCCGGTGACGGCGATGAGGGTGGAGGCCGCGGACCACGGGCCGATGCTGCCCCACTCCGGGAACTTCACGGCCACAAACCATCCGCCGCCGACAATGATGATCCACTGGCTGAGGATGAAAAAGATCGAGGGGATGAACGTATCACCCGCGCCGCGAAGGGCCGACGTGTAGGTGATCGCCAGGGCGTCGAAGACCTGAAACACCGCGGCACAGATCATGATCGAGCTGCCGATCGCGGCCACCGCCGCATCCGGCTCAAGCAAGTAGATCAACTGCCGACCAAGGAACGTGTATACCGTTGCGAGCGTACACATGAACGCCAGCGTGATGTACACCGCGAAGCGCGTCTCGCGAATCGCGCGGCTTGCATCGCCTTCACCGATTGATTTTCCGACCAGCGCGGTGACCGCGCGGCCCATGCCGATCGTGGGCATGAAGGAGATGCGCATGTACTGCCACGCGGTGTTGGTTGCGATCAGATGCACCGTGCCGAAGAATCGACCGACAAGCACGTTTACAAAGACAGCCCACACGATCACTTCCGACGTAATCTGCAATCCGTTGGGCACACCGACGCGAAGCAGATTTCGCAGCCGAGGCCACGAAAGCCGCCATTGTCGCCGCGTCTCAAATGTGTCGTTCGCGGGCTTGGCGATCAACGCCAATCCCATTCGAATCATGCGATAGCAGACGGCCGTGAATGTCGCCCATCCCGCGCCGGCGATGCCCATGGCCGGAATCTTCCACGCACCGAAAATCAGAATGTATGCAAGCGTCAGGTTGACGACATTGGCCTCCAGCGCGGTCCACATGGGCACTTTCGGTCGATGCACGCCGATGAAGAACCAGCCCAAACCTTCGGCGATGATCGTGGGCGTCGTGGTGAGCAGCATGATCCGCAGATAGATGATTTCCTGCGCCTGCACCGCCGGCTCGTGGCCGATGAGGGCGACGACGTAGGGGATCACGGGAATCACTGCCAGGCCAACGATGCCGAAGAAGATGCTGATGTAAAATGTTTGCCAGGCGTACGCGCCGCATTCGCTATAGGTCTTGCGTCCGAGCGCCTGCGCGGCGAACGTGTTGACCATCGAGACGATGCCGACGCCGAAGACGATGTAGGACCACATGATGACCTGCGACGGAAGGATCGCCGCGGCCGCATTGTGATCCGGCAGCCGCGCGACCATGACGAAGTCGCAGACATCCATGAACGCCCGCGCGCTGGTGGTGATGACGGCCGGAATGGTCAAAGCGATGACGTTGCGCAGCTCGGCGCGGCGATGCCATGAGACATTGGAAGCTTTGATTATTGGAGTATTCAATTTCGCTTTCGTATAGGCTATTATCGCTTTCGGTCCGCCATTCCGAAATCACTTCAGCGGCAAAAGAATCTCAGGATCCGAGATGCTTCGCATCGCTCAGCATGACGGCGTTGCTCAAGATGACAGATCGCACATTTACCTGGATGATCGTCAACCCCCAGCGCGAAACGAAAGATTGTAGCGAAAACTTTACTTTCGGCTACGCGCCGCCATTTTTCGCCGAGCGTTTACAATGAAATTGTGACGACCGCGATTCTCAGCCGCACGTTTGTCGCCGCGTGGATCGTGCTGGGCATGATCAGCGCCGGGCACTCGATCATGTTCAAGCGCGATCCGCGCTCGGCGACCATCTGGCTCTTCATGAGCTTCGTGTTTCCGATCGTCGGACCGTGGCTGTATTGGGCTGTCGGCATCAACCGCGTGCAGCGACGTGCCGTCAAACGTCGCGGACGATACGAGCGGATCACAACGCTTCCCGATCACGCGGCCATCGCGCCAGTTTCTGCGGCCGATCGCGGGGTCATTGGTCATCTTGAATCGCTTCGCTTGATGACCGATCGCATCACACGCATGCCCATGCTCTCCGGCAATCATTTTGAGCCGCTGCACAACGGAGAGAGGGCATATCCGGCCATGCTCGAGGCGATCGATCAGGCGCGCACGACCATAACGCTGGAAAGCTACATTTTTGACCAGGATGAGATCGGGCGGCGTTTTCGAGATGCCATCACTCGTGCCGCCGAGCGCGGCGTGGACGTTCACGTCCTGCTCGATGGGATCGGAGCGGTCGGAAATTATTCGAAGATGGGGCGTCGATTCATGAAATCCGGCGCGAAAATCGCTGGGTTTTTCCCGATCGGGCTTCCGTTTGGCCGAGTGCGATTGAATCTGCGAAACCATCGAAAAATTCTCGTTGTGGATGGTCGAGTCGCGTTCACCGGCGGCATGAACATCTCCAAGCGGCATTTGCTTCGCACGCGCTCTCCGCACCGCGTCGAGGACCTGCACTTTCGCGTGACCGGGCCTGTCGTGGGTGAAATTCAGGAGGCATTCATCGAGGACTGGCTGCTTGCGACGGGTGAGGCCCTAACCGGCGAAAAATATTTTCCGCGTTTGGAGCCCACCGGAAAGGCTCTCGCTCGCGGCGTGATCAGCGGACCGGACGAGGATTTCGAAATTGTCCATTGGACACTGCTCGCGGCGTTCGCGGCGGCCCAGAAGAGTGTGCGTATCTGCACACCCTATTTCGTGCCGAGTCCGGCACTTATTGCGGCGATGAACACGGCCTCTCTTCGCGGCGTGCAAGTCACGATCCTGCTACCGGAATTTAATGATCTTCCGATCATGCGATGGATCGCCGATGCGTATCTTGAACAGCTCGTCGAATACGGCGTGAAGGCGTATTATCGTCCCGGCCCATTCGTGCATACGAAGCTCGCGATCGTCGATGATCGTTGGGTTTGGCTGGGTTCGGCGAACGTCGATCCGCGAAGTTTTCGCCTGAATTTCGAGTTTAACGTGGAGGTCTACGACGCGGCTCTGGCGTCGCACCTGGCACATTGGGTCGACAGTCTGCTGCCCAAGTCACATGAGGCGCAAGTGGCATTCAATCGCAAGCCGAGCTTCCGCCGGCTCCGCAACGGGATCCTCAAGATGTTTTCGCCGTATTTGTAATGCCGGCTGTCATTCTGAGGTCGCCGAAGGCGACCGAAGAAACTCGGTGTGTGAGATGCTTCGCCTCGCACAGCATGATGTTTGCTTGCTCAACGGGACGAGTAACGAAACAATGGTCACATGTTTGGAGAGTGAACATGAATCATTGGCGGGCCGAACGGCTCGAACAAACTCCGCCGTATCTGTTCGTCGAGATCGATCGCAAGAAGCGTGAGGCGATCGCGGCCGGGCGCGACGTGATCGACTTCGGCGTCGGCGATCCCGATTGCCCCACGCCCGGTTTAATCGTCGATCGAATGGCCGAAGCGATCCGTGATCCGAAGAACCATCGCTATCCACAAGGCGCGGGTTCGGTGAAGTTTCGTGAGGCCGTCGCGACGTTTTTTCAGCGGCGATTCGGAGTGACGCTCGATCCGGATCGCGAAATCCTCACCTTGATCGGCTCGAAAGAAGGCCTAGGGCATTTTCCGACTGCGGTCGTCAATCCCGGTGAAACGGTGCTGATCCCTGATCCCGGCTATCCCGTGTATGCGGGCGGCACGATCTTCGCAGGCGGGAAGTGCCATTATATGACACTTCACGAGTCGAATGACTGGTTGCCCGATTTGCCGGCGATTCCGGCAGACATCCGGCGGGCCACGAAGCTCATGTTCCTCAATTACCCCAACAATCCGACCGGCGCATGTGCGCCGCGAGAATTCTTCGACCGCGCCGTCGAATTCGCGACCGAGCATCACATCCTCATCGCCCACGATGCGGCCTACAGCGAAATGTTCTTCGACCCCGACCGTCCGCCGCCAAGCATCCTTCAATCATCCGGCGCGAACGCCGTCGCCGTCGAATTTCACTCGCTTTCCAAGACGTTCAACATGACCGGCTGGCGCATCGGATTCGCGGTTGGAAACGCTGACGCACTCGCGGCGCTGGCGAAGGTGAAGAACAATGTCGACTCCGGCGTCTTCATGGCCATTCAGGATGCGGTCGCGGATGTTTTGGCGAGCGGCGCGTTTCCAGAATCACAAACGGATTCGATCGCGCAGCCCCCCTCCTTACTAAGGAGGGGGCAGGGGGAGGTTACCAACCCCCCCTTCAGGCTTCCTCCTCGGTCGCCCTCAGCCCCCCTTGGTAAGGGGGGAGGCAAGGATTCGTCGCTCGCGGGCGTCATCCAGAACGATGCAATTTCAGATTTGAGATCCCAAATCGACATTTACCGCCGCCGCCGCGATATTCTCGTAAGCGGTTTGCAATCGGCCGGCTTGAAGACGCGATTGCCGGATGCGACGTTTTACGTCTGGTCGCATTGCCCACTCGGAATGGATTCAATGGCCGCGGCCGGTCGATTGCTCGAAGGCGCCAACATCGTCGCGATTCCCGGCATCGGCTTCGGCACGGGCGGCGAAGGATACTTGCGCTTCGCTCTCACCGTGGATGAGTCACGAACAAAAGAGGCAGTTTCGCGGCTTGCACAAGTGAAGTGGTGAGCCTCTTGCGGATTCAATTGCAGTTCGCCACCCACAAGGGGTGGCGCTACATTGAGCGAGTTCGGGCTAGAGGGACCGCAATGTCAATCAGCGAGCGACCTATTTTCTCGCCACCCGGCCTGAATATCCCAGGAAATTCAAGAACACTTCCTGTGTCATGATGGGAATGGACAAGGTCTTGGCCTTGTCGACGGTCTGGTTGTATTGGTCCCAGGCTTTTTGCACGGGGTCATTTGGATCGGGCCTGGCGGATGCATCGCCTTCCTTGGTCGGACGCGGTCGCTTGGGCGCGGCCCCGACGACGACGAAATCCGTCATCGCAGTCAGCTCATGTTCCACTTTGCCGCCCCAATTGGTGATGAGAGCCTCCAGCGCCGCGGCTCCTTCACGATCCATCGCCCCGTCGCGATTGAGATCGAAATCACCGATGACCACATACGTCATCGGACGCGAGGGATCATAAATCGGATTGGCAATCAGATCGCCCTGAAGGACCACACTGTTCGGGGCGACGCTCACGACGCGGCACTCGGCCGAAGTCCCGGCCGTTGACACCACTTCGATGACGGCCTTTCCCTTGCCATCCTCGGGAATTCCCGTGGCCACCGAATACACCGCAAACTGCAGGCCGAGCACGAGCCCGTCTTTCTGACCGAGATTGATGTACACGACATCGTCGCCGGGAACGGCCGTCAGAATCTTGCCGTCCGCCTGCCGAGCCGTGGCCAGTTTTTCCGGCCCGGGCAGCAATCCACCCAGGCGATTGTTCTGTGTGGCGATGCGTTTCTGCAAATCGTTGACCCGCGTGCCAAGTGCCTGACGCTGATTGCGCTCATTGGTGAGGTCGATGTCATTCTGCTTTCGACGATCATCAAAATCGCGTTCGATTTTCTCCACCGATTTGTCGCGTTCGGCGCGATACGCCGCACGATCGCTTTCTGCCTGGGCAAGCTGCGAGGTGGCGTCCTTGGTCTGTTTTTCAAAATCAGCCTTGAGCTTCTCCTGCGATTCCAACATCGACGCCACCTGCATCTTCAAATCATTGGCGGCGCCTTCGGCGGTCTTTCTCAGTTCGCGCTCGGCCTTGAATGCATCGTAGACGCGGTTGAGGGCCTCGTGATATGAAAAGTCCTCGAAGCCATCGGCCTGCGGGACGAATCCGTCACCCTTGATTCCTCCAAGCAGTTGATCGTGCTTGGCCTTGACGGCTGCCACGTTATCGGTCGGCTCGCCGCTCGCGAGTTGAGCCGTCTGAGCGCGATCACCCTCGATAATTCCGACGATGGTCGGCCCGTTTTCCTGAGCCAGCTTGGCCTGGGCGATCGATCGCTCTTCTGCCGCACTGATGCAACGGTCGGTATGGGCCTGGAGCTTCGCGTTCTCCTGGACCAAAGCGTCCTGCCCGGTATAGAGAATGATGAGAAAAACCGTGGACCCAAGCCACAATGCGGCAAAGACGATCATGGAGACCGTCATTCCATTCAGACCTTCACGCTTGGCCATTCCGACCGGCACTCCTTCCGCAATCGACCGTCCAATGGTCTACTCAAGCTACGCTTCCGATTGCTCGCCGCCGACGCAGATCCATCGGGCTTGAACCATAAGGCTGGGCTCGGACGATCGGCCTGCCAACAGGCGTCCATCCGAGCGAAGGATTGTTGATCGTTGAGGGCGAACTGTCAAGGAGAAGTTTTTCAGAGCCGCGCCTGTAAGGAAGCGGTTTTCGCCGTTGCGTTTCGATGCCGCGCCCGTCACGAAGCGGACTATTTCACGGACAACCATCAATCTGGAACGGATACGCCAGACCCTTGAAGGCGTCCACGGTGCTGGCCACGTCGGAGATGTTGACCTTGAAATCGGGCGTTTGCGGATTCATGTCCGCGAGCCAAACCGGCGCTCCGGTGTCCAGCCCTTTGAACCTGTCCACGACGGCGGCGACGTCGGTGATGTTCGGCTGAAAAAGTGGCACTGGATCGCAAGTGTTACCCGGAGGGCAATCGGCCTCACTCCTGCATGATCCGTGGCTTACGCTACAGATCATTCCCGGATCCTGGTATGGGTATGCAACATCTCCCCACCGCAATGTGTCTCGTCGGTCGGGCAACGAAACTTCTGCGCATGAGTCCTCATGTCCTTGGCAGCTTGGAGCAAAGAATTGCAATTCATACCTCGAGCTTGGAACCACGGCGCTGCCGGTGATGTAGAGATAATCATTCCCAACGCTTGCGTAGAAGTCATCGTAATAGGGTTCACACTGAAGTAATGCGCACTTGAATGTGGTCGGCGGAACCTCGATTGCCTGGCAATCCATCACAGGCCCAACCCAGCGCACCTGTCCCTCGTACGCGGTGAAATCCGGCGGCGGAAACTCCGGTACATTTGGCGGGCTGGGATGCATGAGCGAAATAAAGGTCACGCGAAACGCCACCACTCCAAGGTTTGATGGAAAATTAATGTTCAGATAGCGATTCGACGGCGGAAGAGGTGGAGGGAACCCTCTTCTCGCACTGCTAACGGTTTCCGTACCCAAGCTCAGTTCCGGCTGGGCCACTGCCACGCCGCCAGTGATGAGTGACAGTGAGAGCAGCGATATTGCAATGCTTGTTCGCATACGTATGGCCACAGCCGAACGGCCGCCTCCTTGTCACCGACCTGCAATCATCTTAATCTGTACTTGTGCCCACGTCAGCAAAAATCACCCTCAGCACGCTGCAATCGCGAAAACGCGAAAAACGCAAGGTCACCATGATCACGTGCTATGACTTCCCGACGGCCCGAATTATGCAGGAAGCGGGCGTGGATTCCCTTCTGGTGGGAGATACCTATGCCGAAGTCTGCCTAGGCCATCCAAGCACGCTGCGTGCCACGGTTGATCAAATGGTTCCATTATGCGAGGCCGTGCGGCGCGGGGCGCCTTCGGTCTTCCTTGTCGGGGACATGCCTTATTTGAGTTATCAGGCCTGTGTCGAAGAGGCGATCCACAACGCCGGACGGTTCATGGCCGACGGAGGATGCGATTGCGTCAAAATCGAAGTTGATCGTCGGTTGGTCCGAACGGTGGAGGCGATGTCATCGGCAACAATTCCGGTCATGGCTCATCTCGGTCTAAAGCCACAATCCGTTCATAGCGTGGGGGGTTATAAGATCCAGGGCAAGCGAGCCGCTGACGCCAAGCAAATGATCGAAGACGCCAAGATGATGGAGCAAGCCGGCGCGGCAGCACTACTGCTAGAGGCCGTCCCCGATGAAGTCGCCACGATCATCACTCAATCCACTGAGCTACCCGTCATCGGAATCATTGCCGGATCGTCGGTCGATGGACAGGTGGTTGTGTTCCATGATCTCATTGGCTATGGTGGTGGACACCCTCCGCGATCGTTGCGACCTTATGCGGACATACACTCTCAATTGCTCTCAGCGTTTCAGCGATACGTCCACGATGTATCTCAGGGAGCATTTCCGTTGAAGGAACACTCCGCGCCAATGGACGCGGCGGAGTTGCAATCGCTTCAGAAACTTCTTTCGGCATCCTGATTTTGCAGGATCGCACAAATCACATTTGAACGGCCGATCTTAATTTCGCGCGATGCGTTTCAAATCATTTTGATCTTTCTTGACAAGGGCGACCTCTCGATTACTCTGCGCCGCAGGATCCTAGGATTGATTCAAATGCTCGTGCGCATGAACATGGCTCGAATCGTGATCGTCGATTCCGACGAGGAAAAAATGTCGATGATCGTGCTTCGGGAAGCGGACGGTAAACGGGCATTTCCGATCCTGATCGGCGTTCACGAGGCGTACGCGATCGACCGTCGACTGAAGGGCGTCGCGATGCAACGCCCGTTGACACACGATCTGATTGAGCGAATGATTCAAAACCTGGATTGCCAATTGGAGCAAGTCGTGATCAGTGAATTGCGCGATTCGACTTTTTACGCCAAGTTAGTGATTCGCCATGACGGCGCGCTGATTGAAATTGATTCCCGACCTTCCGACGCCATTGCGGTTGGCGCCGGCACGTTGGCGCCGATCTTCGTGGACGAATCCGTCCTGCGGGAAGTTTGTTAAACGTATCGGGGAGTTTGAGACTCATGTCCGTCGAGCAGGACGTGTCGTTGCGTGCTTCCAATCCGCTGACTGCGGGGCGGTTCAACTTTGCAGCACCGCTGGAGAGCGAGCGAACCACGCCTTCCGCGGAATTCCACGAGCAATTGAGAGGGATCGGCCCGCGCTGGCTCGCCACTGCGCCGGGGCGGATCAACGTCATCGGCGGATTGAGCGACTACACCGGCGCACTTGTACTGCACGTGCCCACAGCGACTTGTGTTTCCGTCGGCGTTCGTCGGCGCGATGACGCTGTCATTTCTCTGGCGTACATTCGTGAGAATTCGGACACGGCCTCAACGACGAATTTCCCATTGCAACGCATTTATCCCGGCTGCGGCGGTTGGATCGACGCGGAAACCGGCGCGAGCTTTTTGAACGGCACTCAGCCTTATGCGCTTCGCTGCGTTGTGGGCACTCTCGTCGAGGCAGTACGCGGCGGCGTATTGCCGCCATTCTCGGATGGCCTGTCGATTGTCGTGCGGTCATCACTTGGTTCGGACGATGGCGAATATGGCGCCGTCGCATCGGCCACGGTCGTCGCTCTCGGAGCTCTATTCGGTGCGACACTCGATCAGAAAACGTGCGTCGAAGCATGTCGCCGAGCATTGAACGAATGGGTGAAATCACCCGTCGGACCTGCGGATATTTTGAGCGCGTTATGTGCGCCGGCGGATGGGATCGCGGAAATTTGTTGCGACTCGTGTGATTGCCTGCGAAGCACGCCATTGTCCGATGCCCTGCGAATTGTGGGTATTCGCTATGCGGACGCGGACGCGCAATCAGCAAGAAAATTCGCCGACGTGCGAATTGCCTCGGGCATGGGTCGTCTGCTGATCGAACGCATCATCACGCACGATCGGATCCCTGGACTACAAAGCAACATGCACCTGGCCAGAATCGCGGTGAATGATTACACCGGCAACTTTCGGGATCGGCTTCCCACAAAACTAAAGGGGGCCGATTTCATTAAACATTTCGGAAGCTCCTCGGATCCTTTTGCGACGGTGAATCCGTCCACCGTCTACAAGGTGCGATCCCGAACCGAGCATCACATCTACGAGAATCTTCGCGCCCATGAGTTTGTCCAGGCGCTGGGCCGCTCGATTCGAACTGGTCAAAAATCCGCACTTACCGGAATCGGCGAATTGATGACGGCGTCACACTGGAGCTACGGTCAGCGCTGCGGACTGGGAAGCCCCTCGGCGGATCTGCTCGTCAACCTGATCAAGAAACACGGCTCGAAGACTGGAATTCACGGCGCCAAGATCGCCGGTGTCGGTGGAGGCGGCGCGGTGTGCGTCGCGCTCGAACCGACGGACGCGGCCCGATCAAGCCTGCAATCCGGGCTTGACGCATTCCAGACCGCCACCGGCCAACATCCGAAGATCATTGAAAGCGGCAGCATCCCCGGCGTCCTGCGAACCGGCGCGCAATCCTTCTGATAACCGCTCCCTTACGGTCGCCGCTCGGAAATAGGAACAGAACTTGCCAGCGACGCATCTTTGTCGTTCCACGGTTGAAATTGCCTTGGCCGATACCAACGTCTAGCATTAGGTGGATTCCTACGCTGAAGGTGCTGACCGATGAATCACTTGGAACGTCAGATTCGATCCGCCCGGCGACGCCTCGACCTCAATCGCTGGATCGAGATTCTTTCCGCACTGGGCACTATTACTATTCTGATCTTTGCGGTACTCACTTTGATTGAGCGCCTCTACGGTTTGCACTGGCCGCTTGCCACTATCGCGGCAACGCTGGTCTTGGCGGCGCTTCTCACATCGTTCGCGCTGCTTCAAGCGAGACGGATTTCGATTGAGGCCGCCGCCGCCGCGCTCGATGACCGAGCGAACCTTCGCGAGCGACTCAGCAGTGCGTGGCATTGTCGGGATACGGAGGATCCGTTTGCGGCGGCCGTCATCGCCGACGCCGAACGCGCAAGCACAGGCCTTCATTCCGCGCAATTTATTCGCATCCACGTTCCAAGGCGATGGGGCTTGCCCATCCTGGCCGCGATTGCTTCCGCTTCGGTGTTTCTGATCTCGCCCGGCGTCCTCAAATCCAATGAGACGAAAAAGCAGGAAGCCGGCGCGGCCGAGCGCGAAGAAACTCGCGCCGTCGTGAAAAAGCACATCGAAGAAGTGAAGAAGTCGGCGGAGTCGATTCCCGGCGCGGAGGACCTCAAGGCCGACCTCGCCTCGCTCGAGGCAACTCCCAACGCCCAACTCGAAAATCCGGGCGAAATTCGTCGCGAGGCGATCAAGAAACTTGACCGGCTCGAGGATGAAATGCGTGCCAAACGGAACACGGATCAATTCGACGCGGTTCCTCAATTGCAACGAATGCTTCGCGGTTTGAAGGCTCCTGAATCCGCGGACGCCGCGACACAAAAATTGACCCAGGCGCTTCAGGCCGGTGACTTCAAGGCCGCCAAGGAAGAAGTTCAGGCTCTTAAAGACCAGTTGGCCTCGCTCAAGTCCGACACCGACAAGGAATTCGCGGAGAAAGCGCAGAAGCAGCTTGATGAACTCGGCAAGCAGCTCGAGAAGTTGGCCGAAAATCAGGACTTGAAGAAGCAACTCGAGCAGGCCGGAATCAAGAAGGAAGACGTCGAGCGAATGCTCGAGCGTTTGAGCAAGCAGGATGTCGATCAACTCAAGAGGCAGCTCGAGGAAAATGGCGTCAATTCGTCGCAAATCGAGAGGCTCGCGAAACAACTTCAACAAAAGCAGCAGGCGGGCGAAATGGCCAACCAACTCGCCAAAGCTCTTAAGCAGGCGGGCCAGGGTAAGGCGGGGCAAAGCAATTCCTCGTCCGCGGCCCTTTCCGGCGCCGCTCAGCAGCTTGGCGACCTGGAAAAGCTCGAACAGGAAATGAATCAGCTCGACTCGGCGATGGCGTCCGTGCAGAACGCCAAAGACTCGCTCGACAAACAATGCCCTAGCTGAGGAGGTTCCGGAATGCGAGGCGGTCAGCCTTGTGATCAATGCAAAGGATCGGGCAGCGGCGGAATGGGAACCAATATGGCTCGCGGCCGCGGCGGCGTCGCCCAAACCGAACAGACCGACACGTCCTTCAAGACTGAACACGGAAAAGTTCAAACCACCAAGGGCGCGATCGTCGGTCAATTTCTCGTTGACGGCGAACAAGTCCGCGGCGAAACGTCTAAGCCGCTTGCCGAAGCAGTCACCGCGGCCGAACGCGACGCCAGCGATTTGATCTATCGTGACCGAATCCCGCGGCAATATCACAAGGCCATCAAGAACTATTTTTCGACCATGCAAAAGTCACTCGGATCAAAGGCCAAACCGGATGGCGTCGAAAGTTCGAAATCATCGACAAAAGAGGGCGCTGCAAATGGCGCTCAACCGACCAAGCCGTGAGTAGCCCGCAGGACCAATTTGAGCGACAACTACTGATGCGTAACTCAACTTCGTCATGCTGAGCAAAGCGAAGCATCTCGTTGCGGAGATTCTTCGCCTTGGTAAACCAAGGCTCAGAATGACGATATGCTCATTTCCAATTTACTCGACCATTCTTCTCGGATTCGCCGTTGCAATTCTGAATGGTGGTTGCGAACAGCGCACCGAACTCCCCGCCGGCGTAGCTGGAGTTTTCGGCGGCCTTGGCCTCGGTGACGGAAATTTTTCCTATCCACGTTCCATCGCGATCGAACGAACCGGCGGTGTGTTCGTCGTTGACAAGAGCGGCCGGGTGCAGCGCTTTTCCGCCGATGGAAAATTCGAGCATGGCTGGACCATGCCGGAGATCGAGCACGGCAAGCCGTGCGGCCTGCACTGCCATCCCGATGGAAGACTCTTCGTCGCCGACACGCACTACAACCGAGTGATGATCTTCAGTCGCGACGGTGACTTGCTGGGGCGATTCGGCGGTGAAGGCAACGCCCTCGGTCAATTTCAGCTTCCCACCGATGTTACCTTCGACGCCCAGGGCAATATCTACGTCGGCGAGTATCATGAGAACGACCGCATCACCAAATGGTCGCCGGATTTGAAGCCGCTGATGGCCATCGGCGAAGAGCCGATCGACGGCGCAAGATTGAGCCGGCCGGCCGGTTTGGACATCGACGATGAGCAGACGCTTTGGGTGGCAGATGCGTGCAACCATCGCATCGTGCGATTTTCACTCGACGGCCGCGTGCTGACAACATTCGGCTCATTCGGCGCCGAGCCGGGACAAATGAAATATCCGTACGACATTGCGGTCTCGCCCCGTGGAGAGATCATGGTGTGTGAATACGGCGGCAACCGGCTGCAATGGTTCACGAAGGATGGAAAGTCCGTCCGCACCTGGGGCCGCAACGGACGTGCGCCGGGTGAGCTATTCGCTCCCTGGAGTGCGGCCTACGGCGCGGATGGTCGAGTTTCGATGCTTGCATTGGCACTGCCTTTCACCGTGGAAGAACCGGCGTGGCTGTGGCTATGTCTGCTTGTGCCGCTCCTGGTGGTGGTGACGATGAGGAGTTTGGCGGGGCTTGATCCGCTTCGCCGATGGACGGCGATCGCGGTTCGAAGCACATTGATCATTCTGCTCGCGCTCGTTCTGGCGGGGATTGAATATGTGCGCCGAAGCGAAGATCAAACCGTTATTTTCGTGCTCGACCGCTCCTACAGCGTGCAGTCCGCGGAAGGCGACGAAGAATCGTTCATTCGCGATGCAGCCAAGAAGATGCGGCCCAATGATCGACTCGGCGTCATCGACTTCGCTCGCCACGCATACTTGCATCAAACCCCGATGGCCGGCGGCTATTTCGTCGCACCCGGCCGGTTGCCTATTATTAATGATAACGATCGCACGGACATCGCCTCCGGCATTCGGCTCGCGATGGCTCTGTTCCCGCAGGACACCACCAAGCGACTCGTATTGTTATCCGACGGCAACGACAACATGGGCGACGTGCTCACGGAAGCTCGCCGCGCGAAGGCCGACGGCATTCCCATCGACATCGTGCCGCTGCACTATCAACATCGCAACGAAGTGTACTTTGATCGACTCATCGCCCCGACTTATGCCGAGCCGGGCGAGCAAGTTCCGCTGCGAATGATCGTCCACACATCCAAATCGGTTAGCGGAAAAGTCATTCTCTACCAAAATGGAAAACTTGTTGATCTTGGCCCGGAGGCGTCGCACAAGACGCTCAAGCCCGGCGCGAACACCTTCTATGTCAAGCTCAATGCCACAACCGGCGGCACGCAAACGTATGAGGCCCAATTTCAGCCCGACGATGAGAACATGGACACCGTCGCGTTCAACAATTCCGCCAGCGCGTTTTCATTCGTGGGCGGGGCCAGCCCGGCCCTGCTGGTCAGCGCGAATCCGGATGACGATGCGGCGCTTCTGAGCGCCCTCAAGAGTGAAAATGTGCAGGTCGAAATGCTTACCGTCGATCAGCTCGGCGACTTTAGCCTTCTGCAAATGATGAACTACTCGACGATGATTCTCTCCAATATTCCCGCGTCATCGTTCACTGACGATCAGCAGAAAGCAATGGCCTCATACGTGAAAGATATGGGGAGCGGGCTGATCATGCTGGGCGGTCCCGATGCCTTCGGCGCGGGCGGGTGGATGGGCGGGCCCGTCGAAGAAATCATGCCCGTCTCCTTCGAGATCAAACACAAACGCGTGATCCCGCGCGGCGCATTGGTCATCGTCATGCACAGTTGCGAAATTCCTCGCGGCAATTTCTGGGGCAAGGAGATGGCAAAAAAGAGCGTCGATACGATCAGCTCGCAGGATTACATCGGCGTGCTCGCGTACAGCTTCGGGCCCGGCGGCGCGAATTGGGAAGTGCCTCTGCAACTCAATACCAACAAAGCCGCCGTCAAGAACAAGATCGACAAGATGAACAATGGCGACATGCCCGATTTCCAAGCCATGCTCGATATGGCCTATCGCGAGCTTACCAAAGGTCGCGGCGCGGACGCAGCACAAAAGCACGTCATCGTCCTCAGTGATGGCGATCCGCAAGCGCCGAGCGACAAACTGCTGCGCGACTACGCCAGCGCGAAGATCACGATCAGCACCATCGGCATCGGCTGGGGCGCGCACGTCTTCGAGCCGACGATGCGCAAGATCGCCGAGGCCACCGGCGGAACCTTCTATCCCGCGAAAAATCCCAAGCAGCTTCCGCAGATTTTTGTGAAGGAATCGACCGTCGTACGACGCCCGCTCATTGTCGAGGAGCCGTTTCGACCGCGGCTCATCAACATTGCTTCCGACGTACTTGGCGGCGTCGCCAGCGGTGAAGGAATCCCCACGCTCGACGGAATGATTCTGACTTCGCCCAAAGAAAATCCCAACGTCATCATTCCGATGGTCCGCGCGACCGACGACGGCCAGGATCCGGTGCTCGCTTATTGGCAATATGAACTCGGCAAGACCGTCGCGTTCACCAGCGGTTTCTGGCCGGCATGGGGAGGGCAATGGACGCAGTGGCCCAAGTTCGCCAAGTTCTGGTCGCAGATCGTTCGCTGGTCGATGCGCCAGGACACGCCCGCGAACTTCGACACGAACACGAAAATCGAAGGCAGTCATGGCCGGATCACCGTCGATGCCCTCGATAAAGACGCGGGCTATCTCAACAACCTTCAGCTTCGTACAAATCTCGTCGGCCCGAACAACGACGCAATTCCGTTGGTGTTCTCGCAGACCGGCCCGGGGCACTATGAGGCCGAATTCGATGCCGAGCATCCCGGCCAATATCTTTCCAACGTGCAAATCTACGACGGCGGTCAGCGGATCGGCATGCTTCGCACTGGACTCTCTGTTCCGTTCTCTCCGGAATACCGCGACCTTTCTCCGAATGAAGGAATCTTGCGGCAGATCAGCGACGTGACCGGCGGACGCTGGCTCGATAGCCCCGCGACGAATGCCAACGTGTTCAAGCACGATCTTCCGCCGACGCAGGCACGGCGGCCGGCGTGGGAATGGGTGCTCGCATGGCTATTCTTGCCGGCATTTCTGCTCGATGTTTCCGTCCGTCGATTGGCGAGTTGGCTGGCGCTTTCGATCGCGGTGGAAGTCGTCGTGCTTGTCGTTCTCTTATTCGGAGTTGGTGTCATTCGTGGCCACTGGTGGGGAATCGTCGGCGCGATTTTCTTTGCGGAACTCGTCGGTTGGACGATTCGCTTCCGGCACATCCGACCTCTATTCGAATTTCTCACGCATTCGGCGGGAGCGCTCGCACAAGTCGGCGATCGCAGTGCGGCCTCCCTCGACCGCCTCCGTGACACGCGCGATCGAGTTCACGATGAACTCGCGCCTTCATCGGGCGAAACTGTAGCGCCACCCCTTGTGGGTGGCGCAGATGCAAGCGCGGGCGTAAGTGGAGCGGGTGCGAGAATCCCTTCTCGCACCACTGCCGAAGACGTCCGCCGTCGCAAATTCGAAGCCAGCGCCTCGGACTTGTCCAAGGCCGAAGGCGATCTTTCCGATGCCGTCGGCGGCGCAAGAGCAGACGCCCCAGGTGATCAAAAATCGAAATCATCCGGCCCGCCGCCCGCCGCCGGTGATCAGGAAGACGTGACCTCGCGACTGTTGAAAGCAAAGCGCCGAGCTCAAAAGAAACCGGATTCGGAAGGGTGAAAAATGATTGACAATCAAGAGGATTTCTTCCTTTGTACTTTGACGAGTACCCATCGCGGATTACCATGACAATATGGTTCGCAATGTGCCTTCATTATTGCCTCTAACTGAAATTGGCGAAGTCTGCCGAAAATTCGGCGTCAAGGAACTGGCCGTGTTTGGGTCGGTGTTGCGCGACGATTTTAGTCCGGGTAGCGATGTCGATTTTCTGATTACTTTTGAGAACGACGATCCCGGACCCTGGGGACGAAAGTACACGCAGATTCAGGACGACCTCTCGTCTCTGTTGAGCCGACGGGTCGATATTGTGCCTCGTCGCGCAATTGAACGAAGTCGAAACTGGATCCGGCGAAAAAGCATTCTGGATTCTGCCGTAGTGGTCTATGGACCGTGATTCCGTTTATCTTGCGGACATTTACGTCGCCTGCCGCGAGATCGCATCGTTTCTCGGAAAACGGTCCAAGGATGAGTTCCTGGCGGACAATCAACTATCATCTGCGGTGGTTCGTCAGCTCGAAATCGTCGGCGAAGTCACAAAGCGCCTTTCCACTGCATTTCGAAGCGCACACCCGGAGCTGCCATGGAAAGACATGGCCGGCCTACGCGACGTGCTAATCCACCAATATGACGAAGTCGATCTCGACCTCGTTTGGGATATTGCGACAGTCAAGGCTCCGGAGGTTGGTGAGATCATTGCGAAGCTTCTCCCGCCGCCGAAATAGCAACGCGCTGTGGATGCAACTTCCTAGTTGATTGAAACGTCGTAGCGAGACATGCGAATGACCAATGGTGAAATTGTAGGATTAGTTGGCGGGATCGTAGGAATCCTGGGCGGTTTGTTCGGGACATTCCTCCCCATGCGTTCCATGAAAACACCCGCATTGAGGCGTTGGTACTTGCGAACCGCTGCAATAGCTTGGTGCATCTTGGTTGCAAATTGCGTCTTTACGATTTGGATGATGCGAACACGCCCGCAGCTCTCCTGGATAGGCTGGGTCTTCTATACCTTCATGCTCCTGTTCGGAATTATCTACTTAAACAGGGGTGTCAAGAGATTTCAAAACATAGCGGAAAGTAACACGCATTCACAAACAAAGGAGCGCACAAATGCCAACGGCGATTGACCCTGCAGTCGAAAAGGCCGCTGACGAATTTCGCCGCAAGTTCAAGAGCCTGCGCGATGAGATCGGCAAGGCCATCGTCGGTCACAACGATGTCGTCGACGGCGTGCTGACCGCGCTGTTCGTCGGCGGGCACGTGCTGATCGAAGGCGTGCCGGGATTGGGCAAGACGTATCTCGTTCGCACGCTCGCACAGGCTGTCACGCTCAAGTTCAACCGCATTCAGTTCACGCCCGATCTGATGCCCGCGGACATCATCGGCACGACGATCATCTCTGAAGACCCCGCGACCGGCCGACGCTCGTTCGTCTTTCAGAACGGGCCGCTCTTCGCACAGATCGTCCTCGCCGACGAAATCAACCGTGCCACGCCGAAGACGCAGTCCGCACTGCTTGAGGCCATGCAGGAGCATTCAGTGACAACCGGCGGCACTCGGCATCAGCTCGAAGAGCCGTTCTTCGTGATGGCCACGCAAAACCCAATCGAGCAGGAAGGCACGTATCCGCTGCCCGAGGCCCAGCTCGACCGCTTCCTCTTCAAACTCATCGTGAACTACTCCAGCAGAGAGGAAATGAAGACGATCCTCGATCGCACAACAACCGGCTTCTCGCCGACGATCAAGCCGGTCATGACCGGCGATGAAATCCTCGGCACGCAGCAGCTCGTTCGCCGCGTGATCATGGCCCCGCACGTGCAGGATTACGCGATCCGCCTCGCGATGGCGTCGCATCCCGGCGGGCCGTACGCGGTCGAGGCCACCAACAAATACGTCCGCTGGGGCGTGAGCCCGCGAGCCGTGCAGGCACTCACGCTCGGGGCGAAGCTCCACGCCCTGCTCGACGACCGCTTCAACGCGAGCTTCAGCGACATTCACAAAGTGTACCTCGCGTCCATGCGTCACCGCGTGCTCCTCAATTTCGAAGGCGAGGCCGAAGGCGTCAGCACCGACGAAGTGCTCAAGAAAATCATGGACAGCACGCCGACCATGGCGGAAGCGGCGGCGTAAATGCCGAATGCGGAATGGTGAATTCGGAATGCTGAATTGCGGAAGACGATAGCGAGCCGCGAACTTCAGTTCGCGCGACCCAAGCGAACCTGGAGCGCAAGCGACGGGCAGCGAAAAAACGTAACCGCAGATGACGCAGATTCGCGCAGATTTGTTTCACGTGAAACGAGCTTTGCGTAAATCTGTTTCACGTGAAACAAGGTTTGGCGGGTGTTTGGACGTGCGAAACTTCGCTTCGCGGCGAATCTTGTGGGTGATCGCCGGAATTCATGTTTTCGTCGATCACACGGGTGCCACTGGCGGCTCGCCCGCCAGTGCCAACGAGTGCATGTGACGGACCCCGGAGGGGTCAACGAATGTAGCCAGGGGTCAGGTCGCCAAAGGCGACCGCAACCCCTGGAAAACGAGCACCCCAACCAACCTCCTCTCCCTTTTGAGGGAGAGGGCGGGGGTGAGGGTGACGGGCAGTATCAAAGTGCGAAGCTCAAAATCCAACCAACAGGAACGACTACGCGACATCGCCGCGATCCTCCGCGCCGTCCCTCCATTGACCCGCCTGCCTGTTCGGAATATGTTCTATCGCCATGACGTGGATGCGGATGTTGCCTATTTTTCACTCGATCACCCGCAACGCGCCGCGGACAGTGAAATGCGCGACGATGGAACTATCATTCATCGGCGAGGAAAAAAGGTCGTCGGGATAACTATTCTCGATGCATCCACGCGGATGCATGGCTCACTTAATTTGAGTGCCTAAGCCCGAGTGCAACATGAATCGAACTCGCTTTCAAATTGGGCTGTTAATCATCACCGCAAGTTCATTCGTGAGTGGACAACAACGCGCAGATTCTGATCAAAAGAAAACCATTAATGCGCCGCAGACGAATTCGCGCCATGATGTTGACAGCCTGCGCCATCGTGCGAAGTCGGGCGAGACCGACGCACAGGCTGCACTTGGCTGGTTGTTATGTATAGGCGATGAGGGTCCTACGAATTGCACTGAAGGGTTGACTTGGCTACACAAAGCCGCTGATCAAGAGAATGCGTTGGCACAGGTTGGTTTAGGCAGTTGCTACCTTAGGGGGATCGGACTTGAAAAAGACGAGAAGATGGCAGTCTCGTCATTCCGCAAGGCTGCCGAACATGGCGATTCAGATGGCCAATATTTCTTGGCTGTGTGTTATGCGTTCGGAGTAGGAGTGCCAAAAGACGAACAGCAGGCTTTCGCATGGCTTCGCAAGGCGGCAGATCAAGGCTCTACAGATGCACGCACAATGCTTGAGCGTGTCAACAAGGAAGGATTCAAGTTAACAAAGGAACAAGAGGAGGACGACTTCAATTGGCAGCGCAGAGCCGCTGAGCAGGGGAACGCGCAGGCTCAATATTTTCTTGGGCTTTGCTATGCGAACGGCAAGATAGTTGGCAAGGACGAAACAAAGGCGGCCAACTGGTTTCGAAAGTCTGCGGAGCAGGGGATGGCGTCATCTCAATGGTGGCTCGGAGAGTTTTATGAAATGGGTCTCGGCTTACCAAGGGATGAAAAAGAGGCATTTGTATGGTACCGCCGGGCAGCTCTGCAGGGAGATGCGCGTGCACAATACAAGCTTTGTGTATGCTATTCTGCTGGTCGTGGAATTCCGAAGGATGAAATCGAGTCCGTGTCATGGTGCCGCAAGGCTGCCGAACAAGGAGACACAAATGCGCAGTGTGCGATTGGCTTGAATTATGCCATTGGCGTCGGTGTGCCCAAGGACAACATCTTAGCGTATATGTGGTTAAACCTTTGCGCGGCCAATGGGGATAATACCGCTAGATCGGCCCGCGATGAAGTTGAAAAGAATATGTCACCTACTGAGGTCGAGAAAGCTCAACAAATGTGCCGCGAATGGGCGGGAAAGCACAACAAATAGCGTATGAGGTCCGCTTCCTCACGGTCGCGGCTCTAAAAAATGATCGACATCACCACTGAACTTCTCTCCCCCGATTTCATCGCCCGACTCGATCAGCTCTTGCTGGTCAGTTGCAAAATGTTCTTGGGACGATGAACCGCGAGCAAATAGTCGAGTCCGGCATGTAACGGAGAGCATTTCACAAAGTTGGAGTGTTTGTATGATAGAACGAGCGAAAAAGAAGCTTAGAGAAGCGCGATATTTCTTAATCAAATTGGAATCAGAGAGCCGCGTCGTGATGCGGAATGAACCGGAAGCTGCTGATTTTCTGGCAAGTGCGTTTCTTTCAGCGGCTCGGGCACTGGTCTACGCCCTCGAAAAAGAAGGGAAAGGCGTGTTTAAAGCATGGCATAAAAAGTACATCGCGGCTCTTGCTGCGGAGGATAGGCAGCTACTAGAGGATATGACTGACTTTCGAAACCAAGAGCATCACGAAGGCGGAGCCGATCGGCGCACCGAGTCGGAGTCTGTACCAGTTTCGTCTCTTTCTTCGCACGAGCTTGGGGGCGAAGTGCATTGGGGAGGCCCACCAGGAGCGCCAGAGCCACGGGTTGGACGCACTGTCAGGTATTTCCAATGTGATCAAAGGGGCATTGAAGTCGTTTCAGGAAGTAAGAAGCTTTTTGCAATATTAGCTACTTTGTTGGAGCGGTATGTGGAACATCATCAAACAAAATCGGGAGCGGCCCCCTTTGCTTTGAATGCATGAACGGCAAATTCGAAATAGGGTTCTCGATAGTCGAATCCACATTCTCCAAATCTGTCCGCGATAGTGACAAGCCATGATCGATACGTCTGTTGAACTTCTCTCCCCTGACTTCATCGCTCGGCTGGATCAGCTTTCGCTGGTCAGTCGCAAGATGTTCGCGGGGAAAATGCACGGTGAGCGGCTGACCAAGCGTCGCGGCGAGTCCGTCGAGTTCGCCGATTATCGCAACTACGTCTCCGGCGACGACCTTCGCTTTCTCGACTGGAACATCTACGCCCGCCTCGAACGCCTCTTCATCAAGCTCTTCCTGCAGGAAGAAGACCTGCACGTCAGCATCCTCATTGACACCTCGAAGAGCATGGACTTCGGCCAGCCTATAAAATCGCTCTACGCCCGCCGCGTCGCGGCCGCACTCGCCTACATCGGCCTGTGCAACTTCGATCGCGTCAGCCTCTACGCCTACGCCGACGGCCTGCACGATCAGCTCGCCGGAATTCGCGGAAGACGATGGATGTTCAAAGCGATCGAATTTCTGGCCAAGCTCGCGTCCGACGGCGTGAGCAATCTGCCCGCGGCCGCCAAGCAATTCGCCATCCGCCATCCGCAACCCGGCATCGTGATCCTGATCAGCGACTTCATGGAAAAGGCCGGCTTCGAAGACGGACTCCGTTATCTCATGGGCCGCAAGTACGACGTGTACGCGCTCCACGTGCTCAGTCCGGATGAGATCGATCCGCCGTTCACCGGCGACCTGCGGCTGACCGATGTGGAGGACGACGATGTGGCCGAGATTACCGTCAGCCACGCCCTGCTCGCCCGCTACCGCCGCACGCTGCAGGCCTATTGCGAGCGGCTGAAAGATCATTGCACCCGCCGCGGCGTGAACTACATGTTCACCAGCACGAACGTGCCGTTTGATCAGATCATCCTGAACTACTTCCGCCAACGGGGACTGGTTCGCTGACGGCAAGATCGAAGAGCGAATGGAGAAGATCGAATGGGGACCGAAGCGATCCGACGGATTTCCATGAATTAGAGGATACGGTTTACCTGATCCACTGGGGGGAACGCCGATACATCATACCGGAGTCGCAGGTGGAGAGGTTCTGCGACCTCGTGAATAAGCACGCAGAATCTCGCAAGCAAATCCATGGGGCGTTCTTGCTTCGCATTGGAAATGAGGCTCCATCGACCAGCGGATTGCCGGACGTTCCTTTGAAATACGCCGATCGCCTCCATGGTGGCTGACTTGTTGCCCGAAAAAGATGATGTTTGCTCTTTTCACTTTGACGCTGCGAAATTGAGTTTCTAAGATCGCGGGGGTGAAGGATCACGCATCAGGAGGCATATCGACTGTTCCACGAACCGATTCCTCCGCATCATCCATTCCATCTGCTCCGCTAATTCCGGATGGCGATCCGCCGGATACGCCGCGCATGTCGTTTGGCGAGCACCTTGAAGAACTGCGCACGTGCCTAATTCGCGCCCTCATTGGGGTGGCCATCGCGTCCGTCCTCGGATTCTTCCTCGCCAATCGCGTGCTTGGATACATCATCCGCCCGCTGATGAAAGCCCAGCATGCCGAAGGCCTGCCGCCGAGTTTGCAGGCACTCTCGCCGACGGAGATGTTCACGACCTATCTTAAGGCCGCCATCGGCATCGGCCTGGTCATCGCGATGCCGTGGGTGCTCTATCAGATTTGGCGCTTTGTGTCGGTAGGGTTGTATCTTCGTGAGCAGCGATTCGTGCGATCGCTTTTCGCGTCATCGATCGCACTTTTCGCGGTGGGCGTACTGTTCTTGTATTTTCTTGTGCTGCCGATCATGTTGCAGTTTCTCATCGCGTTCAATCGCACTTTCGAGTTGCCGGATTTCACTCAACCGATCGTGCAGAAGGCGCCGTCTGAAGAGCCAGCGCAGCATCCACCGGCTGCCGATCCAAGAGTCGGGGCAATGAAAATTCCCACATGCAGCGCGGCTGCGGGGAATTCGGCCGATGGCGAGATCTGCGTGGACCCTGATTCGCAGCGGCTCCTTGTGAAGACGAAAAACGGATTGCTTTCAGCGCCGCTGGTGAAAGGTCCAAGCGGCAATGTCGTGCAGAGCCAGTTCGCAGTGCAGGAGTATATGAGCTTCGTGCTGATGCTCGCTTTGGCATTTGGGCTCACGTTTGAGACCCCGATTGTGGTGTATTTTCTTGCATGGGCCGGAATTGTGAAGGCGTCGGACATGGCCGCCGCGCGCCGATACGTTATTCTTGCGGCCGCGATCCTTTCGGCTGTTCTCACGCCGACGTCTGATGTGTTGAGCCAGTTGCTGCTTGCGGTCCCGATGTATGGTCTGTTCGAATTGGGTCTCCTTATGGCTCGGTCGACGGAGCGCAGGAAATCAATGGGAGCGGCCTAACGAGCCGGTTTTAAGCTTCCATGCAAATACCATCGCCATTCAAGTTCACGTGCGTCGGTGTCGTTTCGCTTGTCCTTGGGTGCGTGGCGCCGGCACAGACGGAATTCAGAAGCGAGCCGCCGACCGACCTTCAACAATCAGCGATGGAGGTGTTGACGAGCGGCATTCAAGATCCGACAAATCCAATCGTTCGTGTTCAGGCTGTCGAAGCGCTTGAATCCGTTGGTGGAGAAAATGCCAAATCATGGATTCGTTCGGCGCTTCTAGATGGGAATCCCGCGGTGCGGTTTGCAGCATGCGTTGCGGCGGGCATGCTCGGAGATCGAGCGGCGGCGGAAACCGTCGAACAGAAGCTGCGCGATGAGAACGCCAGCGTGCGATTGGCCGCTCTGTTCGCCCGGCATCGGCTGGGACGAACGGATCGCACGGGCGAGCTGACGGGTTACCTGCTGCAAAATTCGGATATTAGCGTGCGCCGCAATGCGGCGATGGTCATGGGTTTGCTCGGAGAACAAGGGGCCATCAAAGTGCTGGCTCGTGCAATGCGTGATTCGGACCCAGGTGTGCGCCAGAACGTTCTGGAGGCGATGGCTCGCCTCGGTAATAAGGAAGCTCGGCAGGAGTTGACGTTTCGAGCGAACAGCGGCGTGGGATCGGAAGAAGTCCTCGCCTTGATCGCTCTCATTGCGACGAAGGATCGATCGCTGATCGACACATATCGCTACAAATTGACGCACGCGGAGCATCTGGAGACGAAGCTCGCGGCCGCACGGGGCTTGGGCACTTGCGGGTCCGACGATGGATATTCGATTGCCATGCAAGGACTCCAAACCACGAAGCAATTGCACGAAGATCGTGACGATCCACCGGCGGACCAGATTTTGCGGACGCGGCAACTTGCCGCAGCGGCGTTGGGTGCGATCGGTCTGCGCGACGCGATCCCCGCGCTCCAACGAGCACTCGATTCGACGGACGACGCACGATTAAAGATTTCGTTTGCTCGGGCGGTTCTCGAAATTCAATTGCACCCTGTCGATCTGCCGCCGAATTCCGCCCACAGCGGGCCTCATCGATAATTCCTATGCGCTGGCTTCCTATCGTCGTGCTGAATGCTGCTGTCGTCGCGCTCCAAGCGGCGCTTGGCCCGTTTCTCGCTGTCCACGGCATTCGACCTGATTGGCTGGTTGTCATGGCCGTATTTTGGGGACTTTATGCTCGGGGTTGGCAGGGCGTGATTTCGGCTTGGATACTGGGCGCGGTTGCCGACTTGATAACCATCGAAAAATTCGGCTTGCAGATGCTTTCTTACGCCATGGCCGCCACGCTGGTCACGAGCATTCGATTGCAGGTGTTTCGCTATCGGTGGAGCGCGCAATTCTCTCTGACGTTGCTGGCGAGTTTTTTGCTGCGAATGGCGTGGGCAATTTATGCAAGCTGGCGTTTCGGGCCACTGGGACGCATGATTCCGGGTTGGTTTGCGGAAGCCGCCTTTATCTCGGTATATTCGGCCGCATGGGCGCCGCTGCTGCATTCCCTGTTGCTGCGGCAAGCGAGCTGGTTTGGAATCCCTCGACAAAAAACCCGGCATCTGGCGTAGTTTCGCATGGCTTCCAATGAAACAGCTCAATTCGAGAATCGCCTGAAGGTTCTGCTCGGCGGAATCATCGTCGCCGCGTTAGTCGTCGGCGCCCGTCTCGCGCAGCTTCAAATTGCGGATGCCGCGTATTACCGCCAGCAGGCCGAACAGTCCGTCATTCTCAAGCCGACGCCGCTTCCATTTGTCCGCGGATCGATTCGTGATCGTGAAGGCGAGATTTTGGTGACGGAGCAACCCTGCTGGGAGTTGGCCGTTGATTTTGGGGTCATCGCCGCGGACCTCGACACACGTACAGAAACTGCTCTTCGGGAGGCTAAGCGGCGGCGACGTGAGGGGCGATATGCCGAGGCGCATTCCGATGCGGAGTTACTTGACGCGTTTCGCGCCGACATTTCGGTGACGTGGTCGGATTTGACGGATTTCGCCGCGGAATTCGCGCCGGTCCGTGAACATTATCTGCGCGATCAATTCCACGACGTCTACGATCGGGTCATGCGGATGCGGCAGGCGGTGGCCGAACGACGCGGATTTGATGCGCCGGTCGCGGACGAATCTCGACCGCAGCCGATCCTTCGTGGTCTGAGCATGGATGCACAAATCACGGCTCGCGAGGCGTTTGCGGGTTATCCATGGATTCACATTCGGCCATCGGCGGAACGAAGATTCTCCGACAACATCGAGTCGTTTGCGCACATCCTTGGTCGCGTCGGCGCGGTGGATGCGGACGACGTCCGCAACGACCCGAATCAGGATGATCCGTTCGCGGAGTATCAGCCGGGGGACCGGCGTGGCGTGAGCGGAGTGGAATCGGCGGCTGAGTCGATTCTTCGCGGCCGACGCGGACAGATTACTGTTGCTCGTGATGGCAGTGTGGTCGAGGAGATTCCGGCGGAAAATGGCCGCGATGCGGAGTTGACGATTCTCGGAACGCTTCAACGGCGGCTGTACGCACTCCTCGGCGACGCGGTGCAGGAGAGTACGGAATCGAACGGCGGCGTGATCGTGGTGCTGGATGTGGCCTCGCGCGAAGTCCTCGCGCTGGTGTCGTATCCATCGTATGATCCGAATCGCTTCGACGAGTTGTATCCGCAGCTTCGCGATGACACTGAGCGAATGCCGCTGCGGTTTCGCGCGGTGGCCTCACAATATCCGCCCGGCTCGACCATCAAGCCCCTAATCGGGATCACCGGCCTAATGTCCGGCAGACTCACCATCGACCACACGGAAGACTGCACGGGCTATCTTTTTCCCGATCGTCACGATGTCTGGCGTTGCTGGGAAGTTCATGGCACGGGCGTCCGCCGCGCGCATGGGAGCATCAATCTCACACAAGCCCTCACCGGAAGTTGCAACGTCTTCATGTATCACCTTGGCGAGCGGCTCGGCATCGATCGTTTGTGCGGGGCGTTCGATATGGTCGGATTGGGGCGCGGCTCGGGCATCGGATTGCCGGAAGACGCCGCAGGCATCAATCCCACGCCGCAGTGGCTCATGCGTCATAAACATCAGCCTGTAACCCCGGGCAACGCGCGACTGTACGCCATCGGTCAGGGTGAAGTCTCCGCATCGCCGGTGCAGGTCGCCAACCTGATGGCGACGTATGCGTGCGGGCGCTATCGGCCCGTGACGTTGCTCCGCAGCTCAAATCCGACGCCTGAGTGGACGCTGCCCGCGACGCCGGACCAATGGCACGCGGTGCGCGAAGGCATTTACGGAGTTGTGAATCATCCGGAAGGAACGGCCTACAAGTTTGCACACTTCGAGAATGATCACTGGGCGTTGTGCGGCAAAACCGGAAGCGCGACCGCGAAGCCTTGGCCTACTGCGTGGCGCGTTCAATATACCAGCGAGAACGGTGAGCAGCAGGAAGTCGAGATTCCGGAAGGCTCGAAGGCAAATGCGATTCGTCGATTCGAGGCGGACTATCCGAGGGCGACTTTCGATGCGGAGAACGTAACTGTAGCTTGCCGTTGGCCCAAAGGGACACCACCTGAAGGTGAAAATTTTTCGCACGCATGGTTTGGCGGATTTCTCCAGGCGCGAGATTCGAGCGGCCGACCGGATTGGTCGGTTGAGCCGACGGTGGCGTTCGCGGCGTTGGTTGAATATGGGGGGAGCGGCGGTCAGACGAGCGGCCCGCTGGCCAAGCGCATTGCCAGCGAGTTGCTGGAAATTCTCGGGCCCAATCTCAATGCGCATCGGCGTCCGCGCGGAGTGAATGGCACGTGAGACGCTCGCCGCTTCAACTGACTCCCGTGGGGTGGGCGATTGTTGCGGCCGCCGGCGTTCTTTCGATAATCGGAATCGCGTCGATCTACGTGACCGACACGCACTACATCGCGGGCGATGATGGTCCCGCCAATGCAATGCGCCAAGTTTTGCGAATGATCACCGGACTTGGGCTCGCATTTCTCATTTTGCGAGTCGGACATCAATCGCTGGCTCGATATGCCTATGCTTTTTTCGCCGTTGCCACGATCCTGCTGGTTCCGTTGCTCGTGGCGAAGATGCTTCACACGACGATGGGCGGCTTGGTTCGACCTCGCAACGGCGCATATCGATGGATTCAATTTCCGGGTGTGTTGTTGCAGCCTTCCGAATTGATCAAGCTCGCCATGGTGATTGCGCTGGCGTGTTATCTTCGCTTTCGTGCAAATTATCGACGACTGTCGGGACTGATCGTGCCCCTTTTGGCGGCTTCGGCGCCGATCCTGCTCGTGTTGCTTGAACCGGACCTCGGCACGGCATTGTTGCTGATACCCGTCGTGTTCGTAATGCTTTATGTGGCCGGTGCAAAAGCGCGGCATTTGATTGTCCTTGCCCTTCTTGGCTTGGGCTTAGCGCCGCTGGCTTGGCCTCACATTGAGCCGTATCAGCGACTTCGGATTACGACGGTGCTGCTGCAATCGGACCCGCTTCGACATGACGTGGTGCGCGAGCCGGATCGATTTACTTGGCTGGCGACGAAGCGACAGGCCTTGGAGTGGAAGGCCGGTGCGGGCTACCAGCTTGTGCATTCGAAAAATGCGCTGGGCAGCGGCGGATCGTGGGGCAACGGTTGGGGCCAGGGGACTTATGTTGAAAATCCTCAGCTCTTGCCTGATCGACACAATGATTTCGTGTTCGCAATGGTGGGTCATCAATGGGGCTTTGCCGGATGCGTCCTGGTGATTTCATGTTATTTGATCATCGTCATTGCGGGTGTTCGCATCGCGTCGCAGACGCTGGAGTCATTTTCACGGCTGGTGGCCGTCGGCGTGGTCACGTTAATCGCGTGTCAGGCGCTCATCAATATGGGCATGAGCACCGGACTGCTGCCGGTGACCGGAATGACGCTGCCGTTTGTGTCGTATGGAGGCAGCAGCGTGCTGTGCAACTTCGCGGCGATCGCGGTACTGATCAGCGTGGCCCAGCATCGACCTTATCTTCTCACGCGCGACCCGCTCATTTTCCGTCGCGAGCAGACGGAGCTGCTTCCGGCGGTTCGGAGCGAGGCTGGTGCTCAGCGGGCCCCTTCCCCAGTCGTGGCGAGATGAAGGGGTGATAGCTGCAATCGAAACATGGCATCGACGCCGATCGTGCGGACCTCTGAATGAAGCGCAGGAGGCGTCCAAAGGCTGATCGGCGAAGCGACACCGAACACCGTTGGTGTGACAAAAACAATCGCTTCATCAACCAAGCGGGAACGAAAGAACGACCCCAGTAATGTCGGGCCGCCTTCGAGTAGGACGTTGGTCATTTCTCGCCGTGCAAGGTCACGAAGAACATGCCTCAGATTCAATCCGTTCTCATTGCGGGCGCATCCGACGATTTCCACAATTCGGCGGCGAAGGTTATTTGCCTGTCGGGATTTGGACCGCTGATGATCCGTGAAGATGAACGTAGGCGTCGACTTCGCATCGCGGACGACATAGGCATTTTCCGGTGTTCGAAGCCGGGCGTCGAGTATGACGCGGACCGCGGTCCGGCGAATCGTCACCTCACGGGCCGTCAGCCGCGGATTATCCCGCAGCACGGTTCCCGACCCGACCATGATGGCATCGACACGAGCGCGCAGTCGATGAACTTCACGAAGTGATTCCGGACATGAAATCCAGCGTGAACGACCGGCCGGCGCCACCAGCGATCCGTCCAGACTTTGAGCCCATTTGGCGATCACGTATGGTCTGTGCAGGAGGGTTCGAGTTAGAAAGGGTGCGGCCAACTTTGCGGCATGATTGGCGCATAAACCGATATCCACGCGGACTCCCGCCGCTCGAAGGCGACGAATCCCTTCTCCATTCACCAGTGGATTCGGATCGGCGAATGGCACCACGACGCGGGCGAGTTTGGAGGCTGCCAAGGCATCGACGCAGGGCGGCGTTTTTCCAAAGTGTGCGCACGGTTCCAGCGTGACGTACGCGGTCGCGCCGCTGGGATTTTGTTTGCACGCGCGAAGGGCCTCGGCTTCCGCGTGTGGGCCGCCGAATCGACGATGAAATCCTTCGCCGAGAATGGCTCCGTTGCGGGCGATCACGCAACCCACCATCGGATTGGGTTCGACGCGACCCTCGCCTCGTTTGGCGAGGACCAGCGCTAGTTGCATCATGCGGAAATCGAGCTCAGTAAATTGGGTGGGGTTGCTCAGGGTGATCGATGAAGCACGGCGGTTTCGTGCCACGCTACGTCACTCCGCGGCAGTCGTTGGACTAACAGGTTCACGGCGGTCGAACCACGTGTGAAGAAGCAGGATACCCACTCCGCAGACCAACGCCGCATCGGCCACATTGAAAATCCACGGCCAAACGTCGTAACCCGCGAACATCGGCGACCAGGAAGGAAAACGAAAACTGAATTTGAGAAAATCGCGGACGACGCCCTGATGGCGAATTGTGACCACATCAGGCGTGAAGGTCCGCGGCTTTGCGCCTTCGGGCCAAGCACCGATTTTGACGTATTTACCGTCGGTCTCCGGAAGGACTTTTCCGATGATGCGTTCGGTTTCACCGTTCACACGGACGTCCACGACATCGGCGACAATGAAGGCGCGGTCGTAGAGATTTCCAAGTGCTCCGGCGAGAACCAAGCCAAGGGCGATGTGCAATCCATGATGGCGGCGACGACTGTGCGCGAAAAGATAAAAGACAAATCCCAGTGCAATGAGCGACGCAAACACAAACACGCCGACATATCCCGTGAAGGATCCAAAGACCGCACCATCGTTCAAAGACCGGCGAAAATCGAGAATGCCGGGCACAATCGAAACGGTTTTGTCAGGTTCGATGTGCGAAAAGACCGCGGATTTTGACCAGAGGTCAAGCCCGAGGACAGCCATCGCAACAGGCCAGAAAATCAGATGCGAGGGAAGGTGTCCGAGCGCCGACCGGTCGTCGGCTTGACGATGGGTGAGAACGTTGACCGCAGGCGCATCCATTCGATGGGGGTCAGGGAAGGCGTCCCTCTTCAATCAATCGGGCATGCTCGATGCAATACTTCGCCCAGGGCTTGGCACGAAGGCGCGCGATCCCGATGCGATCATCTCCGACGGTGCAGATTCCGTAGGTTCGGTCTTTGATCCGCTCCAAGGCCGCGTCAATCTCACGCACGACACTCTCGGCATTCACGATCAATCCCAACGTAAAATCCTGCTCCCAGGTATCACTGCCAAGATCGGCCATATGGATGGGCATATTCGAATGTTCACTGTCGCCCTGGGCGCTGCGGCCTCTTGCTTCGGTCGCAAGCCCCTGGACGTCACCCGTGAGCTGTGCGCGCTTGAGCAAAAGCAGTTCCTTGAATTCGACAAGCTGTTTGTCGGTGAGATGCGTCTTCACGGGCGGTGCATGTTTCGGCATGGAACGGTTGCGGCCTGTTGGCTCCGACGCCGATTTTTTTGTGCCGCCTAGTGACTTGTCTGCGGCGATGGATGGCGCGGTGCGTCCGCGAGCTTCGCCATTTCGTCGATTCTTGTGATTGGCAGATGCCGCCACATTCGGCAATTCAGCGGCCACCAATCGTACTTGGTTCATTTCCGATGTCGCGGATCGGTTATTTTTCTTTGAGTCATTCGATCGTTTCGCGGCGGACAAAGAGGACTCAACGCTGGGAGAATTTTTCTTCAACATGCGAGTCGGTTGAGAATTGGACTTCACCGTTTTTTTTTGGGCGCGATTCGATGAAGCAACTCGCGTTGCCCTTTCTGTAGGCCTTGTTCCGGAGCTCCTCGCCGGCGTCCCGCGTTTGCGCGCAGCATTTGACGCTTTCTTCGCCGCAACTTTTTTCGAGGCTTTTTTCAATGCCGAAAATCCACCGTAACCTATTGCAATTCAATTACTAACGATTGCAACCAGCGTGTCAATATAGTTCACTTGGCTGGTTGTGTCAAGGGAAGCGAACGGCCGCGAGTGAGTATCTCCAGCTCCGTCGGCTCGCTGATGTCGTGCGTGATTTGAAAGATAACGTCTTCTTTTTCGGTTCGTTCGACGCGATCGAGAATCAAATGATTCACATAAATCCAAGCATTTTCCGCGTGCGTTTGACGAACTCGAAACGCCGGAGAACTCAGTCGGTGCGTGCGCCCGTCGATGACGATACGCGCTTGCCCGCCATCCGCATCGATCGTGAAACAACCCGTTGCGGCGTCAAATCCGTCCGTGCGGCGGGTGTCCGCGACTTCCTCGGCCGCTTTGCCGACTTCGAATCGCAGCGGAACAAGTTGATTGTAGTCGGCGGCGCGGCGATGGGCCTCGACATTTGAAAGAGTGGAACTCGTCGTCAGAAAAAGATGCGCGGACAATTTCGATCGTTCCGGCGCCGTTGAAGTCTTCGCACGGAGGACGACCCGCCGATGGTCCGGCTCGGAACCCGATTCGAGAACGACGTCTCCTGAATTCATTGAAGGAACAAAGAGGAGTGCGGCATCGGCCGAGCGAATACGGGCCAGCAGCCAAGACGCCGCTGTCGAGTCTCTTGGCGACTCCGAAGTTCGTGACGGCGTGACTTCCACATCTTCGGTTCGGGGCGCGCCTAACGCGACAAAGATCCCATGAGACAATGCTTCCGGCCGGTCGCAAGAGAGTTCGACATATATCTGCCCCGTCGGGTAAACCACATGCGTCCACTTCAAAAACGATGCTTTGGTCCCCGAATCGGCTGCGCTTAACCAATCGCTTTCGATAACGATTCTCACTCGATTCAGCTCCACGATTCGTTGTTGAACCGCGAGCGGCTTCTTTGATTCGGTTCCAGTGATTTTTTCACCCGCATCTTCCAAGGGCATCGGATATGGCCCGAGAGACGTCCCTTCAACCAGGTTGACGAGGCGGTTGGGATCAGCGGCGAGGTTGAACCATTGAACGATTTGGCCATGCGCGAACGTCATTTCAAAACGACAGCCGGCGCCGACAATGAGTCGTCTTCCGGCCTGCACGGCGTAAAGATCACCCGCCGGGCCCTTCGCATCGCCCAACAACGTCTGACGCGAATCTACGAGGAGCAAATCGTCAAAATAGCAAGGTTGTATCTTGCCTTGCTGTTCAACGCGCATTCGAAGTTCCTGCACATCGTCCAGGGGCAGCCGCTCGCCGAGTTCGGCGAGGTCCAACCGCAGAAGATTCCAACCACGGTTCAGCGTCGATGCGGAGTGCATGGATTGTCGCGCTGAAGCCTGTCCGGTTGCGATCGTCAGATCAAGCGTGGAGCTCGGCGTTGGCGAGAAAACGGAGACCAGCAGGAGATTGTAGGGCCTCCAATCGCGCTTGAGATACCATTGCTGAGAATTCGCGTTCGAAACCACGATCGCGTCATCTGAAGTACTTGGAGTGAACGCCATACACCCCGGGCCAGTTTCGGTTCGACCGTGCTTCATGTCGAGCGACAGCTTTGAATTCAGATTCGGGTTGGCGAGCTGAAAGATCTCCATTTGCTTGGGGTCTTCAAAGTCGGCAAGAACCACGAAACGGCCGCCTTCGAGATCACGATAGAATCGCTTCAACTGGTCGATGCGAGTGGTGCTTGAGGCCGGTGAATTGGCGGGTGAAACGCAACCTCCCGTGGATCCAATTGCAAAGAGAGTTGCTGCGAACCATGCATTTGCCTTCATTTATGGAAGCCTACGAGCCGTGAACGCCGTTCGCAACAAGTGGAGTTGAACATGAATTTGCCGCGGGGCTATAATCAATCACCCTTCCAACGAATTGCGATCGAATGCGGCTCCGATAGGAGGCGGCTCATGGCAGGACTCGGTGAAATTCAACATGCGGCACTTTGGCTCATTGGACCCGATGTTCCGGGCTTGCTGCGGCTCGGCGCGAAATACGTGGCCGATCGCGGTGGGAACATCGACAAGGACATTGCCGACAAATTCGGTGAAAAAGCGGTCGTGTTCATGAGCATTACGGCCAAGCCCGCAGACATCAAACGGATGGAAGCGGAGCGTGAGCAACTGAAGGTGACGGCGGGCATGGGCGTCGTTTTTCAGGCCATGAAGGACCCGACGGTTCCGCCCGGTTATCGAGAGGACTTATATGGCTTCGATATTGTCACGGACGACGCGTCGGGTCTGATTGCGGAAGTCACTGAGCTCCTCGCGGAATATGGAATGTTTATTGTTGGTCACACAGGAGAGCGGAGGGTGCCGCCCGGACCTCGGTCAAAGGTGCAAGCAGGTCAGAAATACATTGTCATGCTGCCGATAGAATTTGATCATCTTGGGTTCACAAGGGCACTGGACTTGCTGGTGAAGAAATTCAACGGCACGATGAAGACTCCGCTTCGCACAGTTCCGGGATTGCTCTGGTGGTGGTAATTGAGGCTTTCACTTCCAATCGCGTGAGGCCGTTCGACTCCAACGGAGTCGCGGACTGTTGCCACGGGTGAAGGTCCGCGCAGCGGGACGAACCCGTGGTAAACGACCAAGAGTCAATTCTTGCATTCTTCTTTCGCCCCTCTCAGGGGCGAAGGAAAACAAGAAAATGGGTAGATGAGGGATCAATTCTTTCCACGGGTTCCGCTCCGCTCCACCCGTGGCAACAATCCTCCGCTCCTCCGGAGCGGTCTCTGAAGTTCGCGGCTTGCGATTATGATCCGCAAGCGGGTTCGATTACGAACCGATTCGTTCAGGCATATCTGCAATCAAGTACAACACTGCCGTCAGGACGGCGACGTTTTGGTTGAGTTCATCGGGATTGATCTTGTCAATCGTGTCAGCCTGCGTGTGATGGTAGTCGAAATACGTCGCGCCCTCGACGTTATGGCCGAGGAGGACGACGCCGGCATCGGACATTACGCCCACGTCGGCACCGGAATGACCCATATCGATCTTCATCGCACCGACGCGGGAAAGAAGCGGCATGAGTTGCTTTAGCGTTTCCGCGCCGGCGGCCTGTCGTTTCTCATCTTTGCATTCCACGGAAAATCCGGCGGGCTTGAACACGCCGCCGTCGGATTCGACGGCCGTCACGTGATTGCGCATTTCGTCCGCATGGTCCTTTGCGTAGGCCTTCGCACCTGCAAGCCCGTTCTCTTCATTCGTCCAAAGCACCACGCGAATGGTGCGCCTTGGCCGTAGATTCAGCTTCCGAAGAACATTGATCGATTCCATCGCGATGGCACATCCGCCGCCGTCATCGAGTGCGCCCTGACCTACGTCCCAGGAATCAAGATGGCCGCTGACCACCACGATTTCCTCGGGATTTGTGCTGCCGCGAAGCTCGCCAATGGTATTGGCGGATTCGGCCTCTTCCAGTGATTTGCCTTCCATCTTCAAATTCAAGACCACGGGTGTTCCGCGTGCGGAAATTCGAGAAATCAACTCCGCGTCTTCGACCGAGACTGCGGCGGATGGAATTTGCGGGAAGTCTTTCTCATAGCGAAGGGCACCGGTGTGCGGGCTGCGAAGGCTTCGGGCCGTGACGGAGCGAATCAGACTCGCGACCGCGCCGTGCGATGCGGCCAGGCTCGCACCTTTCGTGCGAAATCGAACGGCCGTTCCATACCCGGAGCCGTGTTCGGGATCATATGGGTGCATGGCGTTGTCGAAGAGCACGATCTTGCCCTTGAGTGCGTCGCCGGCGGCGGTGAATTCGTCTTCATCGTGAACGACGATGACCGGGGCAATGATGCCTTCGTGCGGTGTGCCGACGGACCCGCCGAGTCCCATCATCGCCAGTTCTTCGCGCCGAGGCTCGAGCATGGTGATGGATTCCTTGCCGCGGACCCAATGCGGAACCATGACTTTCTCACGATGTACATTTTCCTGGCCCGCATTCTTCATGGTATCCATGGCCCAGTTGATGGCCTGGTCCAATTGAGTCGAGCCGCTTAAACGGTGGCCGATGCGCGTGCAGAGATATTCGAGATTCTGATAGGCGTCGTTGCCGGCAAGCGCGGAATCAATTATGCCGTTGACGGAATTACGATAGCGATCGGCCAGATTCGCAGACGACTGCGTCTCACTTTTTGTGTCAGCAAAAACGGCTATCGGTGAGACAAGTATCAGGACGCGCGAAACAGACTTGAACATTTCGCCAATACGAAAATGGCCTCGCGCGAACCTCTCGATATTTGCATGAACATTCGACATTCGTTTCCCCTTCGATTCAATCCCACGCGATGACCTCTTCGGTCATCCGGATTGATATCCCTCGCCGCTGCAGCCGTGATACAAGATTCTCGAAGACCTTTCGATCAGTCGCGAGAAGTTCCGGCGGGATGACTCCCGGTTGATTGATTTCGCCGCGAGCCAGCATTGCCGCCAAATACGCACATGGAAAGCCGGTCGTGCGGGCCATCGACGTCTGCCCTTCCTCCGGATCGTACTCATCAAACAGGTCGTATGTAAATCTTCGCATCTGGCCGCCGCGAGCCCCTTCGACAATGACGCGAAGCACAGTGAATTCCAGCTCGTCGGGCACGAGCGACCATTTTGGAAAGAGTAATCGCGCTGTCACATCCATGGGCCTGACGCTCACGCCGCCGACCTCGATCGGCTCGCGGTCGAAGAAGCCGGTCTCGCGAAAAGCCCGCATCAATTCAATATGTCCGGGGTATCGCAGCGTCTGCTCACGCATATGGTTGGCCTTGACCGTGGTGAGCAGGCTTCGCAAGCCATCGGTGTTGAATGCTTCAAGCGTTCCGACGCCCGGAAAATCAAGAAGCCGTGGCTCGGAGAGAGCAGGTTTCACGACCACGCGACCGTTCTCAATCATTCTGGCCGGGCGCGTGTATTCTTCGATGACGTCCGACGGCGCGAATGGCGCCTTGTATTGAAACGGCCAGCGCCGCTCTCGTGGGAGTCCGCCGACGAAAATCTCAACCCGTTCAATCTGATCCAATCGCGACGCGGCGTCGCCGACGAAGACATTCGACATTCCCGGTGACACGCCGCAATCCACGATCGCAGTGACGCCTTGCTTTCGAGCGATGGCGTCGATCGCCGTCGCGTCCTCGCTCATGAATGAGATGTCGGCGTAAGAGCGACCGGCATCGATCACGGCGCGAAGCGCGGCGAAGCCCAATCGACTCGGCAATGCCCCAAGGACCACGTCAAACTCTTTTGCCGTTCGCTGCAATGCGGCGGCGGCGCCAAGGTCCATCTTGAGCGTGCGGACTTTGGCTCGCTCCGAGACGCGCTGGAGATTTCGTTCCGACACATCGGCGACTGTGACTTCGAAATCAAGCTCGGAAGCCAACTCGCGTGCAATCGTTCCGCCCACCAGGCCGCAACCGAGGACTATTGCTTTCTTGCTCACTTCGTCACCGTTTCAATTGCTTGCATCAGGATCGACCATTGAGGTTGCGATGATCCGTTCCAGTCGAGATCACGATGACCGTATCGCCGCTCGCGTCACAATCCATGCGAACGCGGCGAACACAAAGGCGCCGCCGATCATTGTCATCGCCGGTGGCACGTCGCCTACCGCGAAATACGCCCACACTGGAACGAGCAGCGGCTCCAACAGCGTAATCAGTGCGGCCTGATACGCAGGCACACGCCGCAATCCCAGGCTGTAGAGATAGTACGGGATTCCGAACTGCACAACCCCCATGACGACGAGCAGGACGAGGCACCGTCGCGACACGTCCAGGCCGCCCATGTATATCACGATCGGCAGCAGAAGTAGTGCCGAGCCGAGCGAGTTTGCCACGGTGATCGCGGCAGCGTCGGCCCCGCGAAGTCCGCGAAGGGAAAGCGTGAGCAAGGCGTAGAACAGGCCGGCCAACAGCGCGAAGATCAGGCCGCCGGGTGAGGCATGGGTGTTGCCCGCGAAAATAACGCCGATGCCCAGCATCGACAATGCAAGGCATTTCAAATCGCGAGTTGAGGATCGCTCTTTGAGCAGCAGCGGCGAGAGGCCGAAAATCCAGAACGTCGAGGTGTATTGCAGGATGATGGCGTTGGCCGAATGCGTCATTGTATTGGCAATGACGAAGCACGCGGTCATCAAGGTAAAGCAGAGCACGCAGGCCACGACCGCAAGTGATGGTTTCCACGCGCCGCTATCCGCACGCGATCCCAGCGAAAATCGGCCGTTCCAACCAAGCGGAATCAGGAGTACGCCCGCGAAGGCCGAGCGATAAAATGCGATGGTGACACCGCTGGGGCCTTCGTTGTTGACGAGCTTGATGAGCGCACCATTGAGACTCCACAGAGTACTGGCGGCCACCAGTAAGAGAATTCCGCGACGTGCATCATGACGATCTGTCATGAAATGATTCCCTGTCGCAACGTTAGTTGAAGCATTCGGGCATCTTCGGGACAATCCTGCGCATGGGCAAGCATGGAACGCCATCGAGCGTCGCGATACACTTTGAGGATCGCTTGGAAATGCAACGATTGATGCGAAACCAGAACAGCGTCGCGAAATTATTATGGTTTACGATATTACGCCGCTGATCACTCCGTCATTGAAAGTCTGGCCCGGTGATACTCCGCCGACGCGGGAGGTATTGTGCGAGCTGGATCGCGGTGACAGCGTGACACTTTCGACGCTTCATGCGACCGTGCATCTTGGTGCGCATGCGGATGCGCCGAGTCATTATGGAGTGGGCGCGCAATCCGTTGAGGCGAGGCCGGTTGAAACGTATCTTGGGCCGTGCCAGGTGATTCGTGTGCAAGTGCCGCGACACAGTCGGGTCCCTCTGTCCGCGATTTTGCAACCGATTGTCGCACCGCGTGTGCTTCTCGCAACCGACACGTATCCTGATCCGACCGCATTCAATGAAGACTTTGCGGCACTTTCGGTCGAATTGATCGATTCGTTGCACTCTCAGGGTGTGCGGCTCATTGGGATTGATACACCGAGCGTCGATTTGTTTGATTCGAAGGATCTTCCCGCTCATAAACGAATTCTCGGTTACGACATGGCAATTCTCGAAGGACTTGTGCTCCGTGATGTGCCGGAAGGATCGTACGAACTGATCGCGTTGCCGTTGCCGCTTGTGGGATTCGATGCGAGCCCGGTGCGGGCAATTCTGCGCAGTCTCTAATCGTATGTTGGCTATCGGTTGAACCAGCGACGTTTTGATTTTGCTTTGGCAGATGAGGCTTGTTCCGCATTCAACGATCGGAGCAATTCGGCGTCGGACTTGGTTGGATTTAGACGACGGAGCGTTCGCAGCTTGGATGCCATCGCAGGATCCAGGTCCATGCTCACCGAGCGGGCCTGTTGTTCGAGTAGAGCGGCGGCAACCGCCGTTGGCGTCGCGGCGCGAAGTGGATCAATTTCGTCGGATCGATTTCGAAGATCATTCGGCACTTCCATGAGATCATCCGCATCAGCAGAATGACTAGTCGATTCATCCGCCTGTCCTGCGGGTGCACCTCCGCCGGAGGCGGTGTAGCCGACTTCTTCATTCCCTGCGTCGATTTCCGCTTTGGCGGCCGCCAGTGCTTCTCGGAGTGCGTCTGGGAAATTTGCCCCCACGTCAGAGTGCTCTGCAGCGGCGTCATCGGACTCCATCTCCGGAGCCTCGTCATGGGACAGTCCCCGCGCCGACTCGTCAGCCTCGGCCGTCGGTTCGATTTCGGCAGTTTGGTTTGGTTTGTATCCGGCCCAGAATTCGACGACGCGAGCGTGGTCCTCGCTCGCCGATTGGGTATTGCTGCTTCCACTCGCTGTAGCGGAGTTTGACGATACTTTTTCCTCAAACTGCGCCTTCAGGTTCGTGATCATTTCTTCGTTTGTAACCAGCGCGCGTGCTTTTTCGTCGAGCGAGGATTGGAGCGCCTGAAGTCGCGATTCGAGTTCGCGCGAATGCCCGGCATCGGATTGATGTTCGACTTCCGCCTGCGCGCTCGCGGCCTGAGCATTGACGAGTTCAGCACGAAGTGTTGTGATCGTCCGTTCAAATTCCGCCACTTGGTTGCGAAGTGACGCGGCGGCTGCGGATTCGCGCTCGAGTGCGGTTTGCGATTCTTGGAACGAAGCCGAGAGCTTTGCATGCTCTTCACGCATTTCATTGGCTTGAAGGCGATGGCCTTCGAGCTCCGCCTGAATCTGGGCGAGTTCTTTTTGTCTCGCCGATTCAACTTCGTTCACAAGGCTTTGCGCTTTTTCAGTCGCAAGCTGATCGTTTTCGAGTGCTTTGAGTGCTCCTTCGAGCCGGGCCTGGTGTTCACCCAGTTCGACCTCGCGCTTGGCCAACGCACCGGCACGCTGATCGAGCTCGGCCGAACGACGCTCACATGATGCGTGCATCGCGCTGACGGCGTTCTGTTGGCGCTCAACGGTGGCGCGGCCGGCGGAGAGAGCCGCTTCACTCTCGTTGAATTCGCGACGACGAGCGTCGGCCTGTGCTTCACTGTCTCGTCGAGCGGACGCCAACTCCTTCTGTTCGCGTGCAAGGGCGGCTTCGGATGCGTGAAGGATCTGCTCAGCGTGGGCGAGTTCGACTTCGCGGGCTTCGATGCGTTGCTGTCGGGCGGCAACGGCTTCTTCCGATCGTTTCAGGTTTGCTTCATGCTCGCGGAACGCACGCTCATCCTCTTCATTTTCCTCCGTTCGGTGACTGATCTCGGAAGATCGAACATCCAATTCCTTAGTGCGGCAGTTAAGAATATCTTCTCGATCGGTGAGCGCCTTTTGCAGTTTCTGCTGTTCGTCTGCCAGGGAGGTCAATTCCTGTTTCTTGCGCTCGAGTTCGCGTTGCATGGCGTCGAGTCTGTGGCGCTGATCGGCGATCGTGTTCTCGCCTGCTGAAATTCCCTGTTCGCGTCGGTCCAGTTCTTCGGCGCACTGCGAGATTCGTTTCTCAGAGGCATCCAACGTGGCCGCTCGCTGGGAAATTTCTTGCTCGAGCATGCCGAGCTCTTCGGCGCGGCGCTGGAATGATTTTTCCTTTTCGATTTGCGATTCGTTTCGATCGGCGAGCTCGACATCCCTTGTATCCAGTTCTTTGATGCGTTCACTGAGCTCAGCCCGATCCTTGTTGAAGTGTTCGCGTTCGACTTCGATCTTTTTCCGCTCGGCGCGCGTTTGGATTGCAAGCGAATCAAGTTCCTCGCGTCTTATGCGAAGCTGAGCTTCCAGCGTCGATAACGCGTCGCGCCTTTCGGATTCGGTGGCCTTCTCATTTTCTTGTTCAAAGCGAAGGGCCGATTCTTTCGATTCGAGTTCCGCGATGCGTTCCGCGATTTCCGCTTCGCGCTCCGCCAGCGATTGCTGCTGATCTGAAAGCTGCTTCGTTTTATCATCCAGCTCGGACTCGCGTCCACTGCAGCGCCGAGTCAGTGCTTCGACTTCGGCCCGGAGGTTTTCAACAGCCGTCGACGCCTGCCGTACTTCCTCGCGCTCGCGCGCCAGCGCCTTGGTGTGCGAGGCGAGTTCCTTTTCGCTTTCGGCGATTCTACTTCTTTCCGCGTCCTCGGTTTCCTGGCCGCGCCGCAGGGTCGCGGCAACCCAGGATTCGAGTTGGCTTTGCATGCTTTTGAGGCCGACCTCAAAGTCGCCGATGGCCGCATCCGCGACCTCAAGAAGTTCGATTTGGTCTTTTGTGTCCGACATTTCGGCTCCGTTGTTGGCGGCCCATGTTTCGGGTAGTGCGATAACCTGACGATTGTGGCGTGCCGCCGCAAAGGCGTGCGCGTCCAACCTAGTTTACATTTCAAGGCAAGGCGCCACAGTTGCAACAGTTGCAACGTCATCCGAACGGTTGCTTGGCCTTCCGTGCCGCGGACGTGATTCCCGTATCGTAGACTTCGCAAGGCAGTGTCCGAATTTCGCTCCCGCATCCCATGGCGGGGGGAACGCGAATTATCGGAATGATTTTGACAAACGTCCTGAGAGCGTTTTTCGGGTTCGGAGTATTGAGCTTGGCACGGCAAAATGACGAACAAAATATGCTGACCACGCTCGATGCGGGGCGTGTGACCGACCTCGCCCGGGAGGCCGTTCAGGCACTGCGCGCCGCTCACGATCACATTCGAATCGAGGCGAAGGAGCTGGAAGTTGCACGTGTCTCGCTCTGTCAGGAGCGTGAACGGCTTGAGTCCGAGTCGGAGAAACTCGCCCAAGTTCGCGATGAATTTGAGCGAAATCAGGTCGCCTGGCAATCCAACAAGGCTCGCATCGAGGAACAATCCGCCAAGCTCGAACGACAGCGCGCGGACATGGATGCGGCACGCGGCGAAATGGAGACCCAAAAACAAGCCTTCGCCGAACGGTTGAAACTCTCTGAAGCGGAGCAATGGAAGCAGGTCGAATTCGAACAATCGCGCCGGGCAGCGGCAGATGAGCTTGTCAAACGCGAGAAGGCATTGGCCGCGGACAAGAAATCTCTCGATGCCGCGATAGCCGCATTGGAGCCGCAGCGAACGGAAATCGAGCGACTTCGCAGAACGTTGGATGCTCGGGCACACGATCTTGATGGCCGCGAAGAGGAACTGAAAAAGACGCGCGAGGCTCTGGCCGCAATGCAGGCTCAGCTTGCCCGCGATCATCATGAAATCGCCGTCCAACGAGAGGAACTCCTTGAACGGCTGGGCGGCGTCGCGTCAATCCCGGCGATTCCCGCAAACGGCGCGGATCGCGCGGATGGAACTCCTGTCGTGTACGACGAGACCCATGGGACGATATCCACCAACCCGGATAGCGATGAGCATTGGCATCCAGCCCCGAAACCCGCCGTGAGTACGGCGGCCGATCAGTTCCGCAAATTGCGCCGCGACGCGCGAAGAAAAATTGTCGGAGTCTGATTTCATTAAAATGAGTCTAGCAGGCAGGGAGTGAATCATGGCTTTAGGCGGACTTTTCACGCGAAAGAAAAATGCTGTTGTTCCCTCGGCCCGAACTCCCGTTGTGGAGTTCGAACCGCGGCCTGTAAACGGCGCCGCAAAAGCCGAAGCGTACCAGCCCGCTCCCTACAGCAGCTTCGACTCCGACCCGCTTGCCCGAATATTGCAGCAGGGGCGCCAGGCCATCATTCTGCGCGAGGAAACCAAGTGGCGAACGCATCCGAACGGAGAATCGATCATCCGTCAGGCTGCGGAGGAAATCGAACAACGAATGGCGCTCGTGCCCGCAGGCAGTGTGGCGCTGGCTCGCACGTTGGACGGCGAAACCGGTCCACCTGAAGAAGATATTATGGTTGAGCCGTTTCTGCTCGACGTTCACACAGTCACCAATGGGCGATTTCAGAAATTCGTCGATTCCGGTGGATATGATTCACTGGAATACTGGCCGGAAGAAATCTGGCCGCATCTTATTGAGTTGAAGGACCTGACCGGACAGCCCGGCCCGCGATTCTGGCGACAGGGACGTTGCAACGTTCTCTTTTTGGATCATCCTGTCGTGGGAATCAGTTGGTATGAGGCGCAGGCATTCGCACTGTGGGTTGGTCAGCGCCTCCCGACGGAGGCAGAGTGGCAGATGGCCGCTTCATGGCACATTCACAGCTCCACGGACATGCTTCGACGATTCCCATGGGGTGACGCGCTGGACAACCAGCGTTGCAACATTTGGTCATCGAAACAAGGAACCACCGTTCCGGTGAATTCGTATCCCAACGGCGCGGCGCCGAATCACGTTCTGCAGCTTATCGGGAACGTGTGGGAATGGACGGACAGCGAATACAACATTGGCGACGAAGGCGGAAGGCCGATCGTCGGCGAAATGCCGATGCACGTCGTCCGCGGCGGCGCGTTCGACACGTACTTTGAAATTCAGGCGACAAGTCACTTTCGCACGGGACAGATCGCTTTGGCCCGTCCGCACAATGTCGGTTTTCGTTGCGCCACGAATCTCGCCGACGCCACCTGGATCACGAGCACGGAGTCTCATTGAATTTCTTATTGAGGAGCCCCTGTTATGCCGACGGCCACACTTAGCGGTCCAGTCACCATGCCCTGCCTCATTTGCGAGGTGAAGAACCAGCTCGACGCGGTTGTATGCGCGAGTTGCGGCGCTCCGATGGCGTTGATTCAGGAAGCCGTCGCCCAGGAGCGAGATCCCTGCATTATCACCGTCGTGGGCGACAGCAATGTCGGCAAGACGGTTTACCTCGGAATGTTGCTGGACATGCTTTCCAAGCGGGCTGAGGATTTCGAGGCGATTCCCAAAGGCGCGTACTCCGTCAATCTTCAACATAACGTCGTCAGCTATCTTTGCTCTCGGCGCTTCCCGCCAAAGACGGCGATGGAAGTGGATACGTGGCACTGGGCGTATTATCAGGTTTCGAAACGCAGGAAAAATTCGACGATGTACGACATCGTGATGCCGGATATGGCCGGTGAAGCCGTCGCCGCCGAAGTTGCGAACCCGAAGACATTCACGGTGATTCGATCGCTGCTCGAAAAGAGCGGCGGAGCAATACTGATGGTGGATGCATCGCTCGCCGCGGCCGGTTCTCCGCAGCCGGACTTTTTTGCGCTCAAGCTCATGAGTTATTTGGACGGCATCATCGCCAAGAAACGACATGAGAAGATTAACACGCCGGTCGCGATCGTGCTCTCCAAAGCTGACCACTGCCCGGAATGCTTCGATGATCCAAGGGCATTCGCGCGCACAAACCTGAATCGACTTTGGAACATCTGCGAATCGCGGTTTCACAGCTTCGAATTCTTCGGCGCCAGCGTCGTAGGCGCCCTCGGTTTCGGCACGGATGAATCCGAAAACGTCGTGCAATATCCGTTGCACGTGGCGCCGCGCGGCATTCTTGAGCCATTCGAATGGGTTACCTCGAAACTCTAAGACGCGCCACGTCGGTCCGTTCGGATCCCGCCACAGCCGCAACCACTGGTTGCAGTGCGCGAATTAATTCGGCGGTAGCGGCGGGCATTGAGAAACCACTGGTCTGCGATCAGGTAATTTTCACATCCACTCGCACGCCAACGGGTGAGGGCTATCGCGTCATCGCCGCGAGCAAGAAAGTTCGCACCGACGAAAAACAAACCATCACGCGCCTGTCGCCTTCGCATGATTCACTCTGCGACGAAGGAGCGCCCGACCTCGAAAATGAGAGGCCGTTAGGATTGATTTGCGCGGCTGCGTTGTATGCGCTGCCGAGTTCACGATTGTGTCTTGCGGCTTCAATGCTGGCGGGTGATGAACAAACCGGACGCGGCGGAAAGCGGATTTACACGTTGAATCTCATTTTCAGCCCGGATGATTGGGCCGGATTCGGCTTCAATCCCTTCGCGATCCTTCGTGCGCTCGCACGTTCCGAACATGTGACGCCGCAACTCAAACCACCGTCGACGCTTCCATCCATCATCCTGGCCCCGACAGGTTCTGATTTTGTGGCGGGAGGCGCTGGCGTTGTGTTCAGCGGCATCACGCCGAATGCGCGTCGGCAGATTCTGGTGGAAGTTTTATTGCAGAATGACTGCCTGGTTCCAATTTCCAAGAGCTGGCTGGAATGCGCCGAGGGCGTTCTCCTTGGCGCGCCGGCGCCCTTACGCGCGAAAATTTCATTCAGCGCCGGACTACGCTTTTGCACGACGCGTCATCATCGACTGGAAATCCTTGCACTTGACACGACGGCGAAAGCGAGGCTGGCATCGTCGAACGTGCATTGCATTGATCCAACAACAAATGCTTCGACAGCCGGCAATCTTTGGACCGAATTCGTCGAACGCCACTGGAATCGTGGAGACCTGGAAGGGCTCGCGCGCCGCACGTCGCGACCATTCTCATCGTGCGCGCTGGATTCACTCAATCGCATCGCCAGTCTCTATAATCAGATCGATCAACTTGACTCATTATCGACCGAGCGAATGCTCGCCAATGCAACGGAAATGCTCGACCCGGTTTCAGATCGCGTCGAAAGCGAGATTCGCATGGAGCTTACCGACAAGGCCCGGAACCTGCTTAGGGCGCGCGTGCAACAACTTCGCGTGGAGGAATTTGATGCCGTCTGGTCGCGGATGCTGGGGATGGTGCGAATCGCCTCAGCCCGAGCGTCATTTGCTGGTCCCCTGATCGAGCCTGCTTTGCGCGGACTTGCCGCTCGCGACCCATTGGCCGGAGTGAAACAAGCATTGGAAGTTTGCCAGATTCCATCCTCGGCCTCCCTGCTTACGCCGTCATTCCAGGATTATGTATTCGACAAGTTTGCGGAATACTGGTCACATATTGATCATGTGAAACGCGATAAGGCCGCCAGATCATTGCGAAGTTCCCTGCAGAGGACTACACATCCGCTCGCGGCCCGGGTCGCTGCACTGGTTGCGTTTCCTCAGCCCGCGAAGTGAGCCGGCGTTCGTTTTGGCTGCTGATTTTCCACTCCATTGCACGAACGATACCATGAAGGAATGAATACGAATCAACCTCTGATCGAATGCGTACCGAATTTCAGCGAAGGCCGCGATCCTTCTATCATCAAGCGGATCACCGATGTCGTAGAGATGGTTGAAGGCGTCTGGCTGCTCGACGTTGATCCCGGTAAAGCCACCAATCGCACCGTCGTGACGTTTGTCGGCGCGCCTGATCCGGTTTGTGAGGCCGCATTTCGCGTCGCCCAGAAGTGCATCGAATTGATCGACATGACCAAACACCATGGCGAGCATCCACGATTCGGCGCTCTCGATGTGTGCCCGCTCGTTCCCGTCTCAAACATCACGATGGAAGAAGTCGTACTCCATGCGCGGAAATTGGCGGAGCGATTGGGCCGTGAACTCGGCATGATGATTTATTGCTACGAAAATGCGGCCCAATCTCCGCAGCGGCGCAACCTCGCGGATGTGCGAGCCGGCGAATATGAAGGGCTCAAGGACAAGCTTGCGCGACCGGAGTGGAAGCCGGATTTCGGTCCTGCGGCGTTCAATCCGCGATCGGGCGCGACGGCCGTCGGCGCTCGCGATTTTCTGGTCGCCTACAACGTGAATCTGAATACAACTTCAGCACGCCGGGCCAATGCCATCGCTTACGATATCCGCGAAAAAGGCCGAGTCAAGACGGTGGATGGCAAACCAACAGGCAAGCCCGTTCTCGATGAGCATGGTCAGAAAGTATGCATTCCGGGCAGCCTCAAATGCGTCAAGGCCATCGGTTGGTTCATTGAGGAATACGGAATCGCCCAGATTTCGATCAATCTCACGAATCTCAGCGTCACTCCGCTGCATGTTGCGTTCGACGATTGCTGCCGAAAGGCTGACGCTCGCGGAATTCGCGTGACCGGTTCGGAATTGGTCGGCCTCATGCCGCTTGGAACGCTCCTCGATGCCGGCTGCTACTTCCTTCGAAAACAGCAGCGCTCGACGGGCATTTCCGATCCGGAGATCATCAAGATTGCGGTAAAATCGCTTGGATTAGGTGACCTTTATCCCTTCGATCCCGCTAGCAAGATCATTGAATACGCCATCGCCGCACGAAGTGGGAATTCCGAGCCGCCCCCTTCAGGGGGCAGGTGCACGTCATCCGAGCCGGGAGCGTCAACGACCGGTCAGAATGCCGGAATCGCCAGTACGATCGTTCGCCGCAAATCATCCAGGCTCGTTGATTACACGGTCCGGGAATTCATCGAGGAAACCGCATCCGAATCACCCGCGCCTGGTGGCGGATCGGTATCCGCACTCGCCGGGGCACTCGGTGCCGCACTCGCCAACATGGTCGCGAATCTCTCGGCGCACAAAGCCGGCTGGGACCATCGCTGGGAGGAATTCTCCGATTGGGCCGAGAAGGCAAAAGCCCGATACGTCGAATTGCTTCGACTCATTGACGATGACACTGCGGCGTTCAACGCCCTCATGGCCGCATTCGGCCTGCCCAAGGGCAGCGACGCCGAAAAAGCAGAGCGGACGAAAGCGATCCAAATCGCCACACGACGCGCCATCGAAACTCCGCTTCGTGTCATGGGTGTGGCACTCGATTCCCTGGAGGAGATCGAAGCCATGGCGCGAATCGGCAATCCCAATTCGGTTTCCGATGCGGGCGTGGCCGCCCTGTGCGTTCGCACCGCCGTTGCCGGCGCGCACCTGAATGTGCGGATCAATCTCAAGGGACTGGCCGACAAGGATCTGGCCGCGAAGTTCCAGAGTAGCGCTTGTGAGATCGGCTCGAATGCTGACAGGAGAGTCGCGGCGATCCTAGGCGTCGTGGAATCAAAGCTGTAGCGAAAAATGCGGAGAAAGCCGGAGTACAGGAATGACCCGCGATCGCTCCGATAACTTTGCCGCACAGCGTGTTCATGCCGAGCCGCACGATCCCTTACGCGACCCATTTGAAATCGATCGGCGGCGAATCATCGAATGCACCGCATTTCGACGGCTGCAACATAAGACACAAGCATTCGGCCCCGGCGCCCACGATCACTTTCGCACGCGATTGACGCACACGCTCGAAGCCGCCGATATTGCGAGATGCCTCGCGTCAAATCTCAACGCCAATGTGCATCTCGCGGAAGCGATCACATTGGCCCATGATCTTGGCCACCCGCCGTTTGGTCATGCAGGCGAATCCGCTCTTAACGAACTGATGTCCGCGCACGGCGGCTTCAATCACAATGCTCATTCGCTTCGCGTCGTAGAACATCTGGAGCATCCCTTTCCCGCTTTTCGCGGACTCAACCTGACTCGCGGCACATTGGACGGACTACGCGACCATTCCAGCCGCTACGACGAACCGAGCAGCAATTCACAAAGCGAGCATTCACTTGAGGCCGTGATCAGCTCCATTGCCGACCGCATCGCTTACAACTGCCATGATCTTGAAGATGCGATTGGAGCAGGATTGCTGGACTCGGATGCCTTAATGGATGTTCCACTTTGGCGGGATGCCGTTGAGATGGCGCCGGCGATCACGAAGAGCCTGCCGATCCATGCAATCCGTCGAATGGCCTTGGATCGCATTATCAACCGATTGATTTCGGATGCGGTAGACTTTATCAGTCGGCAAATGCCGCCATCGTACGGTACAGACTCTGAACCATTGAATCGTGCGATGATTCAGGGGTTTTCGCCCGAGGTCGAAGCCCGACTGCAGGAACTTGAGGTGCATCTCGCGGCCCGCGTCTATCAATCGCCGGCAGTCGTTCAAACAGACTCTCAAGGCCGCGAAATGATTCAAGCATTGTTCGCGGCATTTGTCGCCGATCCACAGAAAATGCCCGATCGTTTCGCCAATCGCATTGGCGAGGAAGGGCTGCATCGCATCGTTTGTGATTACATTGCCGGAATGACCGACCGCTTCTGCGATGCCGAATATCGCCGAATGTGCTCGTAGCTCTTGCAATGACTTCCTTGGAGTTATATTACTTATTTGCCCAGCGGGCCGCACGCGTGATTCGTCGCACAAGCACAAAGTGATAAATGCCAATGGTGACGTTGGGGATGAACCAGATCATGAAACACACCAAAAACCTGTTAATGTTACGCGTGTCAAATAGACTTTTCATCCACGGCGTATCCATTAGCCAGATGCACCAGATGCCCGTCACCGCGCCGAAGAATTCCCAGAAGACAAGATAGGGCATAAGATATGCCGACGCCTGCATTGACACCGAGAGCAGGTTTCTCTTGTCGCGTAGGACGAATTCGAAAGCGACCTTCCCGGCCGCAGCCAGCGTGACGGCTAACGCCGCGAGCGCGCAAAGTGATCCGAAGATCGGTGCGCCGATCGTGAAAAACTCGATGCCTACGCGCGTAGCTTGATTCGGGGTATTGAATTGCAGAGCCTTAATCCAGAAAACCGTCGGCACGCTCGCTGCGGCGATCAGGAAAACCAGCGGAAGGTGCAAGGCGATGAAGCTTCGATGATCTATTCGCGGCTTGCAGGCGCAGAGGCGTAGTCCGAATTCTTCCGGCTGCTGAACGGCCGCTCGAAATGTCCGCCACCAAGCCTGCGCCCGGCCGATTTCCTTTCGATGTTCCCACGGCGATCCAGGACGAGTATCAGACCCAAGCGAGTTAATGATATCACGTCCACATTCCGGACACCGCGCCTCAACCGGCATTGTGGTTAAATTGTAGCCGCAAAACTCGCATTGTGGCGGATGTTCGAGGGGTTCAGCACATCGCAGTGTGCTTAACGCTCGTAGTAACCCCCAAGCCATCCAAATGATGCCTGATAGTACGGTCGGTACGATAAACAATTCTTGGCGCCGCAAATACCAAGGTCGCATAGCAAGTATCTTGTCTTGTTCTGCATAGATCGGTGTCGCTATTTTGTCCCATTGTTCCGATTCGGACTGATAGTCCTCCATTGCCTTCTTGAAATTCGGATCACTTGGCAGCAGGGTCGGATATGATGGATGCGGGGGTGCATCGGGAAGTGGGTGAATTTCTAGCCAGCTCGCGTGGAGATGATTAAGCCCGATGGCGGTAGAAGCAATTAACAATGTAACTGGCACGATGTGCACCGTGCGAAGCCAAACTTGTCGAAGGGCACTCGAGAAACTTCGCTTCATCGGCTCATCCTGAGCTCCCCACGGCATAACGAGCACAGCCCCAAGCAGATGAATTAATTCGACCGCAAAATAAATTCCCAGCGCTGCCAAGATTGAAATGAGTAGATGGTCTCGGAATTCAGATAGCAATGTATCGCTATAGCTTTGGACCTCGTCAATAAAATACTTCAGACTATTGGGGGCCCCGCGCTGGGCAATTGCAGCGAGAAAGATACTAAGCACACCAATGCTTGGGATCGCCGTTGCATGTGTGATCCATACCGCCCAAATCGACGCCGACTGTGTTCTTCTCGCAGTCCATCGTGGTGCGATCCACGCCGTCAACAATGAAAACAGAACTGGCATTGGCCGCGGCTCGGGCGCGGAGCAACCGCACGGTTTCGGCGTCGCGATTTGAATGGCCGCATCGTTCAACGGGAATTCACCATGAACCAAGAATATCTACGTTTCATTTCGCCTTGAGGCCGAACATATTCGCATAAACTGTGGCAAAGGATCAAATCCGCCATGAATCAAGCCTAGCCCGTTTCCGAATCATCGAATCTCACCTATGATGCGGCGTTCGTCTTTTGGCGAGGTTCAACTGGCTTGAGCGACCCGAATTCCAAAATCCACCTTCACGCCACATGGGACCGCACGCATTTGCACCTGTTCGGCCTGAAGAGCCCGAACGCATCTCCCTTTCAGGGAGAGGGACAAGATTGTCCCGCAATCGGGCACGAGGAGTTGCGGGGACGGCTCGGAGAATGTTGGGACGCTCTCGCGGTTTCTGCAGGCATGGAGCGTACCATTTCTCTCACCCTGCCAAACAATGCGGTCATTTTGAATGGCACACTAGAGCAGGAAGCAGGCGACTCAACGGAGACTGCCCGACCTTGCACGATTCCCACCATTGCATTCGAGCCCGATGACGCAATCGAAATCTTGTGGCAGGCCCACACGCGAACAAATAAAGATCAATTCGGCAACACGTTGCGATTCTGGTCGATTGCGGCCCAACTTACCCGCGAAGTTCTGATTTCGCAGCGATATGTGCCGTCTATCATGCGTGCGGGCAACGAATACCTAAGTTATTGGCGGGCTATACTCTATGATGAGCGGACTCGCACTCGCATGAAGGCGCTGGCATTGGCTATGCCGCCGGCGTGCTGCGCCGTCGTGCCCACACCATCACCATCCATCGCCGAGGAACTTCTCGTCGGATTTGTTCTGCGTACCGTTGACGCGATGGTTCGCCGCTGCATGGAGGACGACGATCTCACCCACTTGTTGATGAGCGCCGCTGCTCGCGAACCGAAGCCCATGCTGCTTTGGCTGAAAGGACTTGTCGGCAATTCCGCGGTTGTGTACGCGTCGCCGCCCGAATGCGAACGACTTCACGAAATGATCGCGGGATGGACATCGCGGGTCGATTCGCCTGCGGCGCAACCTCGATTCCTGACGGGATTTCGACTTCATGCACCCGCGGATGTTTCGCCGACCCATCTGACGGGTCTTTGGCGATTGACCGTACACACCGTCGATCGCGAAGACCCGACGCGCGTCTTTGTTGCTGCCGATCTCTTGAGAGACGAATCACCGCAAGCCGGTCAATTTCCGCTGTCGAGCGATCCAGTGCTTCCGCGTTTGAGAAACGAGCTTGCGCGGGCATCAAAATATTTTTCACCGCTCACAGCCTGCGCTGCCGCGGACGGACCGCTCGAAGCGACGGTATCGCTTTCCGAGGCGTATTTCTTTCTTCGAGAAGCCGCTCCGCTCTTGCGTTCGGAAGGTTTTGCGATCTGGACGCCGGACTGGTGGACCGAGTCCGCCCCGCGTCCGCGAATGCGTCTGTCGCTTCAACCGAATGACAATCAATCCACTGGAACACTTGGCGGGATCGGGATCAATGAATTGGTGCGATACGACTGGGAAGTCGCGATCGGTGAAGAAACGCTCACCCGCGAGGAGTTGGCCGTGCTGGCCGAAAGCAAAGAACCCCTCGTTCGACTCCGCGGCCGGTGGATGGAAGCCGCCCAGGCGGAAATCGATATCGCTCAAAAATTCATTGCCGAGCAGGGTTCGGGCTCGGCCACGCTGTTCGAGGTCTTGCGTCGTTGCTATTTAAGCGATGACTTCGCGTTGGGCGTTCCATTCGGCGGGGTGCGCGCTCAAGGATGGATCAGCAGTGTGCTCGACGCCGGTGACGCCTCGATCACCCTCGGTGATGTACCGCCTCCCCGCGAGTTCCGAGGCGATTTGAGACCGTATCAACTTCGCGGATTGCAGTGGCTGTCGTTCATGTCGCGAATCGGCGTGGGAGCGTGCCTTGCCGATGACATGGGATTGGGGAAAACCATCCAGCTTATTGCCCTCTTGCTGTACGAGCGCGAGGACAACGCGGCGCCCGGCCCGACTTTGCTAGTCGGACCCATGTCGCTGGTCGGGAACTGGCAACGCGAATTGCAGCGATTCGCGCCGAGCCTGAAAGTCCTCGTGCACCATGGTCTCGAGCGATTGACCGGCGATGATTTTGTCAAGGAAGCGTCGCGACATGATGTTGTCATCAGCACCTATGCCTTGACGCATCGCGATTTTGACCAGCTTTCGGTCGTTCAATGGCGACGCGTGGCCCTCGATGAAGCCCAATGCATCAAGAATCCTGCCGCGAAGCAAGCCGCCGCCGTCCGAATGCTCCCGGCCGCGCATCGACTCGCACTCACTGGTACGCCTGTGGAAAACCGACTGAGCGAACTTTGGTCGATCATGGATTTCCTCAATCCCGGATACCTCGGCACGGCCGCGGATTTTCGCCGGCGGATGGCCATCCCGATCGAGCGCCATCATGACACTGATCACGCCGCACGATTACGGACACTGATCCGACCGTTCATTCTAAGACGCCTCAAGAATGATCCGCTTGTGCAAGTTGACTTGCCGCCGAAGATGGAGATGAAGGTCTATTGCAATCTCACTCGCGAACAGGCGGCACTGTATGAGGCCGTCGTCAGCGACATGCTTCGCCGCGTCTCCGAATCAGAAGGCATCCAACGTCGCGGCTTGATCCTTGCCACGCTCACGAAACTCAAACAGATTTGCAATCACCCCGTGCAATTTCTCGGCGATTCGAGCGAACTCGCGGAGCGCAGCGGAAAGTGCGAGAGGGTCGGCGAAATGCTTGGTGAAGTCATCGCGGAAGGCGATCAGGCGCTGATCTTTACGCAGTATCGAGAAATGGGCGATCTCTTGGTCGCATTCCTGAAGAAGACGCTCGACTGCAATATTCTTTTCCTCCACGGTGGTACGAGTCGCGCCGAACGGGATCGCCTTGTGCAGCGCTTTCAAGCAAGCGACAATGCGCCGCTACTGATTCTCTCGCTGAAGGCCGGCGGATTTGGATTGAATCTCACCGCCGCAGCTCATGTATTTCACTTCGATCGCTGGTGGAACCCGGCCGTCGAAGATCAGGCCACGGACCGCGCCCATCGCATCGGGCAGAATCGCACAGTGCAGGTTCATAAGCTGGTGTGCCTTGGAACGCTCGAAGAACGAATTGATGCGATGCTCGAGCAAAAGCGACAGCTCGCGGACCAGGTGATCGGCAGCGGAGAGGCCTGGCTGACCGAGCTTTCCACAGACCAGTTCCGAGACTTGATCACGTTGTCACAAGACGCAATTGGGGAATAGCGAATGTCGAATTGCGATGGGCGAAGATCGAATTGGGTTATCAAATGGCGAACAGTGATCGGCAAAGAGCGAAATGCAATCGAAACTAAACGGGGACGGCAATCGTCATGCTGAACGGAGCGAAGCATCTCGAGTCCGAGATTCTTCGGTAGCCTTTGGCGACCTCAGAATGACGGCAAGATGGAGACGACACAATGAGTGACGCTCATCAAGCACACGATTCCAAGTACACGGATTTCTGGTCCGCCGATCCGTCGCTAGATTCGATCGCGATCGAAATCAAGCCGCCTGAAAAGTCGCTGGAGATTCTCGAAAAACTCGGTTCTTCACCGTTTGAGCGAGGCGGCTTCCCACTGATCGGATTTCTCGCGACGACGTATGAAAAAGTGACTCGAATTGCGCTCGCCGGCTGCGCCAAAGATTTGGATGGCGGTTCTGCAAGCGAAACACAGTCATCGCAAGCCGATTCGACTTGACGCAGCCGTCTGACGCCCGTAAAAGTCATCGCGTTTCCGCCGACGTAGCTCAGCGGTAGAGCACGGCTTTCGTAAAGCTGAGGTCAAGGGTTCAAATCCCTTCGTCGGCTCTTTCCAATTCCAAATTGACGGTTCGGGATTCTTGTCAGCGGGCAACCAAGGCCGCGATACTTTCGCCAATCTTGGCGGGTGAATCGCACACCGTAACCCCGGCTTCCTTGAGGGCGGCGATTTTCGAAGCGGCCGTGCCTTCGCCACCGCTGATGATCGCGCCCGCATGCCCCATACGTTTACCGGGTGGCGCGGTCTGACCGGCGATGAACGCGACCACCGGCTTTCGGACGCTTTTCTTGATAAATGCGGCCGCCCCTTCCTCGTCGCTGCCGCCGATCTCGCCGATCATCACGATCGCATCGGTTTCGGGATCCTTTTCAAAACGTTCGAGCAGCTCGATGAAATTCAGGCCCTTCACCGGATCGCCCCCGATGCCGATGCACGTCGATTGGGCCAGGCCGTGTGAGCTGCACTGCCAGACGGCCTCATAGGTCAGCGTCCCGCTGCGAGAGATGATGCCAACCGTTTTCGTTCCCGGTTGTCGCTGCTTGTGGATATAGCCGGGCATGATGCCGATCTTGCACTCGCCCGGAGTAATGATGCCCGGACAATTCGGCCCGATCAACATCGTTTGCTTTTCGTCGAGGAACTCACGGGCTTTGACCATGTCGAGCGTGGGGATTCCTTCCGTGATCAGGACTACAAGCGAGCAACCCGCATCCGCGGCTTCCATCGCCGCATCGGCCGCAAATGCCGCCGGGACGAAGATCATGGACACGCCCGCACCGGTCTGCTTCACGGCGTCATGACAGGTATTGAACACGGGCAGCCCGTGTTCGGACTTGGACCCACCTTTGCCCGGCGACACGCCACCGACCATCTTGGTGCCATAAGCGAGGCACTGCGTAACGTGAAACGCACCGGCCTTTCCGGTGATGCCCTGACAGATCACTTTCGTGTCGCGATTAACAAGAATGCTCATGCTTTCCTCGGCTCAGCCTCTTATCAAAACCTGCTCGTTGGTTGCCGTCATGCTGAGCGTAGCGAAGCATCTCGGATTCGAGATTCTTCGCCCCTGCCCGCTGGGGCTCAGAATGACAAGCGCAATCAAAACGACAATAGGGACTTTCATTCCCCTTGAAATCTAGCTTCGCGAGTATCGCATCGAGAATTGTCCCTGTCCAATAATTGTCACAGCCCCAAAATAACAGCGAGACAGGCAAATCCTCTTTCACTGGAAAATCACCAACCGCAAACCGTTCGAACCTATCGTAAAGTCATTCCGAGGAGAGAGAAGCACAGTGGAGCGTGAGGGGAAAGTCGATGCGTCGATCGCCCGGCGAGGGTGGTCGATGCATAGGCCGCAGTCATCTCCCGCGAGCCGTTTCATCCCGCAGGGTCGGCGCGAAACCGCGCTCGGCAAATCCGCCTGACGAGGGGAAAGCTGTGCAACTCAATCGAAAGCAAGCGGCCAATGCCGCGCGCCTGATTCTCATTCCGCTGTCCATCCTCCAATCACATTGCGGAAGCTCATTTGACGGCGGCGGCCTTCCCGTTCCGCCGTCCACGCTCGGTTCATCCGTCACACCATCCACGCCAACGGTCATCGAAGCCGGGGCCAACGACGTGCTCGCATTGGCCGAGAAAGTTGACATGAGCGCGCAGCCGCAGGTCATCAGTGGCAACCTCAGTGATGCCAGTGATATTGACGTATACGATCTTGGCCCGGTCTCCGCGGGCGATCATGTGAAGGTCGCGGTCTCCGTATCCAACGGACTCAGAGGCGCGATCGCCCTTCTTGATGAAAACGGGGACTCCCTTCTCATCAACGATCATCGCAACGTCTATATGGGAAAGAACGGCCCGTTCATTGATCTTATCCTGCGCCGCGATTCGCGATCCTGCCTGATCGCGATGACCTCGACGCCTGGTTTCAACTCCTCGGGCGGATATGAATTGACTGTATCGACCACCCCCGTGGGACAAGTCCCGGCACCGCGTCCTGATGACATCATTCTGGATTTCAGCGCCGGTCGGTCCGTGCAGATCGGCACGCGCCCTCCGATCGACGTTCCCGCGTTCAACGCCGCATCCATCGATCCATCGTTCCAGGGGACGACGGATGAAATGATCGCCGAGATCGTCAGTCGCGTTCGCCAGCATTTCAAAGGCTATAACGTCCGCATCCTCAGCACTAGTGAGGGCGCGCAAGCGAGCACCCGGATGAGCCGCATCCACTTCGGCACATTCGATGCGGCCTTGCTCGGTGTCGCCGCGACGGTCGATGAATACAACTCCGAAGTGGCGCAGCAGGCGATCGTCTTTACGGATACGTTCAAAGCGTTCATGGTGCTTCGGCCGAGCGCGTCGGAGATGGCTCAGGCACTGGCCAATGTCGCGAGTCACGAAATCGGGCATCTTGAAGGGCTCGTCCACACCGCGAATCCTCCGGACATCATGGACGTGACCGCAAGCCTGAGGCAATTGCTACAAGACCAAGAATTTCAGGACTCGCCGCTGTACAGCGATGTGTTCCCGATCGGGCATCAGGATTCGGTGCAATACTTGCTTGACTCCGTCGGTGGTGACGCGGCCGTTGCGCAGAAGAACATTGAGCGTCTGACCTCGCGTGAGCGATTCGGAGCACGATCGCTCTCGGGACAGCCGGCCCGGCAGGAATTGTATTTCAGCTCATGCGCCCTGGGTCCGGAACGTGGTCATCCTCGCGATTCAAATTAGACGCAATGCAAAGATTTCGCACATGACGATACGAAAGATATTTCCACAAAGAGTCGATGAACAAGGTCCACGGTTCGCTGGACGTGTGGCGCGTCGTGCGACGCATCGTGGTCCCGATTGTCTAAGTCAAATAACGTCGTACCATACTCCCGCTTCGCAAACTGAGGTCGAAGGCGATCCGAGCCGCAATCCGACTCGGATTGTGGGAGAATCCAAATGTTCAAGTACTCAAACTTTGAGCGCGGCACTGGTTGGGCGGTTGCCTACATGATTTCGTGCGAGATTTCACTCAGTCTTTCCGGCTGCATAGGCGTTCCGATCGCAACTTCCGTGATCGACGGAAATGTCGACACGACCATCGGCAGTCCGCTCGGAAAAACCTCCGGCGAGCCAAACAACACTTTCGCGGATTTCGTTGTTGTCGTTTTCGCGAACGGGGAGGCGCACCTTCAGGGAATGGTGGCGTCCGATTCCGACCTCGATGTCTATCTTCTGGGCGCGATGGCGCCGGGCGATCACCTGGTCATCAATGCATCGGCCTTCGGATCCACTCTCGATACCTCGATCGCGGTCTTCGATAACAAGGGCCGTCTGACGTATGAAAACGACGACGTATCGGATTTTTCGCTCGATTCGCACATCGATTTCGTCGTGCGGCATGCGGGCAACCCGTATTATCTTGTTGTCACGCATTCCGCCTTCGCCGCTTCGACGAATTTGCTCGGGGCCTACCACGCCGACATCGTGCTGAATCACATTGCAAGCGTGCCCCAGCCGGAATCCCAGACAATATTGCTGAAATTCAACGGCGGTCAGGTGAATTCACCGGTCCTGGGCACGTTCGTCCTGTCCCCATTCGATGCGGCCGACATCGCGCCGGTGTACGCGGGCAAGACGGACATCATCAAGAACGCAATCGTTGACACAATTCGCCAGAATTACGAGCGATTCAACGTAATCACGGTGACGAGCGATGATCCGCCGCCGAGCGGAGCTTTCTCGACGGTTTTTTTCGGCGGTTTCAGCCGCGAAGCCTACGGGCTTTCCGAAGATGTTGACTTGTACGACGCCGATTGCTGCGACGACTCCATTATCTATACGCAGACGTTTACTCCTGATCAATTTACGGGGACGCCGACGCCGTCGGAACTCGGACTGGCCATCGGAAACATCGCATCCCATGAGGCCGCTCATCTGCTTGGACTGAATCACACGAACGATGACAGTGATCTGATGGACGACTCTTCGCCGGCGGACGCGTTTATTTCGAATCAGGAATTTAAGGAAGCGCCGCTGTCGAAGGATATCATGCCGATCGGAAAGCAGGATGGCGTTCTCTTATTGTCCGAAATCGTCGGATTTGTGCCGGGATTCAGCGGGCCGCGTGCCAATTGGTTCACTGCGAAAGCTGGGAGCAAACGCGCAATCCCTCCGGACGGAAAAATCCTTCGTAAGAAGATGCAAGTTACTAAACGAAAGGCGCATATCGGCCGTCTATTAGAGAAATGAGTGATGGTCGGAGCGTACAAACGGCGGCGCTCCGGAAGATTGAATTGTACAAAAGAAACATGGATCAGATCGGCGTTTGGATCAGGTGAAAGCACGCTTGCCAACCGCTGAGTCAAATTGAGGTCTTCAATGTCGGCAGCATTTATCCATTGTCCCCATTGCGGCTACCCCGCGATCGTCGCGGAGCGAATGGCCGCGCGCCGCTGTCGACAGTGCTGGCGGGACCATCACCCCAAAGGAGCGCAAGCTGCGGCGATACAACTTGAAGAAGCCCGAAGAGCGCGCGGCACACGACGAGCCAAACTCCGGACTCATCTCCGCACCATTCGCCTTGCACTGAGCTGAGCCACTGTGTCCCTTTACGAGGCCTCCAGCGCGGGCTGTCAATCTCTTGGGCAGTTTTCAAAAAGGAACAGCCTGCTGTCGCAAGTTGCGACAACAGGCATTATTGTTGCAGCGATGTTCTCAGACGGTTCTAACCCAAGTTAGTCAGTTGGCGAGTCAAATCCCCACTGACGGGGCGTCGAGGGGAATTCGAGCATAAAGCCGTGACTTCAGAAACTTGGGAATGCAAAACCCAGCGCACACCCGCGCCGCCCCCGCGAAAAGATCTTCAAACGTCGCGAAGGCATCTAGCTTGGGTTAGTCTTTAGGCCATGCAGAAAGTGAATTCGATTGCTGTCATTGGGGCCGGGACGATGGGAGCGGGAATCGCTCAGGTCGCGGCCTTGCACGATTGCGATGTGCAGCTGCTTGAGGTGAAACCTGAATTTATGGCCCGCGGACTTGAGGGGATTCAGAAGAACCTCGATCGGCTGGTGGAGAAGGGGAAACTGACGCCGGACGAACGCAATGCGTCAATGAAGAGAATCCGCACCGGAACTCCATTCAGCGATCTCGGCGGCGTGCAACTCGTGATCGAAGCCATTGTTGAAGACCTTGAGATCAAGCGAAAAGTCATCCGCGAATTGGAGGCCGCTGCGCCGCCGACTGCCATCTTTGCGACGAACACATCCTCGCTCTCAGTGAGCAAGATTGCAGAGGCCGTGAAGAATCCAGGTCGCGTCATCGGGATGCACTTTTTCAATCCCGCGCCGCTCATGCCCTTGGTGGAGATCATCGCGGGCGATATGAGCGACGCATCGGCCGTTGATTTTGCATTCAACACGGCAGTCGCCTGGGGGAAGACGGCCGTTCGCGCGAAAGATACGCCGGGTTTCATCGTCAATCGCGTCGCACGGGGATATTACCTCGAGGCGCTGCGACTTCTTGGCGAGGGAGTGGCCGGCATCGATGAAATTGACGGCATCATGCGTCGCTGCGGCAGCTTCAAGATGGGTCCGTTTGAGTTGATGGACCTTGTGGGGCTGGATGTGAATCTCGCGGTGAGCACTTCGGTATGGGAGCAGATGAACCAGCATCCACGCTTCGAGCCGCACGAAATTCAAAAGCAGTTCGTCGCGAAGGGATGTCTTGGCCGGAAGACTGGTCGCGGATTCTATGCGTATGACCGCGATCCGCCTTTGCCCGCGTACATGGTCGATCGAAAAAGCTTCTTGATGTCACCGCTCCTCGCGGATGCCATTCGTGCGTTCGCGACGCGAGCAAGTGCCGATTGCAGTACCGTGAAACCCCCTGTGGTCTCCCTTGGCAAGGAGGACGGCGAAATCCGAAAAGGAAATTCTCGCGGTTCTCAATTGGGAAGCACGGAGCAATATGTGTTCACGCGGATTCTGGCGGCGGTGATCAATGAGGCCGGTCTGGCGCTCGATGAAGGTGTGGCCACACGTGAAGACATTGATCTCGCGATGATGAAGGGAACGAACTATCCCAAGGGTCCACTGGCATGGACGGGCGAAATTGGAGTGCGCACCGTGCGTGGCGTGCTCGCGATGCTCAACGAGTCGGTGGGGCGCGGCAGGTATGAGGCGGCACGAGCATTCGGCGAATTCGAGCGGCACTGATTGAACTTCGCCCATTGGAAGCCGAATCATTCGATTTGAAATCTCAAATTTGAGATCAGATTGCCAATTGCCGATTTCCAGTTGCGAAAAAGAAACGCCCCTTGGGAAATTGGAATTTGGAAATTTGATCAGTCCGTTGCCGGCGCTGATGGCTCGAATGCCGGATTCGGCGGAGGCGCTTGATGTTCGGATTGACAGCCGCCCGCACACCCGTATGGTAGCGTCGCGAAGTAGGGCGTGTGCCCGAGTGGCCAAAGGGGACGGGCTGTAAACCCGTTGGCGTAAGCCTACGAAGGTTCAAATCCTTCCGCGCCCAGTCCGCCGATGGCGGATCGAAGAATGATGCGCATTTCTGATCAGCTCAAGGCCGGTGGCCGACCCACGCTCTCATTTGAATTTTTCCCACCCAAAGACGACGTTGGCTTCTGGGATTTGTACAAGACAATCGAGGCGCTCAAGCCGATCGCACCGACCTATGTTTCCGTGACGTATGGGGCGGGCGGGGCCACACGGCGGAAGACAATTGACCTCGTCGAGCGAATCAAGAACGACCTCGGCATCGAGCCGATGGCACATCTTACTTGCGTCGGCGCGGACCGTAGCGAAATCGCTCACGTGCTTGATGAACTAAAGAGCCACCATATCGAAAACGTGCTTGCCCTGCGCGGCGACCCTCCCTTAGGTCAGAAATCATTTGTCGCCACCGAAGGCGGGTTTCGATATGCATCCGAGCTGGTGGCATTCATTCGCGAACGACGCGACAACTTTTGCATCGCTGCCGCGTGCTATCCGGAAGGTCATCCCGAAGCGCCGAGCCGCGAGGCCGACTTGGAAAACCTCAAACGCAAAGTTGATGCCGGTGTGGATTTTCTCATCACCCAGCTTTTCTTCGACAACGCGGATTTTCTTTCGTTCCGCGAGCGGGCCGAGAGAGCCGGGATTCGCGTTCCGATTGTCGCCGGCATCATGCCCATCCTCAGCGTCAAGCAAATCAAGAAGTTCACGGAAATGTGCGGAGCGAAAATCCCCAAGGCTCTTTTGCAAAAGGTGGAGGCCGTCGAAACCGACGCCGAGGCTGTCCGCCACCTCGGCATGTACCACGCGACCCAGCAATGTTTGGATTTGCTCCGCGAAGGCGTGTCCGGCATCCACTTCTACACCCTCAACCGCTCCACCGCGACGAGCGCGATCTGCCAGATGATTAAGGCAAGCATGTAGCGTTGCCCCAACGTTCGCATAACGAAACCTGAGGGACCTGCAGCAACTACGAATTTGGAATCACTCGCATTCCGCATAATTCCATTAAGATGCGTCAATGGTGGGTCCAACTGCTCAAATTGTGGCGCTCACGTGTCACCTGAACGCAAGGATTCGGGGAATCGCATCAAAGCCCTTCTTTCTTGATCATTCCACATGCCAGTTCTGCGAGTTTGTACATTTTCTGCACACTAAGCGGGCATGGTTGTTTCGCACGAATCAACGGCAAGTTGTCGCACATACGCCCGACGATTGGTTGGAATTGATGATCCGCGAAGGCGCCGAAAGTGCAATGCTCGTGCATCTTGATGCGAACGATCAACAGTTTTCCGATCGCATGTTGGCGGGCTTGGTAGGCGGCGGAGGTCGTTGGATGATCTCCGTTCGTAGACGCGGACGGTCGGAATGTTGGGAATCGGCATGGGATGTAGGTGATCGCAAAGCCCCAAATCAGCGTATCTGGCAAGTTCAATATTTCGGGATGTCAACGCAAGTTCAGACAGGCCGTCACAAAGAGATCGACTCAGACGTATCAACGCAATTACTGGATACGTTAACTCAAATCGAGTCGTTCGCCAGACGGCATGACCTTGAGTATTTCGCGGATCGCTTTGCACAAGCGCGGGCATGTCTCTCGGCGCAAGATCCATTGACCGCCGTATTTCACCGCGACTTGGCGCCCGGAGGTGCGCTAACATTGCGGGGAGCGCGGCTGCTTGCGTGTAGTCAGGCCGCGTGGGTCTTTGGCGGAATGGGTTCTTGGAATGATCTTGGATTCGATGGTCCGGAGCAATCAGAATATCTCCAGGTCACGAACCGCCTCTACGACTTGATCAACCGAGCCATATCCGCCGGGGCGAATTCAACTGCTCCCGGCCATTGATTGCATTGCGAAGGTGTAGGCGAAATTGGACCAGGCGGCTCAGGTTCCGCCATTTGCAATCTGGGGCAGAATTTCTTGCCTGCGAACCATTTCAGATCGCATCCAACCCATTGTCCCGGCACATGTTCATGAAAAAATGATTTTCATCAACCACCCCGCACATTATTCCTACAGATGAAACCAACTCTCCCACATTGCCGCCAATTCTCCCGACTCCAATCCCGAAAGCCTTTGTTGTCCGTTGCCTCATTGCTTCGAACTTCGCCATTCGCTCTTCGATCTTTGGCCCAAATCGGCAATCGGAAATTGGCAATTGGAAATTCGCAAGAGAGTGCCATATCATGACACTTGGAAAATTATACTTTGCGAAACGAACCCATTTGAAAGTGTCATTGACATACCAAAAAAGGGCGCTCTACGAAAATCTCAATTTCATCGAGCGCCGCAAAAGTTATTTATCCAAGATTCCGCGATTTTGGTGATTGGAGGAACTGACGATCCCCAAATTGGCAATTGGAAATCGGAAATTGGCAATTCGTTTCCAAATCGCCAATTTGCCACGATCATGCTGCTTGCAGTCCGTCGACCAGCCGATCGATTTCTTCTTTCGTGCGTTTTTCGGTGGCGGCCACGAGGAAGCAATCGCTTAATTTGTTGGCTGATTGCGGTTCGGTAGTTTCGTTGTCGAAGCGACTGAGCGGAACTCCGGCCAGTATGCCGCGCTGACGGCAGGCTTCCATGACACGACTCACGTCGCGAGTTGTGCGGACGGTGAATTCCTTGAAGAACGGGGCCTTGGGAAACGCCAATTCGAATCCCTTGATCTTGCTGATTCGATCGGCGGCGTAATGGGCCTTGTCGAAACATTGCGAGGCGACCTCGGCGATACCGTTTTTCCCCATGACGGCCATGTACACGGCCGCACGGATCGCGAGCAGTCCCTGATTGGTGCAGATGTTGCTCGTCGCTCGTTCGCGTTTGATGTGCTGCTCGCGAGTTTGCAAAGCGAGGCAGAAGCCGCGCTTGCCGTCTTTGTCGGTGGTCATGCCGACGACGCGACCGGGCATCTTTCGCAGATATTTTTCGCGTGTGGCGAGTAGGCCCAGATAAGGCCCGCCATATTGCAACGGTACGCCGAGGCATTGACCTTCGCCGACCACGATGTCCGCACCAAGATCACCCGGCGTCTTCAAAACGCCGCCCGAAATCGGGTCCATGCAGACAATAGAAAGCGCGCCCTTTTCTTTGATTCGCGGAATAACTCGATCCAATCGTTCGACGCAGCCATAGAAATTCGGAGACTGCATGACAACTGCGGCCGTCGAATCCGAGATCAGATCAGCCATCGCGGCCTCATCGATCAATCCCGACTTGCTCGGAATAACGACCAACTCGAGATCGAGTTGCGCGAGATAGGTTTCAATCACGCGGCGCGTGTCGGGATGCACGGTGTCGGCGACGAGCACGCTGCTGCGATCGGTGATGCTACGGGCCATTACGACGGCCTCCGCTGCCGCGGTGGTAAATTCGTACATCGAGGCGTTGGCGACGTCCATGCCGGTCAACAGGCACACCATCGTTTGAAATTCATAGAAGAGTTGCAGGATTCCCTGTGACGCTTCGGCCTGATAGGGCGTGTAAGCCGTAAGAAACTCGCTTTGGCCAGTGGAGAGGGCATCGACGACGGTGGGGATGAAGTGATCGTACGCGCCGCCGCCGAGGAAGCATACCAACTCGCCGGCGTGTCGATTCTTCGTCGCGAGCGATTCGGCGTCGCGCAGCATTTCCATCTCGCTGAGCCCGCGCGGAATGTTCAAATCGCCACGAAGCCTGAATTTCGCGGGAATCGGGGCGAAAAGATCATCCATCGACTTGACGCCGATCGCGTCGAGCATTTGTGCCGTCTGGGGTTCCGTCGTTTGTGTATACTTCATTCGTCCATTGACGCCGATTTAACAGCGGCGCTCCCCCCAAAAAAGTTCTATCTTTTTCCTCGTATGCCCATCACGTCGGGCTTGTACACCTTCGTCTCCAAGGCCTTGTTATAGTTGCTCCACCGGCTCGCGGCGTCTTTGTCGTTCTCAATTTCATTGAGGAACATGTGGACCTTGGCGTCAAGGTTATCGAGATAGTGAACCACAATGGCCTCGGGGATCGCCGGAAGCTTCGGGCTGCCGAATTCATACTTGCCGTGGTGCGCAAGCACGATGTGCTGAAGCGCCCAGCGGACTTGCTCCGGAAATGGCCGACCGGTTTTCGCCGCAACAGCTTCCGATTTCTTCTCAATCAAGATCACCGCTTGCGTAATGTGCCCAAGCAATTGTCCGTCGTCGGTATAACTAATGGCCGTATCGAAGCACAACTCGCGCGCCTTGGCAATGTCGTGAAGAAACACGCCGGTGAGCACGAGGTCGACGCTCAGCATTGGATATCGTGGAACGACGAGACGCGCAAGTTCGAGAACGGCCAGAGTGTGTTCGAGAAGCCCGCCGATGTAAGCATGGTGCATGGTGGCGGCAGCCGGCGCCTTGCGAAAGTCCGTCATTAACTCCTCGTCCGCAAGGAATTCCTGAATTAACGCCACGAGGTTCGCATCTTTGATCTGACCCAAAATCTCACGAAGCCGCGACCACATTGCGTTCAGATCGGCGCGGGTCGTGGGAATGAAGTCGGCGGATTCGTATGATCCCGGTTCGGCCTTTCGCAACGCGTCGATGATGAATTGCAGGTTTCCCTTGTAGTTTTCGGCCCGCCCCTTGAAACGCAGGAAACCGCCCTCCGGCATTTCGTCGAACATCTGTTGAGTGGCCTGCCAGGCGCGGGCGACAAGCTGACCGCTCTTATCCTGAAGCACGGCGTGAATGTACATTCCACCCTGCGTTGTCGTGCGCAGATCCTTCGACCGAACGAGGAAGACCTCGTCTTCCAGCCGGTCTCCGGCCTTAATTTCGTTGATGAATCGATGAACCACGACCAAACCTCGCGCTGCGAAAGCAAGTGGACTTTTGGCGAGAAATCGCCTGCTTATTCATGCCGGAGATATAGAGCCAAAAGACGGTCACGTCAAAGCTGAGCGGACTCGTGGCCTCCATCAATGCAATGTGTGTGAAATTCCACAATGCTGCGTGAAACACCACAGTCGTAAGGGGGCGCTGATGATTGTCGGCCAATTCATCCGTCGCCGATGGGGCGAGAATAAGTCCAGAACAAGTCGGCTTCTTGAATTGACGGATCCGATAAGGGTAATTCCTGTACTCTGATAGTCGTGGCACATGACTTGCAGTTTTCCTTCCCTGGATTGTCAATGCTTTCGACGGAGGAATCGTCATGCAAATCATCAATTACGCGACCTGTCCGGTTCGGACGGCCAAAGCAACCGACACCATCGACAAAGCCATCACGCTCATGGAGGAATTTGGAATTCATCACGTTGTGGCGGTCCGCGATGACGTTCCGGTGGGGATGATCTCCGACCGTGACATTCTCATTTCTACGGGTTGGATGCTTGCGGTCGAGCGAATGGCCACGATTCCCCCCGGTGGCCGTGCTCATTTGGTAGGACCGTCGCGAATCGAACAGATCATGTCCAGCCCGGTGAAGTGTGTCTCCCTGGATGACGACGCAAGGCAGGTCGCCCGAATCATGCTGGAGCACCGCTTTGGGGCGCTGCCCATCTTGCGCAATGGCAAGTTGGCGGCGATCGTTTCGCAAACTGACCTGCTCCGCTGGCTGGGAGAATTGGCCCCACATGACGAGAGCATCCGACAAATGTTGGATCGGCAAGTAAAGAGCGTTATGCGCGCTCACGTTTTCAGCGTGCCACCGGAGGCCCCACTCAGTGATGTCGTGCAACTATTTCACAAACACCATATTCATCATGTGTTGGTGGCAAAAGGCGTCGAGCTGCGTGGCATCATCTCCGATCGCGACGTACGTCGGGCCCTGGGCTGGTCGAGCATCCGGGACATGCAGGAAGATGCCGTTGCCCTCGGCGTGCGGGATCCCGGGACGGCGAAAGATGTCATGAAGGAAAAGGTCATCACGGCGGCCCCCGCCGATACGTTGCGCTCGGTTCTCCAAAAGATGTTGGATCGGAAGATCCATGCGATCCCCGTCACGGTGGATGGGCGTTTGTCGGGCATCATCACGGGGACGGATTTCCTTCGGGAGATTGCTCATCAAGAGACGCTGTGAAGAGCTTTTCCGCTTGGTTGGTAGTTCCGGCGCTCGAGCCAGCGAGACGACCGGGTGCTGACGCTTCCGGCGCTGTGATTCTAAACAAATTTCAGCTTGCGGGCGGCGAAGACACACATGCGAAGCAACATCCAGCCGTGACGGAAGCGAGAGATATTGGTTTCGCCGTAGACGCGGGCCTTGTAGTGGACGGGAACGTCGACGATCTTGAGGTTGGCTTTGGCGGCCCCGAAGAGAAGATCGAAATCGCCGAACGGATCGAAGTCGCCGAATCGAGCCCGGTTCGCGGCGATTCGTTCGTAGTCCCCGCGGGTCAGCACTTTCGTGCCGCACAACGTGTCGCGGAAGCGTTGCGATAGCAAATACGTAAACATCCAGCCGAAGAACTTGTTGCCGAGCAGATTCAAGAACCGCATGGCCTGCTTGTCCATCATGTAGACCATGCGCGAGCCGTTGATGAATTCGCCCTGTCCGCGAACGAGGCAATCATAAAACCGAGTCAACTCTTCGGGCGGCACGCTTAAATCCGCATCGAGGATCATCAGCACGTCTCCGGTGGCGGCCGCGAAGCCGGTGCGAACCGCGTCACCTTTGCCTGAGCCGGGTTGTTGCATGGTCTTGATCGTGAACGGCCCGGTGTATTCGCGTGCGGCGCGCTGGATCGTCCACCATGTCGCATCGGTGCTGCCGCCTTCGACGAAAATCACTTCCTGTTTCTCCGCAAGTCGCGGCATGCGTTGCAGAATCGAATCCACATGTCCCGCTTCATTGCGCGCCGGCACGATGATGGAAACGCTGCGAGGTTGATCGGCCTGAATGACCTGCGGTGCAACGCAGCGCGCGACAATGAGATTGTTCAAGCCGAATTGATTCACAAACGGCAGGTTTCCCAGGCCCCGGTTCAGAAATGCGGATAATCCAGGAAAATAAAACGGCGCGATGGTCATTCCCGAGCTTCGAATGGTCTCGAAGCCGGAAAGGCGAAGCAAGTGCTCGATTTCATCGGTCGGCACCCAGTTTTGTTCCGGCGACTTGCTCTTGATCTTCATCCACTCCAGCAGCCTCAACAAAGGTTGCCAGACGCGGCTGTAATGCACGACGATGAGGCGCGTTCGGGAATGACAAACCGATTGCAAGGCACGGAACAGCGCCTGCAAGTCATAAATCTCGCCAAGAGCCTGACAGATGACGATGTAGTCAAATTTTTCATCGAGCTGTCCGACCTGCTCGGCCCCCAGTGCTTCAAATCGCTGCATCGGGTAATGATTTCTCGCTTCGCTGATTACGCTTTCATTGAGATCGATGCCCACGCCATAAGAGGGTTCGAGCGACGCGAGCAGGTGGCCCGTGCCGCAGCCAACATCCAGCACTCGGCTGCCCGCGGGAATCATTTCCTTCAATCGTTCAATGATACGAACATAGTAATAGTCCACCCATCGGCCACGATCGGCATGGCGAACGCGGCCGTAGAATCGCCGCAATGTTTCCTGCCATCGCGCCGCGTCGTGCAAGTGACCGTGTGGCGAATGCGCATTCGATTCGGCCGGGAGGTTCGGAGTGAATGGCAACGGCAATGATGCGGATGCGTTCATATCGCCTTGTGGATCGATCGAATCATCGGCGCCCCGAAATCCTTGGCGCAAGGAACGTAACCAAGAATTATCGGCGGAAAGCAAAATCCACTTTTGACACTGAAATCGCGGTTTTAGTGTCTCCATGTGATGGCTTGAGTCGAATGTAAGGAATTTCGTACCATGAGGGGTTAAGATTCGTCTGGAAGGGGAGCCGGGGTGAAACAACGCAGTTACAACATAGTTAATCGCGTTTTCCGCATCGCGATAATCGGTTCAACGTTTTCCGCAGGACTCGCGATTGCCGGCCCGGACATCATTGTGACGAACATTTCCGGCGTCAACAACTATGATAGCGTCGGAACGGGTGCTGCTCGCATTGACGCGTTCTCGATTGGTACCAACGTCTGCAATCGCGGCGACGCACCGGCCGGATGGGATGGGAATACCAACGACCATGCCGTGATCCGTCAAGGCATGTTTCGGCTGCTCAACGGTCGCTTTGAGCAAATTGGGACCTCTTGGTGCAAGCACAATTTTCCGGCCGGTAATCTTTCCGGTGCTTGTGGAGTTGAATGCGTGCAACCGAACTTGGTCAGCAACGAACTCCGATCAGGATGCTCCGATTCCAATAGCTCAGGAATCAACGGCGACCGCGTGAACACGGGGCCATCATCTGAAATTAACGCATTCACCGGCGAATTCCCGAATCCGCCGTCGCACGTGACGCCGCAGACGACCATCGATCAACGGATTCAGGTGCATCATGCCGATCTCGATCCGGCTGCGAACAATGGAGCGACGTACTTCATGCAGGCTCATTATGTCCAGCCTGATGACGCGCTCGCGGGCGCGGGTGAAAATAATCTCGCCTATCGTCCTGTCGCGGTCGCACCTAACCCCGCAGACACATTTGATGCTCAAATTGCCGGTGTCGTGACGTATTCCGATAAGCCCGCGATCTACGCATGGAAGGACGCCGATCCGCTTGTCGTGCTTGTGGAAGCGCGAGTGCCCGACGAAGGCCTGTTTCTCGTAGCGGGCAAGGCCAGCAATCTGGGTGACGGTTACTGGCGTTACGAATACGCGATCGAGAACGTGAACTCCGATCGATCGATGGGCATTTTTACCATTCCGTTGCCGATTGGAGCGATCGTGCGCAACATCGGCTTTCACGACGTGGATTATCACAGCGGTGAGCCTTGGCGCGGAAACGATTGGGCGTCGACAGTTGAGACGCTTTCAGTTTCGTGGCGCACGGAAGACTTTATTGTGAATTCGTTCGCTAATGCGCTGCGTTGGAGCACTTTGTACAATTTTCGCTTTGAGGCCAATGTCGGACCCGCGCCGAGCAGTGTGGCGCTCGGATTGTTCAAGCCCGGTACACCGGGCAAGGTGGAAATCCTTTCCATCGGACCGGCCCTTTCTTTTCTCGACTGCAACGGAAATGGCGTGCAAGACGCTTGTGACGTGTCATGCGCGGGGTGCGTCAGCCCATGTGGAGGAAGCGCCGATTGCGACGCCAACGGCGTTCCCGATGAATGCGAGCCGGACTGCAACGGCAACGGCATCGCCGACGTTTGCGATCTCCGCGATTGTGCGCCCAGAGACTCCTCCTGCGCGGATTGCAACGGCAATGGTGTGCCGGACGGTTGCGACGAGGATTGCGATGGCGACGGAGTACCTGATGATTGCGATGCAAGTCAGGATTTCGATGGGGACGGCGTAACCAATTGCAGCGATCTGTGCCCGACGACAACACCGGCGGGCACTTGCGATTTGTCGCCGACCGTTACGTGCTTCGTCAATGGATTCTGCCTTTACGGCGCTACGCGGGACCTGTGTTCAAGCAGCAAGGGCTCGATTGTCTGTGGCGATTTACCGTGCCCGGGTTCGTCTTGCCCGCGCTGTCGGGGTGGCTGCGTGATCGGCGACGGCGACGGCGATGGGGATATTGATCTTCGCGACCTCGCTCAATTCTCAAACTGCTTCTCGGATTCGTCGGGCGATTCGGACGTTTGTTTATTCCACTTCGATGCGGATTCCAACGGGAATGTCGATTCGGTGGATGCTCAATCCATAATTCCATTCATGAGCGGTCCTCAGTAATACACTCGCGGCTCCGCAGCATCCACGATTATTCGGCCAACAGCACGTCATGAAACAATGTGGGACCGACTTTCCAGTCGGTCAACGTGCCATTTTCTCCTGAAAAAGACCGACAAGAATGTCGGTCCCACATAGGAATGAAGCTTTTTCAATTGGCGGATGAGTTGGATTCAAGGCGCTGCGTGCTTGATTGACACGCTGTACAATCGCTCGATGAACCCAAAGAGCGAAGTGTCCCTTCCTGTCCACGCGCCGGATCGACCCGGTTTGCGTCCGGCCGGGGAAATTCGTGAAATGGCGCTCACGGTGCAGGCCAATCTCGCACTCCTGCGACGGCTCGATGCCAGACGCCGTGGACTTCCAATCCACCAGCACGAGATTCAAATTCCAGCGCCGCGCCGCGTCGAACGCTTCCGTGAAACACTCATCGATCCGATCGTGGCGGCCGCGTATTCAGAATTGGAATTGCAGCTACGGCTTCGAGAAATCTGGGGTCGATATTGCGCGTTGTGCTGGTTGTTCCACTCCAGCGGAATGTTGAAAAAAACGGACGCTTCTCGTCGTGATGTAGCGCCACCCCTTGTGGGTGGCGCTACAGGTTTCCAGCAGATTAATAGCGGCGAAGGCATGGTGGATTTTTCGACCTTGGCCGCCTATGCTCCTCTCGAATGTTTCACCTCGGTCGAAATCAAGCTGGCCGAGGTGCATGGTTTCTTGTGGCGATTTCGATACGAACAGGAGCGACGCGGAACAAACTCGGCTGGCAATACGACGTCAGAAGAGCGAGGGGTGTTCGCGCGGCAAATTCCCGCACGTGCGTTCGGAAAGAAAGTTGAAGACTGCACCGACGAAGAACTTCTTCTGGCCTCCTGTGAACATGCGGGAATGCTCGCCGTCCTTCGATGGGCTTCGCATCGTCGATTGGCATGGGATGCTCCGGGGATCATGGAGGCCGGAACCAACCCGTTTCAATGAATCGTCCGTCAACATAGTTGCAAACTTGGACGCGACGCGCAAAAAAAGGGCCGGTTGCCCGACCCTTTTGCACATCGTAAGAAAAAAGGGCGATCTATCGCGTCTTCGGCGACGACGGCTTCGATCCGAATCCAGCACCCGAATCGGCGCTGGCGCCCACTTTCGAGCCTGCGCTGGAACTGTAGGTTGAACCGGAAATTCCAAAGCTTCCGCTCGCGAATTTGGATGGGTTCCTCTTCGCTTCCGTCGCGCACTCATCACAGCACACATTGATGGTCTTGCCCTCGACATTGACGCTCTTGGGCTGATTCATTTCGCTGTTGCATACGGGACATTTTTCGTCGGTCATGATCTTGCTCCTAATCAATCTATCGTTGTCGCTGGCGGCCAATCCGTCGGCGGTCTATTGAATGATAGGACTCGGCACGCGGCGAATTGCCTCAAATCGGAATGAAAATTCTGACATGCGCAAACTGAGCACGAATCCGGCGCGAATGGAATGCGAAAAGTCGCACTTCGA
>JACQFE010000056.1 GCA_016200265.1 Planctomycetota bacterium | reverse complement strand
CATGAAACGTGGCCACATCCATCACCGCCGGCATGGGCCGCTTGTTCCGGTTGTCAGGCATTTCGCGTCTCCTTCCTCGAATCGCGTAAAACCTAACAACTACCGTACTTAATAGCCGGAGTCAAACAGAGAATCAGGTTGCGATTTAAGGAAGCTGGAATCGAGGGTCAGAGGTTATATCGATAAAGTCGCAGACTTCAAGAGTGGGAGACTTGGGGGAACTGTCGTTCGCGAAGACCAAGTTGAAATGCGTGCCCTCGACCTTGCGATCCCGCCTGATACATTGAGAGCGGAACAGCGCAGGGTGCTCGATGAGCTTGGAGCTTATGCGCGTAAGAGAGGAGTGAAATTATCGCTTTTTCAAGTAGAATAGCGAAACGGCGATCGGTACAGATGTACCAGTCCAATCTGCGGCTATTCGGCGTGTCCGCACATGAGACGACTGCAGGGGTTTGGTTGTCTATTGGTGATTGCGATTCGTTGCCAATAGTGGCCTCGCCCGCGGAGAAGGGTGAGCTGGTGTTGCGATTGCTTGCTGGCTCTAAGCAAGGGGTTGAACACCCAGTAGATTGGGAATATCTCCCCCGTAGCCCAATCCTAGGCGCTGTAGGGGTAAAGAGTTGGAGCGCGCTCAAACGAATCACACAGGGCTGCGGTGTAGACTGGTCTCAAGAGGGCTATCAGATTACGCCGTGGCGCAGCTTGGGGCCAAGAAGCATGGACGAAGGGATTGAGGCTGGCAAGGTGCATCTTCCCCCCGGTGCTTCGGCCCTAGAAATTGGCCGGGCGCTGGTGTGGGCGTTTATGGCATGTGATCCGTTGCCCGGCGACACACCGAAGGCCGAGAAACCATCCAAACCGAAGAAACAAATGAGAAAAACAAAGCGGGCGCAGAAATAGCCTTTGTGCTGGATTCATTTGGTGCGAGTTAATTGCATGCCAACCATAATTCAAGATGCACAACAATCGGCGAAAAAGATAGCCGCAGCGCTTACCGGTTCCGGCTATCGTGCGGACTTTTCGCTGACCAGCCTCAAGGAAATCGATCGGTTTTTTGACGAAAGCGTCAACGATGGGAAAGCCCTGCCAGGAGGTCTTTTGCACGACCAAGTCGGTGCAAAGCTGTTCGCACTCGGCGCATACGTTGGAGAAACAATTCGAACCCTTGCGGGCGGTCATTGGAAAGTTGACGAAAGCGATCCGCAAAATCCCGTCAGTCTGCAATTGGTCTTGAATGATGGTAGCATGATCTGGCCGGTGGAGCGGGTGATGAAGCGTTTCCAAAATGGCGCAGAAGATGGAATATACGCCTATGGCGTCGCAATGCTGCCAAAGAAGCAAATCCGCAGCTGACCTCCGTCCCGATACGACGTACCAGGTGTGGTTCGTGAACCCGGCCGGAGTTCGCTCGGCGACGATGACGGCCACGACGCGAACGTGGGGCGAGGTGGTGGTGAACGGGCAGGTGAACATCGCCGACGTGGCCGCCACGGTGGACTGCTTCAAGGGCCTGTTCAATCCCCTGGCGGACAGAACTTTGTATGCCTGCGACATTACCAATGCGAGCTGCGCTTCTCCGGAAGGGACCGCGAACATTCTCGACGTGGCCGCCGACGTGGACGCGTTCAAGGGGCTGGGGCTTCCGTGTTATCCCGCGCCCAATCATGCGCCGCCGTCGTGCGAGTCCTCGCACGCTCCGCACAATCCCTATCGCTTCACGGGTCGGCGGCTGGACTTCGACCTTCGCGCGGGCAATCGCTTCGCGGAGCTGAGCGTGCTTCCTTCGGGCACCATCACCGGCACGCCGGTGCTCAATCTCTACGACTACCGGGCCCGCGAATACGACGCCCTCAACGGCCGCTTCCTCCAACGCGACCCGGCAGGCTACGTCGACGGCGGGAATCTGTATGAGTACGCGAAGAGCAATCCGACGAAGAACGTTGACCCGACGGGAATGTGGGATGCGGATGTCCATGAGAAGCTGACTGCTCAATGGGCAATCGTACTGGGAATGGATCGCAGCGCCGCAAAGCTTGTCGGCAAGGAGAACATATCGACAGATGGCGCTTATGGTTGGCCTAATTGGTGGCAAGCCATTGACGGCAGGGGAACAGGTTTTACAACGTCGGGCTTTGGTGGCGACCAGGCCCGCCATTTTAATCGCAGTCATGGCGGCCCAGATACGCGCCTATCTGTCTCTTCATGGGAATTCGGCCTTGCAACGTCCAGTTGCGCAGGTGAATCATCGTCGCCACAAACTGCTGCGATGCATTTGGGACGGGCGTTACACAGCTTGCAGGATTGGTGGTCCCACGGCGATTACTCTGCAGGCGTCGACGAGACCTCAACACCGCACTTTTCGAATTATGACACTTGGCTTATGGATGCTGTAGGCGAGCAGGACGGTGTTTCTGCGTACCCCGACGGTCGTGCTCCGCAGGTATTTCGAACAACATCCCGTAGCATGCACGGCCTACGTGAACCGCTTGGTCCTTATGAATCTACAAGTGAAGTTACTTGGGAAAATTGGGCACCTGGCCCGCGCCGTGCTATTGGAACTAAACGGGAATCTAAAGAATTGCTCGAGCGATTCTTGAAGGATGTTCGCGATAACGGCTCGTGGCCGTGCAAGTGCTTCTTCCTTCGGCATGAGGACTTGCTGCGGCCGGGTGTCTTGGGACAAAGCGAGTAGTTCCTGAAAGACTGCTATGAGTGCGTTGCTACCACTCTTTGGATTAACTCTTATTGTTGTATTGTCGATTTTTGGAGCACTAATCGGAATGGCAAGCAAAGAGGGCGGTGCCGAGCGACCTTTCATGCCAAGATGGTTAGCACGGATTGTATTTGTAATTGGTCTGCTATGTGCGTTGCCAGTCCCGTACGTGTTCTTCGGACCAGCTCCGCCGAAATCAGTAGCAATACTGATTGGTGATTTCTTGCATTTTGTGACGGGCGATTCAAGCCCTGAGTCTGGGATGATTATCTTTCCCGTCCTTTCGGTCTCATTCGGCCTCGGTCTTGGTTTAATCATGGGCGCATCGGCCGTCCTATGGCAGCATTCTCAGGTGCCACTACCCGGACGCTGCCCCAAGTGCCGCTACGACCTCCGAGGGCTTCGGGAGACCCGCTGCCCGGAATGCGGGAGAGCGTTCGATCCGGCCAAGGTTTTTCCGACGCAAGATGCTGGGACTCAAAAGAGCAAAATTGGAAACCGTGTTTGACGAAAGCTGATAAGCAAATGTCCTGCGTGGCGTCGAATTGTTCCACTCCGTCGCGCCAATGGGGCAGCGCGGTGCACGTGACCGAGACGAGCCTGCGGCCCAACACGACGTTTCAGGTGTGGTTCGTAAATCCCTCGGGAATTCGCTCCGCGACGATGACGGCGACGACACGGATCTGGGGCGACGTGAACGCCAGCGAGGTCGCTAATATCACGGACGTGGCCGCGATGGTTGATGGCATCAAGGTATCCGCAATGCGACCAAGGGAACGAGTGCTGTCTACGAGCGCGGGCTACTCGCGCAGGGGCTTGGTTCGTCGAAGCCTTTGCGGCGTGGGTAAATGGCCACGCAGTCGGAAAGAAAGTGATAGATCTGTTGATCTGTTGTGCGGTCTTGCCCGACAACGACCTTCCCAGTGTCAACTGGCCCGCCAAATGAACACAATGCAAATGCAACGCCACCGTAGCGTCAGCGCCAAACCAACGAAAGCCGCGTTTTGGCCGACAAAACGCGGTTCGCGAATGCACCCAGGCCTTTTTTGACCACACGCGTCTGCTCGACCCGCAGGAGGTCACAGCTTCAAGTCCTGTATCGCCCAGTGCGGAAACGAGATTCCGTGTCTCCTTGTTCCGCGATGCGAGTCGTGCCGGCTGAAGGCGGCGCTTCGAGACGATGAATTATCCTCCGTTTCGGTAGCGGTCAGTCGTGAACTATGCCGTGCGTGGGTGTAAGCGGAATCTGACTTGATGCGGTGATCATTCCGCTCCCTCATGCGGTCGAGGCTCCGAGAAAAGTGAATCTGGCCAGTATTTGCTTTTCCACGAGTTTTTTCTTGACATCTCAGCGATCGGTAAGTAGGCTACTCCACAATGAGTACGCTTTTTTCGAATTCGCACCACCATCATCACCACGGAATTGTGGCCGGGTGATGGTCTAGACTCAGAAACTAGAGATGACCATCGACGCCGGCTCCGACCGGCGTCTTTTTTTGCGCTGTTGCTTCGGGGCCCGCGTCACGAAACGGAGCCTCGAATGCCTCAACGACCAGACCACGATCGATTGCGTCTTGCGCTTCCAAAAGGCCGAATGGCCGAGGGCGTCATCGCGCTGCTCGATGACGCCGGCATCCGCGTGCGCACCAGCGCTCGCGAATACCGTCCGGACATTTCGCTTCCGGGATTTGAAGTCAAGATCCTCAAGCCCCAGAGCATCGTAACGATGCTGCAGGTCGAATCACGCGACATCGGTTTCACCGGCGCGGACTGGATCACGGAATTCGGCGTGGAGGCTGTCGAATTGCTCGACACCGGGCTCGATCCGGTCCGGCTCGTGGCCGCCGCCCCGCATGAATTTCTAACCGGCGGAGATCTCCCTCAGAGGTCCCTCATCGTCGCGTCCGAGTTTGAGCGAATCACAAAATCGTGGATTCAAGAACGCGGGCTGAACGCGACGTTTCTGCGTTCCTTCGGGGCGACCGAGGTCTATCCACCGGAGGACGCGGACTGCATCGTCGATATTGTCGCGACGGGGGCGACGTTGCAGGCCAATGGGCTGCAAGTCTTCGATGAACTGGCCAAGTCGTCCACGCGGTTGTACGCGAATCCCACGGTGTTGAAGGATCCGGCATTCAAAGAGCGGATCGACGGGTTTGTGATGCTGTTGCGTTCGGTGTTGGAGGCGCGGCGGCGGGTGATGGTCGAGGTGAACGTCGATGAGGCCAATCTGGAACGCATCATCGCCGTTCTTCCGTGCATGCGCGAACCGACGGTCGCTCCACTTCATGGTCAGCAGGGTTACGCGGTCAAGGCCGCGGTGCGTCGCGAAGAGCTGCCCAGTCTTATTCCTCGCATCAAGGCGCATGGCGGAATGGATATCGTGGTGAGTCAGCTTTCGCAGATTGTTCCGTAGTTGAACAAGCAGGCATTGGGCACAGGGACCGAAGCGTGAAATCGAATCCTCTGAATGACATGGCGTCGATCTCGCTGCGGCCCCATCGAGCACCGTACGCGGTCCCGGCTCATCCGGCGCCGATCGACCTGCGGCTCGATGCGAACGAAGGCCCGCCACCGCGTCTTGAAGTCGTTGAGGCGTTGGCGGGTCTGAATCCGGAAGTGCTCCAGCGCTATCCGAAAGCGCGCGCGCTTGAGGCGGTCCTTGCGCGGAAGCACGGGGTTGAGCCGCACCGTGTGGTCGCCACTGCCGGTGCGGATGGCGCGATCGAGCGCATTTGCAGCGCGTTCCTTGGGCCAGGACGGGAGCTGATTCTACCTGTGCCGACTTTTGAGATGCTCAGCCGCTATGCTGAAATCGCGGGGGCGCGGACGGTCGAAATCGATTGGTCGAACGGTCCGTTTCCAACACAAGAGGTGCTCGCCGCGGCCGGCCTCGAAACGGCCATGATCGCGGTCATCTCGCCGAACAATCCGACCGGAGCGGTGGCGGAAAATGCAGATATTGTTCGACTTTCCGAAGCCTGTCCGCAGACTGTGATTCTGGTCGATGCGGCGTACGCGGAGTTCGCCCAAGCCGATCTGACGCCTGTGGCGCTGACGTTGCCGAATGTCGTGGTCACGCGCACGTTATCCAAGGCCTGGGGTTTGGCGGGACTGCGCGTCGGTTATGCCATCGCACCGACGGAAATCGCATTGCGCATTCGCGCTGCGGGCGGACCTTACGACGTCAGCGGAGTTTCGCTTGCGATCGCGCTCGCTCGTCTGCAATGCGATTCGGATGACATTGAAGACTACATCAACCGCGTTCGTCTGGAGCGAGATGAATTGGCCGAGTGCATTCGTGACCTTGGCGGCGAGCCGGTTCCCTCGCAGGCGAACTTTGTATTCGCGCGTGTTCGCGACGCGGTGTGGATACGCGATTCCCTGGCCGGACAAGGAATCGGCATTCGCATTTTCCCCGATCAACCGAAGCTGTCCTCGTGCATCAGGATCACTTGCCCGGGAAATGAGAGCTCATTTTCGCGTGTGTTGACGGCGCTTTCCAGGTCATTCCAACCGCAGGCCATTTTGTTCGATCTCGACGGCGTGCTGGCCGATGTGTCTAACTCGTATCGTCGTGCCATCCGGGAAACGGCGCGCTCGTTTGGCGTCGAGGTCACCTTCGAGGACGTTGCGGAAGCGAAGGCAGCGCCGGATTCGAACAATGACTGGGTGGTGACTCATCGATTGCTCTCCGCACGCGGTGTGCGTGTCTCGCTCGAAGAAGTAACGCGGCGATTTGAATCCATTTACCAGGGAGTTTCGGCGGAGTTCGGACTTTGGATGACCGAACGGCTGTTGCCGGAAATGACATTGCTTGAGCGGTTGCGACAGCGCGTTCGGCTTGGAATCGTAACCGGCCGACCGCGTTCGGATGCGACGCGTTTTCTACGTTGTGCCGGCGTCGATGCAATGTTTGACGTGATGGTCTGCATGGAAGACGCCCCCTTGAAGCCCGATCCGGGGCCGGTCGTGTTAGCCCTTCGCCGGCTCGGCGTCGAACGTGCGTGGATGATCGGTGACACTCCAGACGACGTGCGTGCGGCCCGTGCCGCCGGAGTCGTGCCGCTTGGCATCATTGCGCCATCGGATGAATCCAGCATTACATCGGAGCGGTTGCTTGCAGTAGGCGCCGCGCGCGTACTCAACACACTTGCTGAATTGGAGGAGCTTTTACCATGACGCCGCGCCAATGCTCGCGAACTCGAAAAACGAACGAAACGGACATCCGTGTCATTGTCGATCTGGACGGCACGGGGCGAGCCGAGGTGCGCACGGGGCTCGGCTTTCTCGACCATCTTGTGACGGCATTTGCGCGGCACGCCCGCATCGATCTCGATCTTGAGTGCCACGGCGATCTGGCGGTTGACGACCACCATACGGCGGAAGATTGTGCTCTCGCGATCGGCACCGCAATCGATCAAGCCCTTGGCGACCGGCGCGGCATCGCTCGATTCGGTTCGGCGTTCGCGCCGCTTGACGAGGCCCTTGCTCGTGCGGTGATCGATCTATCCGGCCGACCGTTCGCACACGTAGAGCTGGGTCTCCGCCGGGACAAAATTGGTGATTTATCATGTGAAAACGTCGCACACGTGTTGTGCTCGTTAGCGACGGCAGCGCGGACAACAGTCCATGTTGATGTCCTGCGTGGGGTGAATGACCATCATCGGGCTGAAGCAGCATTCAAGGCATTCGCCTTGGCACTGCATGAGGCCTTGCGTTGCGATGGCGGCGATGACATTCCCAGCACCAAGGGGGTGTTGTAATGGCGGGGAAGACGGTTGCTGTTCTACGCACAGGAGTCGCCAACGTCGCTTCGGTCCTGGCGGGCTTGCGTCGAGCCGGTGCGGACGCATGTCTTGTGGACGACGCCCGAAGCGTTGAGGAAGCGGACCAGCTCGTCCTGCCCGGCGTTGGCTCATTTGAAGCCGCGATGACGCAGCTCCGCTCGCGCGGGCTGGTCGAGCCGTTGGCGCAACGAGTTTGCGCCGATCGATCAACGCTCGGCATCTGCCTGGGAATGCAACTGCTCGGCTCCGGTAGCGAGGAAAGCCCCAACGTCGCGGGACTGGGCGTGTTCCCAGAGCGCGCCACACGATTCGATTCTTGCGTGCGCGTTCCGCAACTGGGCTGGAATTTTCTCTCGATCGACTCCGCGTGCAGGCTCATCCAGCCCGGTTGTGCATACTTTGCCAACTCGTATCGATTCACTGAAGCGCCGGTCGGATGGCGGGCGGCGTGGTCTGATCACGGTGGTCGCTTTGTCGCAGCCCTGGAACGCGGCTCCATATTGGCGTGCCAATTCCATCCTGAGCTCTCCGGCGCGTGGGGTGTGGCGCTGCTGCGTCGGTGGGTGACGGCGTCCGAAGCGGAGGTTGTCGAATGTTGATACGTCGTGTCATTCCGTGTCTCGATTGCCGGGACGGTCGCGTCGTCAAAGGCGTGCGGTTCTCGAACCTGCGCGATGTCGGCTCGCCGATCGAATGTGCCGGCGCATACGAGGCTCAGGGCGCCGATGAAATCGTCTTGCTCGACGTATCAGCGACGCCGGAAGGCCGTGAACATCAGGTTCAAACAGTGCGCGCAGTACGCGAAACGCTCTCCATTCCCCTCACGGTCGGGGGTGGCGTTCGCAGCATGGAGAATGCTCGGGGCTTGCTTGAGGCCGGAGCGGATAAGGTCGCAGTCAACACCGCCGCCGTCGACGATCCGTCGCTGATTGATGAACTTGCGGGTCGCTTTGGCTGCCAGTGTACGGTCCTCGCCGTGGATGCGGCGCGGAATCAAGACGGAAGTTGGTGCATCGTCGTGCAATCCGGCCGGACACGCACCGGACTCGACGCCGTCGACTGGTGTCGAGATGGCGTGCAACGCGGAGCGGGTGAAATTCTGCTGACGAGTTTCGATCGCGATGGAACACGAAGCGGCTACGACCTGGAACTTCTCGCCGCCGTCACGCACCGTGTCTCCGTTCCCGTGATCGCTTCCGGCGGCGCGTCATCGCCTGAACACATGTTCGAAGCACTCCGGGCCGGCGCGGATGCCGTTCTGGCCGCCGGCATCTTTCACGACGCGAAGTTTACCGTTGCCGATGTCAAGAACTTCCTCGCCCGAAACGGAATCGAGGTGCGTCAATGATCGTTCCGTCGATTGACCTCATGAATGGCCGCGCCGTGCAATTGGTCGGCGGGCGAACGATGGAATTGGATGCGGGTGATCCGAGGCCCATCGCCGAACGGTTCGCACTCTGCGGTGAAATCGCCGTGGTGGACCTGGATGCGGCGCTGGGTCGCGGCTCCAATGCGGATGTCATTCATGAATTGATTCGAATTGCTCCATGTCGCGTCGGTGGAGGCATCAGGAGTCTAGAAGCCGCGATTCGTTGGCTTGATGCAGGCGCGTGTAAAGTCATGCTCGGTACGGCGGCGACGCCAGATGTGTTGAGGGAACTGTCCCGCGATCGCGTCGTCGCGGCGCTGGATTGTCTTGATGGTGAGGTGGTGGTCGATGGATGGCGGACGCGTACGGGTGAGTCCGTGTTGGAAAAACTTCGGCAATTACAGCCCTTGGCCGGCGGGTTCCTGGTTACATTCGTCGAACGTGAAGGACGTCTTGGTGGCACCCGGCTGGAATTGGTCCAGGAGCTTGTTCGAACCGCCGGCGATGCTCAACTTACTGTCGCGGGCGGCATCGCGTCCACCGACGAGATTGCCGAGCTCGATCGCCTCGGCGCTGATGCGCAGGTCGGCATGGCGCTGTACAAGGGCCGCTTCAGCTTGGCTGAAGCAATCGCCGCGCCGCTCACCACCGACCGACCGGACGGACTTTGGCCGACTGTCGTCGTCGATGAGATGGGCGTCGCTTTGGGATGGGCATACTCCTCCCCCAGGAGTCTCAAACGCGCGGTCGAGACCCGACGAGGTGTGTACGAATCACGATTGCGCGGCATCTGGGTGAAGGGTGAAACCTCCGGCGCGACGCAGGAGCTGTTGCATGTCGATCTGGACTGTGATCGTGATACCATTCGCTTTACGGTTCGCCAGCGCGAGCCGGGATTTTGCCATCGTAACACGTACACCTGCTGGGGCGATGGAGATGGTCTGTTCTCGCTGGCACGTCGATTGCAAGCTCGCCTGACCCATTCACCTCCCGGTTCCTACACGCGCCGCTTGCTGGACGATTCCGGTCTACTCCGAGCGAAGTTGATCGAAGAAGCCGCCGAGCTTGCTGACGCGACCACAGCTTCAGAGGGAGCCGCGGAAGCGGCCGACCTGATCTATTTTGCATTGACGGCCATGACGAAACTCGGCGTGACGTTTGCCGATGTCGATGTAGAACTGGCTCGTCGTGCACGAATGGTGAGTCGTCGTCCGGGGGACGCCAAAGGGAATTCAGGAGCCTCAGCGTGAGCGAGGTCTTCTTGCGAATCATCCCGACCGACGAAATCTCGTCGCAACGCCGCGACGTGTTCGATCCCGGAATTCTGCGGAGAGCCGCCGTAATCGTGGAGGACGTCCGTGCGCGTGGTGAACGCGCATTGCGGGAGTACGCGACCTGTTTCGACGCGCTGGATTTATCCGCGCCATTGATCCTAACCGATGCGGCGCTCGCTTCCGCTCGCGATGGGATTTCCAACGAAGAGCGAGCCTTGCTGACCCGAACGGCTGCCCGGATCCGGCGTTTCGCCGTGGCCCAACGCGCCTGCGTCAGCGACTTGCGGCTCGAAATTCCCGGCGGCGCCGCGGGACATTCCATCCTGCCCGTCAAGACCGCCGGCTGCTACGCGCCCGGCGGTCGATACCCGCTGGTTTCCAGCATGCTGATGACCGTCGTGACCGCCCGTGCGGCCGGAGTGGAAGTCGTCTGGGCGGCTTCGCCGAAACCATCGCAGCTCATGCTCGCCGCGGCCGCGATCGCTGGCGCGGACGCGGTGTTGGGGGTCGGCGGCGCCCATGCGATCGCCGCATTGGCCTACGGCGCTGGACCCGTTCCGCCTTGTGACATCATCGTCGGTCCGGGAAATGCCTGGGTGACCGCCGCCAAGCATCTCGTTTCCTCTCGAACACGGATTGACTTTCTGGCCGGTCCTTCCGAATTGCTGATTTTGGCGGACGAATTCGCCGATGCCGCCTTGATCGCGTCCGATCTGCTGGCCCAGGCCGAACACGACGTTGACGCTCGACCGATGCTGGTGACGACGCATCCTCCTCTGGTCGATGCCGTGAATCATGAATTTGTGCAACAGCTCCGGACTTTGCCAACGCGAGAAACGGCGGAGGCGGCTCTCATGAAGGGCTTCGCGGTGCCAGCTCGTGACATGGATCAAGCCATCAAGCTGTGCGATCGGATCGCGCCGGAGCACCTGGCGTTGCACGTGAGAAATGCGGATGAGGTTGCCGGGAGAGTTCGCAACTACGGGAGTCTCTTTCTTGGTTCAAAGAGCGCCGAAGTGCTCGGTGACTACGGCGCCGGTCCGAACCACACACTTCCCACCGGCGGCATTGCGCGATGTTTCAGTGGTTTGTCGGTCTTGAACTTTCTTCGATTCCCGACGTGGATGCGAATCAACGCCAGAGACGCAGCGGCGGCGCTCTGCGGCGATGCGGAAAGCCTCGCGCGCCTGGAGGGACTAGAAGCCCACGCGCGGAGCGCCTCAATACGAGATCGAAAAGCAGTGAACCCATGAAGGGGGTGGCCACAACAGCCTCAAGAAATGAACAGTGGCGTTCCGGCGGCCGTAACGGTTGCGACAAGAAGAATTCGATCCTCGTCGACAAGTATGTCGGCCAAGTTCTCGACACAAGCTGACGCCACTATTGAGCGCGGACGGACCGACTTCGCCCAAGGAAAATCGCTGTGTGCTAGTCCTTTAGTCAAGGGTTGAATGGATCACAAGGACCGATCATCGAGCCGATGATGATGGGATCGCCGGCCACAAACTCCGAACCGCAAATCACCTCAGTGACTGTGCCTCGCAGGCAGTCGATTTGTTTTGGCCCATATGAATGACCGCAGCACAAGGAATCGATCAAATCGGCCTTGCCCAAACCTGCCTCAAACTTACCGGTTTCTGGATTAAAAAACGCAGTGTCGGACGATAGCCCGAGCGAAAGAAAAAGAAATCTTGTACCGTTCTCACAAGTTCCCGCAAGGATTACTGGAAATTGATCGCCGCAAGGATATTGCGCCATCCAGTCTGCACGAGTCGTTTCAAAATCCGGGATTGCATCTGAAGTTGCTGAGGAGCATCCATAGTTGGAGCATGGTGAAATGCAAGGGTCCAAATAGACTGTATCGCCGACGTGATATGTGTTGCTGCAAAATACTTTCGAAACCGTGATGGAATCGCAAGCCGGGCGGGTCGGCCAAAATACGCGGGAATGACAGGCTTCGGAAACGAGCCCGCCATGTTTCAAGTCGGTGGTGGTTGCTGCAAACTTGCCGGTTGTACCATCAAAAAAAGTCGTATAGTACGCGTCATCAATGGACGAATAGATGCGGATCACTTTTGTTCCATCGGCACATTGCCCCGCTACTGGCAAAAACCCCCGACCCACGTATGGATCGCACAATGCTTGTGCTGAAATATCCGCGACAGTCGAGTCATAGTTCAGGAAATCGTTGAACGGCCTTTCAGGGCAGTTCGGCGAATCAAGCGAACAACAATTGGCATCATCATACTGGCATTGAGAAAGGCAGGTCGTTCCGATGCTCACGCATCCGCCGGTGGTAGGATCGCACCGTTCACCGCGTGGGCATCCCAAGAACTCGTATACGCAGGCATCGGGGCCTTTGCAATGGATGGTGATATCGCACAAAGCATCGCCGTCGCCGCGGCATTCACCGCCCCCACATTCTCCTATACAAACTCGATTCATACATCTTTGGCCTCCGACACATTCGGAATCCGAGTTGCACTGATAGCATCGGTGCTGGGTTTCGTCACAGAGTACCAGTCCGTTGTCTATGGCCTCGCACGGGTGCAGATTCTCATGACAGGTTCCCTCAAAGCACGACTCTTGGCCATTGCAGAACACACCATCGTCGCAGTCAGCATCTGAGACGCATGAGTGAGTTTGGGAGGTCATGCGCGGGATGCAGTTTGAAGTAAGTGAAAAAGCTGTCAGGATGCTTGCGATCACACGCACGCGAATCTCCATCTGAAGAAAAAAAATGCCACCATTCGAGCTGGTATTTACGCCTTCGCCAGCGCTTGATCCAAGTCTGCAATAAGATCGGCGACGTCTTCGATGCCGACCGAGAGCCGGACGAGGCCATCGGTGACGCCGCGAGCTTCGCGGATTTCTTTCGGAATCGAAGCATGAGTCATGATGGCTGGGTGGCAGACGAGTGATTCGACGCCGCCAAGGGATTCCGCCAGGGAGAATATCTTGACGTTCTCGCAGAACCGCAGGGCCGCGGAACGCTCACCCTTGAACACGATCGTGACGATGCCGCCGCCGCCGCACATCTGCCTCTTGGCCAGCGCATGATCGGGATGGTCCTCTAGGAATGGATAGACGACTTTCGAGAGTTTCGCGTGACCTTGTGCATGCTCCGCGATTGCCAGTGCGTTGGCACAATGTCGTTCCATGCGAATGTCGAGCGTTTTAATGCCACGATGCTGGAGGAAACAATCGAATGGTCCGGGCACGCCGCCCATCGCATTTTGAAGGAACGCGATCCGCTCCATGAGCGCCTTGTCCTTTACGATGACGGCCCCACCGATCACATCCGAATGGCCGCCGATGTACTTTGTCGTGCTATGGACGACATAATCCGCGCCGAGCTTGAGGGGCAACTGCAACGCCGGGGTGGCGAAGGTGTTATCGACGGCGAGCTTCGCGCCGGCATCGTGTGCGATGCGCGATATTGCCGAAATATCCAGACAGCGGAGCAGGGGATTTGTGGGTGATTCAAGCCAAACCAGCTTTGTCTTGGCGTCGATCAGCTTCGCGAACGCATGGGGCGACGTGTCGTCCGTGAACACCGGCACGACGCCGAAGCCTTCAAATACTCGCTTGAGCAGTCGGAACGTTCCGCCGTAGCAATCCGCGTATGCCACGACCTTGTCACCCGGCGATAGCGTTGCGAAGACGCACGCGGTTGCGGCCGATCCCGATGCAAAGGACGCAGCAGCTTCTCCGCCTTCCAGCGACGCCAATGCTCGCTCCAGTCCGACGCGCGTGGGGTTTGCGCTTCGTGAGTATTCATAGCCCTTATGTTTCCCCGGCGAGGCCTGCGTATACGTACTCGTGGCGCAGATGGGCGGCACCGTGGCCCCGGTTGTCGGATCGGGCTCCTGCCCAACGTGAATCGCGCGAGTGGCAAATTTCCAATTCTGATTTTGTTCGTTCATTTCATCTGTCCTTCCGACAATTTTCCGCTGGCTCTCAATTCGAATTTCTTGGAGCGTAGGTAAACATCAGGTGACAACGATGTTCCCACTGGCTCATCAATCTCACGTACTCGCGCAGGTTTGCCCACATCCAGACTGCGATGAGCCTTTCCATCGCCGCCACCCAGCGCTCGCTAATGGGCGATTGATTGTTCTTGCGATCAATTCCGCCGCTTGTACCACGCCATCCAGCGAGACATCAGTGTCGATTCCCATTCTGTGCATGGTATAAACGAGGTCTTCGGTTGCAAGATTCCCCGATGCTCCCGGAGCGAATGGACATCCGCCCAGGCCGCCCGCGGAAGAGTCGAACGTGGTGACGCCGAATTGCAGACCAGCGAGCACATTTACGAGGGCGGTTCCGTAGGTGTCATGAAAATGCAATGCAATCTTGCCGACCGAAACGGATTTTGCAACGATTTCAAGAGTTCGCACGACGTCCGTCGGGACCGCGGCGCCAATCGTATCGCTGATGGCAACTTCGTCCGCACCCATGTTCATCAGCCGTTTGGAGATATCCCGAACTCGAGACGGATCGATGTTCCCTTCAAACGGGCACACGAATGCAGTGGAAACGTAGCCCCGAATCGATATCCCGGCCTCGCTTGCGCGCGTGCAGACTCGCTCGTACTCTTCGAGCGATTTTTCGATGGTGACTCCGATGTTTTTTTGAGCAAAGGTCTCCGAAGCCGCCGTGAAGATCGCAATTCGCTTCACGCCGCTCGCAATGGCTCGATCCAATCCGCGTTCATTCGGGACCAGTGCCGAAAAAACGACTTGATCAAGTCGCGGCAGTCCCGCGATCACTTCACTCGCATCGCTTAATTTGGGGATGATCTTCGGATTGACGAACGAAGTGGCCTCAATTTGCTTGAGTCCGGCCGCCGCAAGCGCCTTGATGAACGCAATCTTCGTCGCCGTCGGCACAATCTCGCGCTCATTTTGCAATCCGTCGCGAGGCCCGACTTCGACAACTCGCACTGTTGTAGGAAGTGTGCTCATGACCCATCGCCAAAATCAAGCCGCACGAGAACATGACCGAGCGGAACCAGCTCACCCTCGGAACAGAGCAGTTCGCGAATCGTTCCCGCGCCGGGCGACGACAGCGTCAGCTCCATTTTCATGGATTCCATAATGATGATGGGTTGATGAGGCTGGAAGGCATCGCCCTTCGCGAGATGAATACGAAGCACGGTTCCAGGCATGGGGGCCACGAGTTCCTTCTTGGCGCTTGCCGATTGTCGCGTGCGGCGTTTTTCTCCGTCACCGACAATTTGAAATGAGTGATTTCGATTGCGAACCCAGGCCTGCACATCATGCCCGATGGAAACCACTCGAAACGGAATGATGCGGCCTTCGAGTTTGAATGCTCCTCGGCCGCTGCGAAGCCGCAAGATCTCAACTTCATGCTTCTTGCCGTCAATGTTCGCCATGACGCGTCCAGCGTCGACTGATTTTTCAATCACGATCGGGGAGATCTTTCCATCCGACGATTGAATTCGAACCTTCGACATCTTAGGCGACCCTCCATCGATCGGCCTGTGTCCACGGCCCGGAGAATGCGTCTTTCGCATCAGCGGATCGCAAGCTCGACTTCCCTTTGCCGATTCGCGCCGCGCCATCGATTCCAAGTGCGGCCGCAATCAGTGATTCAACCGGAGGCGCATCGCCGCTATCTTCGACGATTCTTTGCTCTTCAAGAAAATGCGTGTGCAATCGCCCGCCGCGAAATTCCGGATTTGCCAGGAGCGCCCGCAGAAAACCGATGTTCGTCGTCACGCCAAGTACGACAAACCGTTCCAGCGCCCATTGCATTTTTCGAATCGATTCATCGCGCCCGCGATCCCAGACGATCAGCTTGGCCAGCATTGGATCGTAATGAACCGTGACTTCAGAGCCTTCCTCGAATCCTGAATCGACGCGAATTCCCGGTCCGCGCGGCGCCTCGTATGCGAGCAATGTTCCTGTTGACGGCAGAAAACCCCTTGCGGTGTCTTCCGCGTAAATGCGACACTCCATCGCATGTCCCGTTTGCAAAAGTCCATCCTGCGTAAAGGTCAACTTGCCGCCGGACGCTATTTCAAGCTGGAGCCGCACCAGGTCGAGTCCCGTGATCATTTCCGTCACCGGGTGCTCGACCTGTAAGCGCGTGTTCATCTCCAGAAAATAGAACTGACCATCTTCGCCAAGCAGAAATTCGACAGTGCCCGCATTCGAATAGCCGACAGCTTTGGCCGCTCGCACGGCGGCGTCGCCCATTTTGCTGCGCAACTCGGGAGTCAACGCGGGTGATGGCGACTCCTCAACAACTTTCTGATGCCGCCGCTGAACCGAGCATTCTCGCTCGAACAAATGGACAACATTTCCATGCTCATCGCCGAAAATCTGGAATTCAACATGTCGCGGTCGAGCGATGTACTTCTCTAGAAATACCTGATCACTGCCAAACGCGGCCGTTGCTTCGCGTCTCGCAGATTCCACGGCATCCGTGAATTCGGCGGCATTTGTTACCAATCGCATCCCCTTACCGCCACCACCTGCGGCCGCCTTGATGAGCAATGGAAAACCAATGCGCTTCGCCTCAATCGCTAACTCCTTTGTAGACGTAGCGCCGCCTGACCAGCCCGGAACGATGGGTACACCGACCTGTTGAACCACTTGCTTGGCCTCAACTTTGTTGCCCATGCGCCGAATGACTTCGGCCTTGGGGCCGATGAACGTGATGCCTGCGTTCTCGCATGCCGCCGCGAATTTCCCATTCTCCGAAAGGAATCCATACCCGGGGTGAATAGCGTCAACCTTGTTTTTTCGCGCAATGTCGATCAGCTTGTCGATGCGAAGATAGGTCTCCGCGGCCGCGCTGCCCTCAAGCGGATACGCCTCATCCGCACTTGTGACGTGCAACGCCCCGCGATCGGGATCGGAATTCACCGCGATCGCGGTTATCCCCATCTGTTGCAGCGTCGCCGCGACGCGAACAGCAATTTCGCCTCGATTCGCAATGAGAACTCGTTTGAACATTGGGTGAAAGAATAGCCATTGCGAATGGGTCTGTCATCCGCACGCGGAACTCAAGGGAACTTCGTGGGACCGACTTTCCAGTCGGTCAATTCTTCCAGGCTTGAAGCGTGCAATTCGCCGCGAATCTGCGTTATCGTCGATCGCCGAAGACGCGAAGAACGTAGTAGAGCAGCGTGAGGATCGCCGTGATCGTCGCCGCGACATACGTCATGGCCGCGGCATTCAGCACCTTGGCGACGACCTTGTCCTCGTCCATCGAAATGATTCCGTTTTCGAGCAGGATCGCCCGCGCCCGCGACGACGCATTGAATTCCACCGGCAGGTTCACAATCTGGAACAACACGACCACGCTAAAAAGCGCCAAACCCGCGACCGCGAGCCCCGTCATGTGCAGAAAGAAGCCGATGATGATCAGCATGAAGGAAAAATTGCTTCCAATCGACGCCATCGGCACCAGGCCATTTCGAAACGCTAATGGGGCGTACGCAGTCGCATCCTGGATCGCGTGTCCGACTTCGTGAGCGGCAATCCCGACGGCCGCCAACGAATTGCCGTGATAGACTTCCGGCGATAACCGCAGCACTTTGTGCCGCGAATCGTAGTGGTCGCCCAGAAATGAATTCACCGGCTCAATGGCCACATCGGTGACGCCAAAGGCGTTGAGGATTCGCTGAGCGGTTCCGGCACCCGTCAGCCCGCTTCGTGAAGGAATTCGACTCGCGTCGGCATACGCGGACTTGACTTTCCACTGCGCCCACAGCGCCAGAAGAATGGCAGGTGAAACGATCAGGAAATACAGCGGATCAAAGTAAAACATGGCATTGGCCTCTGGTAAGGGAGATTATCAGCATCCACGCTCATTGTACGATCGGCAATCCCTTTCGATCAAACGACTTGTCAAAAATCGCAACCACCGCCAATTTCAGCCGTTATAATGGATGCATGGGAAATATGAATGCAGGTGAAGTTCCGGCCATCAACCGCGAATTGCAATTGTTGCTCGCCGCGGCCATAGATCGCGACGCCTCGGACATTCACTTGATTCCCGGCCATCCGGCTTCCTTTCGCATTCACGGGCGGCTGCAAGCGATCGAAGATTCACCGAGGAGCGCCGCGTCAATTCGCGCCATGGCCGAATCCATTCTGCCTCCGCGACTGGCCGGCAAGCTCGATGAATCGAAAAATCTTGACTTCTCGATGATTTTTCCCCACAAGGGAGAGCCGCGACGGTTTCGTGCCAATCTTTTCCTGGCCGAGGGCGAGTGGTGCGCCTGCCTGCGAAACATCCCCAGCGCGATTCCCGCTTTCGAGTGGATGGGCTTTCCCGAGGCACTGGGTCGCAAGCTCGTTTCATACCCCAGCGGCCTGGTCGTCATCACCGGCGTCACAGGCTCCGGAAAATCAACCACCCTCGCGGCCCTGATCAATCTGCTCAATCAATCCGGCGGCAAGCGGATCATCACCGTCGAGGAGCCGGTGGAATACATTCATCGACGGGTCGGAAACAGCATCGTCACTCAGCGCGAGGTTGGCCGCGACGTCGATTCCTTCCTCGACGGGCTGAAGTTCGGCCTGCGACAAGACCCCGACGTGATTCTCGTGGGCGAAATTCGCGATCGCGAAACCGCCCAGATGGCCCTTTCTGCCGCGGAAACAGGTCACCTCATTCTGACCACGTTGCACACGCAGGACGCCAAGGGAGCGATCACGCGGCTCGTCGATCTGTTCCCTCACGAAGGTCAGGACGAAATCCGCACCCAGCTCGCCCTTTGCCTGCGATCCGTGGTGACCCAGCATTTGCTCCCGCCGGCGATGGAAGGGGATCGCAGAATCCTGGCCGTCGAAGTGCTTCATGTGAATCAGCCGGTTCGCGTCGGCATCCGCTTCGGCAAAATCGAATCCATCGAATCGGCCATCCAAACCGGCAAGAAAGACGGCATGTGGACGCTCGACGAAGACCTCCAGCGTCTCGCCCAATCCGGCCGCATTACTCTTGAAACCGCCCGCCGCTACGTCAAAGACATTGTCAACCTGCGTTCATAGTTGCGTCGACCGAATGATTGAGTGTGGCGTTCGATGAATCGTATGCCTCCCCCCTTACCAAGGGGGGACAAAGGGGGGTCGCGCCTCTATCCGAACTCCAGCGCTAGGGCAGGGTCAGAGTCCGAAGCGTGACTTATGCAGGTAGTTCTACCCGCCGTGTTTGGTGTGAGACTGACTTTCCAGTCGGTCGACAACCAATGTAGGGCGAGTTCCTCCTGCCATGTTTGCGAGGATCTCATCAGCCAAGAACCGCTGTTTGAGCGTCCTCGATAGGATTGTGGCTCAACAATTCTGACCGCTCCGAAGGAGCGGCGGACTGTAGCCACGGGTGCAGCGAAGCGAAACCCGTGGAAGAAGATGACGCCTCCGCCAATTGTTATTTTGGTTTCCTCCGCCCCAATCCGGGGCGGAGGAAAAATAAGAAAAAGAGAATGAATTTTCGCCCCGCTCTCCACGGGTTTGACCCGCTGCGCGGGTCTTCACCCGTGGCCACAATCCGCGACCACCTTCGGGGTCGTAACGGCGGGCAGTCGTAGGGTGGGCCATGCCCACCACGCGCAGAGCTGCTTCACTCGTTGCTGAACAAACAGTCGGCGAGTGGATTCCGCCTTGCTCACATACTCCGCAATCAAATTCGAATTCGGCGGGGAAGATAGATTTTTCCGGCGATGAATAGCGCGAGCGCGAGAATTGTAAGGCCCCATTGGTTGGTCGTAGGAATGGGCGTTGGTTCCTGACAATCGGGGATCCCGTTGTGATTGGCGTCGTTGGGATTTAAGGTCGGGCACGGATCAACGTCGCCGCAAAGGCCATCGCCGTCAATGTCGTTATCGGGATCGTAAGGGCAAATGTCGCCACACATGCCGTCCACACCGTCGTGATCGGCATCGCCTTCACATAGGCCGTTTGAAGTTGAAGTTCCACCGGCCAGTGAGCAACAGGCCTCGGTCAGATTGCGGCAAGTGCCTCCTGAAAGGCAGCAGCCGGTCGGCGTCGAGCATGAGCCGTCGGCCGAAAATGATCCGCCGGCCGCCGCGCAATCCGTGTCCGTGGATTGGGTGCAAGTGCCATCGGATTGGCAGCATGCGCCGGTTTGAACCAGCGTGTATGTAACCGTGTTCGGTGATCCGCCCGTGGCGAACGTGAACGTCGTCGTGACGCCGAGTTGCAGCGCTCGATCGAGTACAATCTCAACGGTCTCCGGTGGGCCGTTGTCCTGACGGCGAGTCTTGATGACTTTGGGCGCGGTCCCGCTTGAGACTTGGACCGAAACATCATTGATGTAGACATAGTTGGGATTATCAAACGTCACCCTGAATTGATTGAGGTTGGGATTCAAGGAGGAACCCAAAATGCCCGCCGGCGGATCGGTACTTACGATGGCCTCCCCCGAGCCGATCGAGCCGTAACGAATGTAATCAAGTTCGTCGATTTTCAAAGGCAACGGGACCGTCGGGCAACCGCTGTGGGCGTAGAACTGAAGGTAGTCATAGGCAATATAACCTTGGTCAACGCCAGTAATGAAAATCGTCCCGTCCGCTGAGAGTGTATAATGGGAACCATCCGTGCTTTCAAATCTAAATGTGTGAAATTGATCCAGGTCCAAGCCAGAAATGGAACCATTAAATGCTGGCGTGCCTGCAAAATCACCGTAACAATCTACGAGTTCCTCGATTTCGTCATACAAGATCGATACTTCGGTGTCACAACTAATGGAACAACATGGCACAGGATGGTTGGAACGCAATCGCCACTCGATCCATAAGGATTCGGGAAGGTCGCTTGGCGAATTAACAAACGTGCGGAAATACTGCGCGTCGCCACCATAGGAAAACCAGCGGAGCACCAAATTCCCATTCTCAACTGACTCAATACAGGAGTTTTCGCAAGGCATGCCTTCCCAGCCGCCTGCTTCATCATAAGGCAAACGGTCGCCCTCATATGCGTACACAATGTGATCGCCGATTGCGTGAGCGCATTCATCCGAGGTGTCGTTCGACCTGCAATTCGTGACTTGTGGAATAAGATAAGCGGCACCCCCATTTCGGGCGACGGAGCGGTCGAAGACCGCGCCAGCCGCGGCATTATCTCCGTCAAGAGCGACACTGTACCCGAAGGCGCTTGAGTTTAGTGCGTCATCGGCAGCGATCCGTGCTGCTTGAGACCAATGCTGCCCATCCCAGCGAAAGCGATAGACGGCCCCGCCGTCGCACGCCGTCGCATCGTCCGCCGGCGCGCCGACTAGAAGGTTTTCCCCGCGGAGTGCCACCGCATAGCCAAAATCATCTCCGGCCGACGAACCCAAAGGAGTAATACGGTCTTGTAGCGACCAGCCGTTGCCGTCGAATCGATATATGTACACCGCCCCAGACCAAGGACCCGCGTCGCTCGCCGCCCAAGTGCCGATTGCGCACCATTCTCCATCAATCGAGACGGATTTTCCGAATTGCTCGAACGCAGTGTGTCCCAAGAGTTTGGTCTCACGAGTCCAACTATTTCCATCAAATCGAAAAACATATACCGCACCCGCGTCCTTGTCTGGGGAATCCTGATAAGACGCTCCGACGGCTACTCGCGCGCCATCCGTACTGATGGCGGTGCCGTATTGGTCATAAGCGCCAAGGTCTCCCGGAATCAAAGCGGTCTCATGATTCCAAACACCACTTGCCAGCCGAAATACATGCGCGGCCTGCAAGCCTCCTATCGCAGCGACTCTATTTCGCAGGGACACTGACGAACCGAATCCGTTGCCATATTGGGCCGATGTCCAACGCTGTTCTTCGATCCAGCTTTCATCCATTTTGCGGAGAACATAAGCCTTTGAGTTCGCGCCGACGAGAATTCGATCATCTTCAGCTGAAAGGGATGAACCAAATCCGCCGTAACGGGTCGCGTCACTTGCTGTAATCTTGGTTGGAGATGTGAGGTCACTCGATTCGTAGACGTAGACAGCACCAGCGCCGAATGATTGCTCTACGGTCTTCTGGTCAGCAGCAACGTAAACGAGATCGCCAGCAACTCCGACTGCCTTACCAAAGCGATCATATTCTGAAATATCTGCGCCTTCGAGTCGCGTTACCGAACAATTTGCGGCGGCCACATGATTACTGAAATCTGTAGGTGCGCCTGCCATTAGAGTCTTGTTCGCCGGCGCAAGGTGAAAAAGCTGTGCTGCGCCTGACGCCAGGGCACGATCATCATCAGCCCATGCCCCAGCCAAGAGTGTATTACCGTCGAGGGCAACTGATCGTCCGAGCCCATCTCCGAATCGGGGAGTCGGCGCAGTCAATCGGGCTTCCTGTTGCCAAACACTGTTGATGTTTTGGAAGACATAAACCACGCCAGAGCGTGTCACCGAATCGCTATCCGCCCAGCTGGCGCCAACCGCAATTGCACCGCCAGCTAATGCCACTGTGTTGCCGAATCCCTCTTTTGTCGATGGATCCGTCGGGGCGAGCTCAGACGTCTGGATCCATTGGTCATCACTGGGAATTGCCGGGGTCCCGCCGTCACGGCGCTCAAACACATAAGTGCGCTGCGAGGTAAAGCCGTAGGGGCTGGGCGCCCCGATGACCGCCAAATCATCGGTAAGCGCGACGGCATGCCCGAAACTTTGATAATCGGCAGAATCACCTGCGGTCAGGAACGATTGTTCGGTCCATGTGTCGTCAAGGGGGTTCGCGGGAGTTTCGCCATCATTACGAACATAGACGTACGCAGAGCCAGGACGGCTGCTTGCAACCTGCTCTTCGTCCGCCCCAACGAGAATATGGTCTTGGGCAATCGCCACGGCGACCCCGAAGTGATGATAAGGGACATCGAGGCGGCGAGTGGGGCCTAACAAAGCGCGTTGGGTCCACTGGTCGTCGCTGGGGTCAACGGGTGTTCCTCGGTCATCGCGAACAAAGACGCACGCCTCCCCGTAGGAGGCCCAATTCGGGGCACCGACGATGATATATGGATCGCGGATGGCAACAGACGTCCCAAAGTTATTCCCGACACTACCATTGCTTGCGGTGAGCTTGCCGGATTGAACCCAAACGTCGTCCGCAAGGTTATCCGGCGTTCCGCGATCGTCGCGGCGATAGATGTATGCCGCACCGGCGGCGATGGCGCGAGGCGTGGTAGCCTTCCACGCCCCGACTACAGCATAGTCGCCATTGATCGCCACCGAATAACCGAACTGGTCGCCGAGTGCGCCGTCGCTGGGAGCCAATTGCCCGTGATATACCCAGGTGTTGCCATCGGCATCGCCGCGACGAAAAATAAAGACCGATCCCGAAGATGGTCCGGCTGGATCAGCCAACCAAGCGCCAACAAGCGCAAAATCCGAACTCAGAGCGACGGCATTGCCAAAGTAATCCGCCGGAGCAGGCATCGGTGCATACAACTCGGAGACCGACTGCCAGGCGAAGACGTCATCGGCCGCGGCTCGCCCGGACGACCAAAAAAGACCCATCGCAACAAGAATGAGTCCTTCCCACCTGCTCCAAGTGCTTGATGGATGCAGCAGTTTTTGCCCTCCGGGGGCATGTGGAAATCTGCCATACCGATCGCTATGCATCACGCCAATGGTAACCGACCGCCCGTCTACACGACAAGGAAAATCAGCCGGAACATAAACAAACAAGCGGCATCCCAACTCGGCAGATAGCCGCCCACTCCGGGCACCTGACCCTGGCCTCATCCATGAAGACGCTGTCCTCCGGTACGCGATCGCGTATTGTTCGGCCTTGGTGTCGAGCGTTTGTGGCCCAGTTCGCGCGGTTTGCAACCTGGGGCCATGATTTCTGGTTTGATTTCCAATCATACGCCCACGGACCGCGTTGCGCGCTCGCCCAATCCAGCCATTTCATCGAGCGCCCCTGACGTTATCTTTCTGGCGGCACGCTCTGAACGCACCCGCCCGGAGAATCCAAAATGCCTTCCGATTGCCTCTTTGCCCTGTTTTTAGATTGCCTTCCCCTCATTTCGACTTGTCGACGTTTCGACTTTTCGACGTTTCCCTTGTTGCCAGATTGCCTTCCCCTCATTTCGACTTTTCGAGTTTTCGATTTTTCGACGTTTCCCTCGTTGCCACGCATTCTTCGATCTTCGCCATTCGCTCTTCGCTCTTATTTTTCAGTCTTCTCTCTTCACTCTTCAGTCTTCGTTTCAGTGCCACGACGTGACACAAGAGAAAAAAATACTTACCAAACGAACCCATTTGAAAGAGGAACTTTACACGCAGTTGGGGAGTGGGTGGTTCGCAACCTGCGGCTGCAATTCAAATCAGCCGCCGTTCGCCAAAAAAATTTCTTTCATCGAGCGCCCTTGAAGATATTCGTCAGGTAACTCTCTACTTTTCGACGTTATCAGGTATAGTTCCCGCGATGCTGAAGCCCCCAACCTATTTTCCGCTGTACCCATTCCAATCGCGCTTCATCTCTATTGAGGGCATCAAGATGCACTACGTCGATGAAGGCGACGGGCCGGTGCTGGTGCTTTGTCACGGAAATCCGACATGGTCATTCTATTTTCGCAACATCATCCGCGGCCTGCGCGATCGATTCCGCGTCATCGCAATGGACCACATCGGCTGCGGGCTTTCCGACAAACCGCAGGATTATCCCTACACCCTCGCGACGCACATTCGCAACCTCGGACTCCTGCTCGATCACTTGGAATTGAAAGAATTTTCATTGAGTGGCCACGACTGGGGCGGTGCGATCGCATTCGGTTGGGCCACTGCGAATCCGCAGCGCGTGCGGAAACTTGTCGTGTTCAATACGGCGGCTTTCTTAAGCACCGATTCCCGAATTCTTCGAACGCCTTTTCGCATTCGCCTCTGTGGCTGGCCGATCGTTGGCGAGGTCGCTGTGCGAGCGCTGAATGTGTTTTCACTGGCGGCCCTTCGAATGGCCGTCGTCGATCGAACACGCATCACGCCTGAGGTCGCCGCAGGCTATCTTGCTCCATACGATAGCTACGCGAACCGCGTCGGCGTGTTGCGATTCATACGAGACATTCCCAATCGACCGGGTGTGCCGAGCCTTCCCGTGCTTCAAGAAATTGAAGCGAAGCTGCCGGCGCTGCAGGAAAAGCCCATGATCATCGTCTGGGGCGCCCGCGATTTTTGTTTCAATGATGTTTTCCTCAACGAATGGCGACGACGCTTCCCAAACGCGGAAGTCCACCGCTTCGCCGATGCCGGCCACTATGTCCTCGAAGACGCCCACGAACATATCGTGCCGCGGCTGGGCGAATTCCTGTTATGCAAGTGACGCCGTCTGCAAATTGCCGCTTGAATTCGCAACCATCACCAAGTCCAACCAGTTTACTTCGAGGCCGAGTGAATTGCGGTTTTTATGGTGGAATCGTGGCGAGTCAAGTCACTCGCCAGTGAACGCATTTTGAAAAGCCGCAAAATCCGCGATGTCGTGGTAGCCGCTTGCATCGAGGTCGGACCAGTTGCAACGATTGGGTTCACCCCACGCTTGTTGATTGTTGAAGCATTCTTGGAAGATCGCGAAATCGGAAAGATCAACTCGAAAATCATAATTCACGTCGCCCAGCAACGTCGTGCATCCCCAACGTCCGATCCCTGACATTGATTGGTAATTGTTGGTTGAGGATTGGGTGCCCACATACAGCCCGCGACCCCCTTGGTCGTCAAATAGAGCCATCGCGTACGCTGGGAAATCTCGCTCGACGAATTCCCATGTGTTTCCATCCCATTGTGCGACCGTTCCATCTCCCAAACCCGGCAAGCCGAGCGACCCGGCAACGTACAGTGAAGGCGAATTCGATGACTCATCACCCACGATTGATAGGATCGCCCCGCCTGGTCCATTCGGCACGGCCTGCCACGAGACGCCATCCCAGTGTATCAGCGAGCCGGAACCGGCATACAGCGCGCTTCCAGTCCCGTCGTTAAATACACCCAGCGCAAGGACTGGGTAGTTGAACAGGAACTCGCCGACAGCTTGCCACGCTTTTCCATCCCATTTGGACACGCGGCTCATGGGAATTCCGCCGGACTCTGAGAAGTCGCCGCCCGCATACAACTTGGATCCAGCGCCGTCGTCAAACACAACCAGCGTGTTGACTTTGCGGTCGAACCCCGGCCCTAGTCGCAACCATTCCTGCCCGTTCCACCTCGCTACGTGCTCGCACGTACCACCGGATATGCAGAATTGTTGAAATGTGCCGCCTGCATAGAGTGCAGCGCCCTTTCCGTCATCGAATACCGCTAGTGAGTAAATATCGCCGGACTCAATCAAGCTCCATGTGTTATTACTGAAGCGAGCGACGCGATAGCCGTTGTCGAAAATCCCACTTGCATAGAGCGCGGGCCCACTTCCGTCATCAAATGCGGTCAGCGCATGCACATGCCCGATATTCCATGGCTGCGCCGCGCCGATTGGCCACCAGCGCTGACCGTCCCATCGCGCGATCCCGCCCGCGCCGACTCCACCAACGGACATGAAATCTCCACCCGCGTAGAGGCTAGGGCCGCCCCCAAGGTCATAGACGCCAAGCGCTCGCACCGCGCCGTCAGCGCCGTTCCCAAGGCCGCGCCAAATGTCGTTTGGTTTGAGGATTGCCAGTCCGTTCACTGTGGCAGGGTACGGCCGATCGTGGGAATTGGGGAGAATCTTTGTACCGCCATTGACAAATAACGTAGGATCGGGGGCATTAAAACTTACTATGCCTGTGACGAGATGATCCAAGGAAATCACCTTTGTCCAGTTCAACCCGTCCCAAACCCAAATATCGAATCCGATCCCTGCAAAAATCCTTGAACCTGTTCCATCATCAAATGCTGCCGCCCCAAGAAACACCGAATTCGGTGTTAACGGATTGGGCATTGGATTCCACCTCTGTCCGTCCCATCGTGCAAATGTGCTGACTTTTGTTCCGTCGGCCGAATTCCAAATCATGTTCCCGAGAATGTAAAGGCCCGGCCCTGTCCCGTCGTCAAATGTAACGATTGTCGGATTCACGAATACTTGGGACCAGTTATAAACTTCGGGGGACTGACCCACCTGAACCCAACCCGTGGCGGACCATTTTGCAACGTTAATGACGCTGGAAGTTCCGTAACGGATGTTCGCGTAGAGCGCATGCTCCACGGCATCGTTGCGGGCAAAAAAACTGTAAATCGCGCTATTTTGCGGAAGGTTCATGGAATGCCAATTGGTCCCGTCCCACTTGGCACCGCCGTATGCGTCCACGTCTCCAGAAGTGAGATGGAAGTGCAAAGACCCCACGAAAATGGCTTGACCATTTCCGTCATCAAATACAACCATTCTAGCGGCTGTGGCAGTTGCCCCTATTGCGTCCACCAGTGACCAAGCGTGCCCATTCCATTTCTCGAGACTCGCGCCGGAAATACTGGTGTATAATGCCGGTCCGCTACCGTCATCAAACACAACGAGCGAATTCACAGGAGCATAGACGTTTCCATAATCGCCGGGTGATACGGGTCGCCAATTGAGACCATTCCAACGCGCGATGAACTGTACGTTGGCATAATCCGGCGTATGGTAGAAACCTCCGCCGACATACAGCGCCGGCCCAGTGCCATCATCAAACCACGCTAACGCACCCCCCATGCCCGGCGTCGGAAACGCCTGACTCCACTCGTTTTCGCAGATCTGCGCACTCGCTTGCGCGAATGTAGTGGCCAGCAAAATCAGGAAGGAATCCGCAATCCGATTGACATGTATCATGTAAAGAATCTCCCGAAAAGATGGGCAAATTCTACTCGATACAGGGGCGGATGTGCAACGGCGAACTGTTCAAATCTCGATCCGCAATCCGTCATACGCCAATTCCATTCCATCCGGCAACATGGCGTTCGTGTCGGCGTGCTTAAGTTGATGGGCCATGTGCGTGAAGTAGGTGCGCGAGGCTCCGATGCGCTGTGCGGTTTCGACGGCCTGAGAAAGGTTCATGTGCGTGGGATGCGTATCGTGGCGGAGAGCGTCGAGAATCAGTACTTCGACGCCGTGAAGCAGAGACCTGGAATCATCGGGCACGATGCTGCAGTCCGTGCAATAGGCGAATTTGCCGAAGCGAAAACCAAGTACAGGCATTGGGCCGTGCAGCAGGGGAATGGGGATGATTTCGTGACCAGCGATCTCAAATGGTCGCCCGTCGAGTTCGTGAAGCGTCAAGTGCGGTCGCGAGTGCGGTGAGTCGGGAGCGTGCTCAAAGGCGTACAAGAACATCCGCCGAAGGGCATCCAGGGTGCGTTTCGTGCCATAGCATGGCATCGACTTTTTGGTCAGCCAGTTGAATCGGCGAAGATCATCGAGGCCGGCCACATGATCGGCATGGTGATGCGTGAAAAGCACGGCGTCGACGCGATTGATTTGGTTGGCGATGCACTGCAACCGCAATTCGGGAGTAGTATCGATGAGAATGTGAAGTTCTTTGTGGCAAACGAATATGCTAGGCCGCGTGCGTTTGTCGCGAGGATCGTCGGATGTACACACCTGACAATCGCAGCCGATCATGGGCACGCCGTGCGACGTGCCGGTGCCGAGGACGATGATTTCAAGATCAGGCATTCAGTGCATCCATGGACTCGCCGACAACGATCGATCATACGACAAGAAAATGCGCACGACCAATTGTGCAACTTGCCGGTCGCGCGATCTCCCACGATCTTGATGAACGAGGAGAATTCGCGGATAACACCCATCATTGAAATCGCGTCATGAGGACATCCTTGTGATAGCGGCTTGACGAGAGCATAAATTGTTCGGAATCAGTAGAAGCGCAGTTGGGCGATCAGTCATCCGAACCGGGAGCGCAAGCGACCGGCATGTGAGCCGCCCCGTTCACGGGGCGGGTTGCCCCGCGCTCGCGCTTGGGGTTCGGTTGAGTCTCGCGACGTTCGTGTGCCTGCTTGCAGGTTGTCCGCCGCCGCAGCAGAAGTCCGAATCGATCTCTCGCGCCTGGCCGCCAGCTTCTCCTGCGGCGTCGAATCCAGAAGGCACGAGCGGCGCTCGCAAGGAATCCTCAAGGACACGGGGAAAGACTCCAAATTCAGATGCATCGATCGCCACGGTTCAAGGTAGTGATATCCCGCGCTCCGCGATCGTCGATCTTCTCCTCAAGTCGCACGGGGCGGGGCTGCTCGAGCAATTGATCGGACTGGAGGTGGCGTCTCAAGCGGCCGCGAAAGAGGGCATTCAAGTCACGGACGCGGACGTCGCCGCGGAATATGAGCGAGCGCTACGAAAGCTGATGAATCCCGAAGGCGCGGCAATTGACGCTTCATTCGACAGAGACGCCGCCGAAAAGGCTCTTTATGTCGTTCTGGCCGAGCGAAGCATCTCGCCGGATGAATTCATGGTCACGCTTCGCCGCAACGCTTGTCTGCGGAAGATCGTCGAGAAGGATCTGACAATCACAGATGAGATGATCCGCGACGAATACGCCCGCACCTACGGCGAGCGCGTTCGCGTGCGGCACATTCAGGTTTCGAGTCTGGCCGACGCCGATCGCATTCTGCAGCGGCTCGCATCAGGTGAAAAATTTGAAGACTTGGCCGCGCACGAATCCGTCAATTCAATCAGTGCCCGACGCGGTGGATTGCTGCCGCCATTCTCGATGACCGACGACAACACGCCGGAGGCCATGCGCCGTGCGGCATTCGCCCTAAAGACCGGAAAAGTCTCCAGCCCGATCCGCGCTGGGCAGTGGTATCAGATATTGAAGTTGGAAGAGCGAATCCCGGCGGAGACGCCGGACTTGGCGACTGCTCACGACGCGCTTGAACACAATCTCCGCGAACGATTGATCGAAGCGCGAACCCGCGCGCTTTATGACAAGCTCGTGGCCCAGGTAATCGTTACGATCCACGATCCGGTGCTGAAGGAGGTGTACGAAAGCCGGAATCCGCCACCGAAATAGCAATTTGCAAACAGCCTGCGGTGCCCATGGCAGGTCAGTCCCCCAACCCAAGGGCTGGGCACCCTAACCCAACTCACAGTTACGCCGCGTCCCAGTTGTTATCGTGGGAATGCGGATCACGAAGTGCCAGCGGCGGGCCGAGGATTTCATTCATCAAGATCGCCCGTCGTAGGCTGCCGCGATCAACGCTCAGGCTGATTGCGGAGCCGACGGCAATTGCATCGCCCGAATGTGCGGGTGTGCCAGTCTTTGGGCTGAGGGACGGACTGGCCGTTCGAGCATAAACGCTGCCGATCCGGCGTTCCAGTCCCTCTTCGCGGTCGCGTTCGCGGTCGTCAATTTCATCGCCTCGCTCAATCGCCGAAACTTTGCCCAGCGGGCGTTTCGCCGTTTCAGTGCGTGCGGAACCGCTGCGAGAGGCGACTTGGGCTTGGCGCATTGGAGTAGGCGCTGATGAACGCGTCGGGATTGCCGGAGGTCTTTGGTTTGGAGGCGCGGGCCTTCGAATTTCACGAACCGGTTCGCGACGCGGCTCGATCGTCATCGTCCGTGCCTTGCGAGCCTCGGCCTGTTGACGGGCTTGAGCCTCGATCCGCTCGCGAAGCATCTTGACCAATTCAGCCGCCGATTGTGCGGCCGGTCGCATCGGCGAAACCACGGGCGGCGCGGATGGAGGCATTGGTCTTGCAACGGGGCGCTGATATTCCGTCTGCGGGAATGAAGTCTCTTCTCCATTCGCCTCGCGATTCGAGGTTTCGATATGCCGTTTCAGCACTTCGCGGCGATCATTCCCCTGGGCCATCTTCTTGCGAGCAGCATTGACAAGTCCGCTGATGACCGAGCCGAGCACAACGACCCCGAAGATGACGAACTGCACCCAGTCGTCGAGCTTAGGCGTCGGACCGGCCGCAAGCGGCAGCAAAGGTGTCGTGACGAGCAAGGTCACGCGGAACCCGATCCCAACCGCGGATCACCCGGCTGCTCCGGGCGACCGATCGACTCGCGCATGCCCGTATCGGCCTGGATATTTTTCATGCGGTAATAATCCATGATGCCCAAGCGACCGGATCGGAATGCCTCGGCCATCGCTTTGGGAATCTCCGCTTCGGCCAACGTGACGAGGGCGCGATTTTCCTCGATTTTTGCCTTGTTTTCGGCGGCAAGAGCAATCGCCAGAGCGCGGCGTTTTTCGGCCTCGGCCTGAAAACGCCTTTTGTCCGCCTCCGCTTGATCCGCTTGCAACTTCGCTCCGATGTTCTCGCCGACGTCGATGTCGGCAATGTCGATGGAGAGGATTTCAAACGCAGTGCCGGAATCGAGCCCTTTGGCGAGGACGGCCTTGCTGATGCGATCAGGGTATTCGAGCACTTCCTTATAACTTCCCGCCGATCCGATGGCGGAGACGATGCCTTCGCCGACGCGGGCGATGACAGTCTCCTCGGTGGCGCCGCCGATGAGCTGTTTGATGTTGGTGCGGACGGTGACACGGGCCCGGGCTTTGAGCTGAATGCCGTCTTTCGCAACCGCATCCACGGTGATTTTTCCCGCGTCTGTTTTCGGGCTGGGCACGTCGATGACTCTGGGATCGACGCTCGTTTTGACGGCGTCCATGATATCGCGTCCGGCGAGGTCGATGGCGCAGGCCTTCTTCCAATCAAGATCGAGTACCGCACGGTGAGCGGCGATCATGGCGCGGGTAACGTTGGGGACGCGGCCGCCGGCGAGGTAATGGCTTTCGAGGTCGTTCGTCGAGACTTCGTGGATGCCGGCCTTCACGAGCTGGATCTTGCTCAGCACAACCGTTTGGGAGTCGACCTTTCGCATGCGCATTCCGACCAGGTCAAACATGCCCACGTCAGCGTTGCTCATGAACGCCTGAAGCCACAAGCGGAAGAACTGTGCGACGATAATGAACAGCGTGAAAATGATGATGCCGACGATCGCCAGCCCGATGTACGGCCAGGTCGATGTGTCCGAAGGCTGAGCGGCGAGGAATTGGGTTGAAGAATTCATGAGCATGAGGCTCTCCAAAAAGTGCGAAGTTCAAAGTCCGAAATTCAAAGTTCAAAGAAGGCGCCAGTCGTCATGCTGAGCGAAGCGAAGCATCTCGTTGAGATCCTTCGTCCCGCTTTGCGGGACTCAGGATGACGGCAAATGTCACGGCGTCCTCAAAATGACGATTCGCATAATCATCGTTCACGCTTCTGCCGCCTGCACGGCCAAGTTCGCTCCGTTCACGCGCAGCGCTTCGACTTGCGTGCCCGCGTCGATCATACCGTACTCCGCGACGCATGAAATCCGCCGGCCGTCGAATTCACAAATGCCCACGGGCCGAAGGGTCGAGACCGCCGTGCCGCTCCGTCCGATGAAGCGGGACAATTCCTCGACGGGCACCGAGCTGTCACGCGCTGTCACCGTCGGATTCGGCGGGGCGATCAGTTTGCCGATCCATGTCCTGGGCCAGATTCGCACTGCCGTCGCCAGAAACGCCGGAATCGCCACAAGGCATCCGACCGATGCGACAATTCCCGCCGTCTCGCCGGCGTATCGAAATGTCTCCACCACGCCGCCGATGAGCAGTCCGATCCCAATCACCGTCAGCACGCCGTGCGACGGAATAAAAAGCTCCGCGACGAGGATCATGGCTCCGGCCGCAAAGAGCATTACGATGAAAAAAATGTCAGACAATCCTGGTTGCTCTCATTCAAATTGTCGATTGTCGATTGCAGAAGCCCAATGTAACTTGCCACGTTCTTAATCCGACAATCGGTTCTCGGGTCATGTTTCAATCGACAATTACCCAATCGACAATCAGTTTCTCGCTTCTCTCACCACTACTCGGTTTCCACGGTGCTCGATGATTTCAACCAGCGTGTGGGCCGCGAGAAACTCGCCTTGTGTCACTACGTCCACGAGCACCGAACCGAAACGGGCCTTACCCGCGGGACGCAGCGATCCTTCAGTATGGCCGATGTCACCGACACGGGCGCCGCCGGAATATGCGTCCTCGACAAGAACCTGTGACGGCGTCGGATTGGCCGGCACCAATCGGCGAAGCAGCGGCATTCGTGGAAGATATCGGCTCAGCATTACCATCCCTGCAAATGACGCCATCATCGCCGAAACAAGCGTCACCAAAGCCGTCTTTAGCGCCTCAGTCGTCGATCGAAACGTCGGGAAGAACATCGGAAAACTTCGACCCGGCTCATCCGGCACGAACGTCGCCACCAATCCGACGACCAGCAACAAGAATCCGCTGATCCCGGCCACTCCGAATCCAGGAATTACGAAGATTTCCAGGCCGATCAACAACAACCCCACGACAATCAGCAGAATTTCCCAGATATTCGCCAGACCGGTGAGATACGGCGCGCCGACAAAAATCACCAAAGCGATCAATGCAACCAAGCCCGGCAGGCTCACGCCCGGCGCATGAAACTCGGTATACACGCCGAGAAAAATGATGATGAGCAGGAACCCGCGCACATAAGTCGACGTCAGCCAATAGGCCAGCGACTCCAGTCCCGAAGGCGTAAACCGCGTCAGCGTCGCCAAGTGATATCGATCGCGAAGCTCGGATTCGCTTGAAATGACGGCCTTGCAAAATCCATACGCAGTGGCCTCGCTCGGCGACATGGCAAGCAACTCACTACCGCTCTCGATCGGTTGCCGCACCGGCACATCTGTTTTCGCGATTGGATCGAAATAATGATCGACGAGTTTCCAGCTTGTCGGCGCTAAATCGGATGCGGAGTCACTCTTTAGTCGTTTTTCCTTTTCCTCGGTGAACACAAATTCGCGTGCGCCGGTCGCCGTGTTTTCGATCCACCAGACCTCGCGCTCGGGAATCACGAACGCCTCGGCCAGCACTTCGCTGTATCCGTTCTTGCGGGCCGACGTGCGGAAGTCGTGAACGACGGGAGTATACGCCTTCGGCTGAAGTTCCTTGGGGACGGCCTGCACGCCGGTGAAATCGCCGAATATCACCTGCGAATCGCCGATGCGCGACGATCGCGACATCACAATTTCGTTGCACGCTACTGCGATGAGCGAGCCGCCGGACAGCGCGTTGGGATTGACCCACGCGATGGTCTTGACGTCGGTCAGGCTTCGAATGGCGTCCGCGATGGCTATGGAGCTGGTCACCATGCCGCCCGGCGTGTCCATGTCGAGCACGATCAACTTCGCGCCCGCTGCCTTGGCGGCCTCTATGCGCCGCTTGATGCTCTCGACGGTGACGTCCGTGATTTCGCCGTGCAACGTAAGAATCGCGCCCGCGCTTACGCTACTCTTCGGTGCGCCTTCAATCAGAGCTTCGCCGCGATCAGCTTGCGCGCAAACGAATGGCAAATGAATCGACGCCATCACCAAAGCAATGACGAATCTGATTAGGGTGAGCAATGTGAATCGTTGAACGGGCCTCATAGCCACGCCCCATTGAGATGCGGTCTTGACTCCAATCACGTTCACCACATCGACCTCAAATTGTATTCCGATTGGAAATCGGCGGCAAGCTGATTCAGGATTTGAAAATGGAACTCACGACAATTGTCCGACGAATTCGGACAAGTTGCTCAAGCCCGAACCGGACGCCGCAACTGCTCGAATTCATCAATTGGGTCTACGACTGAGCTGACACCGCCAAATCAGCCACGGTTTGCGATCGCCACCACTCGACCGTTTTTCGCAATCCTTCGTCGAGACTGGTCGATGCTTGCCAATCGAGCAGTTTTTCAGCTTTGGATGTGTCGAGACGTCGTCGCGGCTGACCATCCACCCGCGATCGATCCCACGCAATCTCGCCGTGAAAGCCGCAGAGTTTTGCAATTCGACCCGCGAGGTCCGAAATCGTAATTTCCTGGCCAGTGCCAATGTTGATCGGCGTCGGATCATTGAGCAAATCGGTCGCCTTCACGATTCCCTCCGCCGCGTCATCGACGTACAAAAATTCGCGGCTTGCAGTTCCAGTGCCCCAGCATGTCACGCGTCTGTGCCCAAGTTCAACCGCTTCGCAGAAATTGCGAATCATGGCCGCAACGACGTGTGAGGTCCGTGGATCAAAGTTATCGCCCGGGCCATACAAATTTGCGGGAAGTAGATAGACGCCGTTGAATCCATATTCGCGGGCGTAGGCGTCAAGCATGGTCGCAAGCGCACGTTTCGCGACGCCGTACGGAGCGTTCGTCTCTTCCGGAAATCCGCTCCACAAATCCTCTTCATGAAAGGGTGCGTGGCAAAATTTCGGATAGGCGCACACGGTCCCGACCTGCACGAATTTCTCTACGCCGCGGCGACGCGACTCTTCAATCAGATTCACGCCCATCATCATGTTGGCGTAGAAGAACCGGCCGGGATGCTCTTCGTTCGCCCCGATGCCGCCGACTTCGGCCGCCAAATGAATGACAATATCCGGCAACGCCGCGTCAAACATTCGCGTGACCGCGTCCTGACGGGTCAGATCGAATTCGCGCGACCTCGGAATGAAGATTTCTTTGGCGCCGCTTTGGCGCAATCGTGCGCAAACGGCCCGGCCAAGAAACCCGGCCCCGCCGGTGACGCAAACTCGTTTGTTCGCCAAGTTACTCAATGGATCGATCCACGTTCCACATTCCGAATTCGCAATTCCGCATTCTCGATATCGGCTGGAATTCTCAACCTGACGAATCGACGACGACCTTGCCTCTTTTTAGCACCGTCCGCAAGCAATTTCGCCCCGGTTCGTACATCCAGCGTTCGACGCTGGGGACATCGAGCACAATCAGATCGGCCTGCATTCCAATGTCGATGGCACCGATTCGATCCTGCCGACCGATTGCGGCTGCGGCATTGGCCGTTGCGGCTACGACGACTTCGATCGGCGTCATGCGCATCTGCGTGCAAGCGATCGTCATGGTGAGCGGCAGTGATTCGACCATCGAAGAGCCGGGGTTGTAGTCGGTCGCGATCGCAACTGGCACATCGGCTTCGATGATCTTCCGCGCCGGCGCCTGTTCAACGCCAAGGAAGAACGAACATGCGGGGAGCAGCACGGCGATCGTTCCCACCGCTTTCAACGCCGCGATTCCGCCGTCGTCGATTTTTTCGAGATGGTCCGCGGAAATCGCGCCTCCTTCGGCCGCGAGCCGTGACGCTCCCATTTGTGTGATCTGATCGGCATGGATCTTTGGCAGAAGGCCGAATTGTTTCGCCTTAAGGAGCACGCGGCGCGATTGTTCGATGTTGAAGGCTGTGGTTTCGCAAAAAACGTCGCAGAATTCCGCCAGTCGCCCGTCGCGAATGCGCGAAAGCACAGGATCATCCAACATGCGACCAAGATATTCATCGGTGTGACCGTCGAATTCTCTCGGCACGGCGTGGGCGGACAGATATGTTCCAACGAGTTCGATCGGCTGAAATTCGCGAAGGCGGCGAACCGATTCGAGCATCTTGAATTCGTCATCAACACTCAGTCCGTAGCCGCTCTTTATTTCGAGCGAGGTGACTCCATTGTGAAGCATTCTGGAAAGGCGGGGCAAGGCAAGTGCGATCAGTTGCTCAAGAGTCGCCGCTCGCACCGCGTCTACGGTGACGCGGATGCCGCCCCCTTCGCGAGCAATGTCCGCGTAACTCTTGCCTTCGATTCGCTGGACGAATTCGTTCTCGCGCGTGCCCGCAAACACGCCATGCGTGTGGCAATCAATGAGGCCCGGAAGCACGCAGCCGCCGCCGGCGTCCAGAACATCGGAGCCCGGTGGAATCAGAACATCGGTCGCCCGCCCGAACCAACTGATTTGACCGCCGTCAACGACGATGGCCGCGTTTTGGATGCGTCGAACGTTTCGCATTTCGCGCCCGCAAACCGGGCCCTTCGGTATGACGACCAGTTCTCCAATGTTGAGAATGACAAGCATTTCAATTCCGCTCCGATTGGAACCGAGCAATTTGGCGGTTTGAAGTGTAACCGACGAGGACGAAGGCTAGAAGCGATACCGCAATCCGGCGATCAATTGCCAGCCGTTGTATTCGTCCGGACGGTAGAAGTTGAACGCATAGCCACCGGCCAGATTCAATGAGAACCTTGTCGAGAGCGGAAAATTCCAACCGAGCCCAAGTCGCAGGCTGCCCACCCAATCTCGAATGTGGGCCGCATCGCGGTACAGCGGAAAGTTGAGCATGCGAAACGAGCCTTCACCCTCGCTGCTGACATAGCCTGCTTGCAGGCCCGTCAGGAGAAATGGTCGACTTGCATAAAGGCTGTCAGAAAAGGTCATGCGTGGTTGTACCTTGGGAACTTTCCAAGGATAGATTTCCGCATCGCCACCGAAGACGAAATATCGATATTTGAAATTCACTTCGAGGGTGTTGGTGAGGTAGCGATCAAAGTTGCGATCCTCTCCCCAGCCGCCGCCGCCGTAAGCAGTCCAGAGCAGCCAGTCGTTCTCCTGTCGACCGACGCCCAGGATGAGGCTCGCGAATCCCCAGTCTGTGTTGCGATCGATCGGCGTGTAGGGGCGATCAAAAGTATGCGCCCAATCGACCCTGAGCGGGCCCTTCAGTCGTTCATCCAGCATGGCTTTTGTTTCGCTGAGGCGAGGATGGAGCGACCGAATCTGGAAATCGACATGCCAGGGCCTGTCGTTATCAGGCTTGGTTTTTTTGCCGGATTCAGGCGCTGAATCGATCGCCAGATTCGGCGATGCCGAGGCCTGCAAGGTGGTCAGCAGGATCATGCCGCAACCCACCAAAACCGCTACGCGGCGGGCGAAGGATTGGAATTGAAAGTCCTTGGCCCTCGATCGCGATTGGGCGACCAAGTTAACGCCTTTCAATTCCATGCCACACGCTTGCGAAGAGTCCGGTTCGATTGCCGAAGTTGATGATCCGTTCAGACGAAATCGGCTGATCTGACCTCCGCGTCGAGTTGATCCTTCCACCATATTTGGGATGGACAACTGGTTGCTCACTGGCCGATAAAAGCTCCTGTCTCATCGTTTGCCACGGTTGTGGTGCGCGCTTGGCATTCCGCAGGACCGATACAGTCCGAATTTCAACACACGAAGTTCGGTCAAATGATTGTAGGCAGTGAACTTGCGAAGCAGTTTTGACTGAGAAAAGCGTGCAAATTGATCAGCACCGATAAATCTTCGCTCAGCACGATTCGCAATGACAAGAGCGGAGAATCTCAAACGAACATTCGACTGGGCGTCTTCGACAGCGGTTGGTGGTCAGCCGCGACGGACGCACTTCGCATCGAGAAAATTCAACTCCCATCTTGTACTCATTCCAGCGGCAATACGCACTTGGCTGATTCCGCCGAGCGGCTGACGAAAGGCCGCGAGCTGGTAAATTCACTGGCAAACCATCCCGTGAATCTGCTTGTGGATAACGCAGGTGGGGGACTTGGCTTCGTGTTTGAGCCAAATGATCCGGAAAATCTTCGGCTCGCGCATGAGGCCGTCGGGGCGCCGTTACTGTCGCACATCATCGACCCATTGGTGACGACGTTTCAGGGTTTGCCCTGGGAAATCCTATGGCAAAGCCTTCATAGTCCGACGTGGGTCAAGGCGGTGTGGGATCGCGCGCAGGCCGTTGAATTGCAGCGATTCGGCATTCCCAACGTGATTCATCTTCCGATGGCCGCGCCAAATCGCGCGTACGATACAAGCCCGATCGATCCGAAAACGTGTCGCAAGGTCGCCTCATTCGTCGGCGGCCAAAACACGACGTACTTTTCATCGAATGCAGCCGTGCCGTCATCTACTCTGCTTCCCGGCGTGCTTTCGCACGCTGTCCGAGCCGACCTGAGGGACATTACGTTCGTTGAAGCGTATCAAAATGTGTACGGAATGGGTGACGCCTTTGCGCCTTCGGAAAGCCAATCGCAAGCCGCGAACCGTGCCGCTCAGTATTTCCAGGCAAAGCTCTTCTACAATGCAATACAGTGCATCCGCCAACGTGATCGGTTTGTCATCTTTCTTTCACGCGCCCTCGGCGACGTGTTCGAATTGATCGGCGGCGGCTGGAAAGAAGCGTACGGCTTGCCGGCATCTCCACCGATTTCCACGCTGGACGCGTATCTTCGTCATTTTCGCGAAGTGGCCATCAATCTGAACTTCATCAACGGCAACGCGGAAACGGGCTTGAATATGCGGGCGTTTGAGATTACGGCCGCGGGGGGATTCATGCTGTGTCGCGAGCATCCTGAGTTGGGAGATTATTTTGCGATCGGGAAGGAATGCGCGACGTTTGTTCATGAGAGCGATCTGCTCGAAAAAATCCGCTACTATCTCGACCACGATGATGAACGCGCGGAAATCGCCCGTGCCGGCCAGATTCGCACCCTCTCGCAACATCTCTACAGCCACAGATTAAGCGGCATCCTGAAAGCCGGCTTCGGACGGCGCTCTCCAGCAATCGCATTCTCTACAAGCACTTGGCAAATGGATTGCAAGCGAATTGTGCCGGAGGCGCGGGTCATTCTCGATTGTGGCGCCAACGTCGGCCAAATGGCGGAGGGCTTTCGCAAAGCGTATCCGCGAGCCACGATTTATAGCTTCGAGCCGGTGAGCAAGTTGCATCGAGCCTTGGCAGAGTGTTGTGGGCGAGTCGGTGCGCGGTGGGTTCCAAAGGCGGTCGGAGATCGGGACGGCACAGCGGAAATTCAATTGACGACAAGTCCGGAAGCCAACTCGCTCTTCGACCACCAGCCGGGAAATCCCTGTGCGAAGTGGACACAAGTCATTGATCGCGAAACGATTCAGGTTTGCACACTGGATCGGTGGTGCAAGGAGGAGCATATAGCTCCGCGATCGGTGGACCTGATTAAACTCGACGTGCAAGGAGCCGAGTTGAAAGCGCTCTACGGGGCCAGGGGCCTGCTGCGACATGCGCCGCTTGTGCTCGTCGAAGTATCGTTCGTGCCGATCTACAAAGATGCGCCGTTGTTCCCGGAAATTGATGCATTCATGAATGAATCCGGTTTTGTGCGATACGCGATGTATCCTTCGGATCAACCTAGCAACTGGGGCGACGCGCTCTACGTTCGCCGGGAGGCACTTCCAAAATGACACGCGGTCCACTCCGAATCGCAACGACTCCGCAGCTTGAACGAAGCGTCCGTGAGGCTGGTTACGAGGCATATGTGCTGCCTGCGACGGGCGACTTCAATCGATCTCTTCAACAGCGAATGCTCGACGGTCCGCCGCAACGAGCGTTTCTTGAAAAAAACCGCATCGATCTTGTCTTGGATTTCAACACCGAAGCGCTCACCCTGGTGGATGCACAGGATGATCCGGGGAAACTCGCGATCACGGCCGCATCACTGGGAATTCCGCACGTGGCCTGCTACCTCGATCCGGTTACGTCAACCATGGCCGAAGCAAGCTGGGCCGATCATTGGCAGCTCCTCGAAAGCCCAAGTTGGATCAAGTGGATCTGGGAGACAGGCCATGCCGATGAGCTTAAGAGACTCCGCATCCCCAACATCCTGACCATGCCGATGGCCGCGACAAATGATGATTTCAATACGGAGCACTTGCCTGAACCGAATGATGGTCCGCTCGTGGCGTTCATGGGTCATCCCGCATCGTCGTGGTTCCGATCAGACAAGCCGGTTTTACCCGCACAGTTGTTCGCGGGACTCACGGCGGCGGCTGTCCATGCGGACATGCCTGATCTTTCGTTCCACAAGATCTATTACGAACTATATCAATTCGCCGACTCCCCGCGTGACACGGACGTACCTGCCGCCCGCGCCGCCAAAAGTGCGGAATACTACAACCAGAAATTTCTCTACAACGCGTATTTGGCTGTCAAGCAGCGCGACCGTTTCGCTCGTTTCCTGAAAAACAAGCTGGGCGAGGCGTTTGAATTGATCGGTGACCATTGGGGTACGAATTACGGCCTTACGCACACGCCCCGCATCTGGGACATGCGCATTTTGCACGAACGAATGCGTCAAGTTCCGATTTGCTTGAATCTGATGAAGGGCAATCTCGAAACCGGGTTGAACGTGCGTCATTTCGAGATCACCGCCTACGGCGGCTTTATGCTCACTTATCACACGCCGGAACTCGAAAACTGCTTCAAAGTAGGCGAGGAATGCGATTCATTTCACGACGAAAGCGAACTGTTGGAAAAAATCGGTTTCTATGCAAGCAATTCCAAACGCCGAAAGGAGATCGCGGCCGCGGGTCAACGACGAACGCTCAGGGAGCATCTTTATAGTCACCGAATTCAAACTCTGATCCAACTGTTGCGTGGCGCGGGAGTCCTGTCGCAGGCTGCATCGGCGCCAACGGGGAGAACGATCCGGGCCGAATCGCAAGTTGCAGGGACAGCTACCAAGTGATCGGCAATTCGAAATTGACAAGGCCGATGAAAATCCGGGTATGATGAGCGTGACAACCACGATGAATCAAACGCCAACGCCCATCTCATTGAGCTCGCTGTTTCGCGCTCAATTTGGCGAGGACCGCATTCTGTGGCGGTTATTTCAAGGCCGAACCCATGGCTATTTCATCGAAGTCGGCGCCTACGACGGGATCACGCTGAGCAACACTTTCTTCCTCGAACAGATGGGCTGGAGCGGAATCCTGATCGAGCCGATTCGCGCAATGTGCGAACGGGCCGTACAGATTCGCCCACGAAGCCGAGTGGTGCATGCCGCTTGCGGAAAACGCGGAAGTCACGGTGTCGCAAAATTCACTGTGGCCCAAAATGTCCCTGTGCTTTCATTCTTGACCACAGACAACGCACATAGGGAACGCTGTCAACGCGAAGGCGCAACGCTTGTGGAAATCGACGTTCCGCTTCTGACTCTAGACGATGTCATTCGGGACGCGCGCGAACATTCGGGGGCGGGTGGCATGCGCGGACCCTGGGTTCCAAACATCGGCTGGGACATTGATTTGGTGTCCATTGACACTGAAGGATCGGAATTGGACGTACTCGACGGCTTCGCCCTTGAGCGGTACAGACCCAAAGTTCTCGTGATCGAGAACGACCGCCCCGCAGGCGAAGCCGTCGAGCCGTATTTACATGCACGAGGCTATCGCAAAGTCCATCGGCAGAAGATCAATGATTTCTATGCTCGAACAGATCTCTCCTCCGCCGAACTCTCGGTGGACGCGTTGTCGTGTTCTTAGCACTTGGCAACGCACTCAGTAAAGCCTGCCTCCAGTCTACGGACAGGGCGTTCCGCATGGGAACGCAATACCCTTGAAAGCATCCACTGCGCCTGCCACGTCGATAATGTTCACTGCGTCATCAAGCGTGCAACTCGCTGCGGAAATATTCGTCGCTTCAAGAGTGATGAAGACGGTAAAATTGCCCTTAAACGCATCCACAACATTGGCAACATCGGAGATATTGGCCACGCCATTGTTGTTGACATCGCCCCATAGCCACGTCGTAGCGATTCGGCCTGCCGATTTCACCGCCCCGCCTGCAAAGTTGCACTCCGTGTGCACGCGGTAGGTCTTGCTTGGAAGGATTTCCACGCTATGTACGGAAACAATCCCCCAGCCGCCGCTCGCGGCAGGTACGTCGGTTCGCTTATAGACCGGTGTCGTCCCCAGGTGACCGGCGGTGTCCTGCACGTAGCGGCTGATGCAGCCAATGCCCGTCTGCGAACAATCGCCCTGCACCAAAATTGCAACCGGAGTCGATCCCTGATTCGCCGGCGTCACTTTGATGTAGCGATCGCCTGCCGCGGAGATTGCCGGAGGCAAGCACCCGCCGCACGTGTCAGTCGCTTCGTCGCAAGTTCCCGGCACGGGGCAGGGATTTCCGTTGGCGCCCAAACACACATTGTCGAACACGCAGCCGAGCTGAACGTCACACTTCTTTCCCTGACAGAAAAGTCCGGTTGCGCACGCTCCGTCATTCGGCGTGTGGATGCAAATTCCATCGATGGGCGCCGGTGGGCTCGTATCGCACGTGTCCGCAGTGCAGGCAATCCCGTCATCACACTGAGCCGCCGTTGAGCAAGGTGTATAGCACAACCCCTGATAACACACTTTGCCGGACCCACAATCGATCGGAGTGTGCTGGCACAGGCCGTTTACACAGGTGTCCACCGTGCACGGATCGGGATCGATGCACGAGATGGCCGTATGTTTGCACGTCCCGTTAAAACAAGCATCCACCGTGCAAGGGTCAGTGTCCGCACAAGACGCATCAGTGGTACAGCTCACGATCTTGACGGGCGCCGGAGACCCGATCGCCTTAAGGACGTCATCGGTGAAATACCCCGTTGGCGGGGTAATTCCGCTGATCACCTGTGTCAGGGTTTGGGTACCTGCGCACGGCAGGATCGAAACGCTCGTTTGACCTGTGCTTGGAGGCACGGCCAAAGCCTTGAACTTGAATTCCGTCACATACAAGCCGTTTGGCGCCGCGCACGCTGCGAGCGCCGCGCGGTTATTGCAGGCAACCTGTGAGATGGAAGTATATTTGGCGTTGCCGTCATTTCCGGGAACCGTTCCCGTGCATGGCGAATTGACCGCGTCGCCGCCTGGCTGACAGTCATTGACAAAAGCGGATGTAAACCAGTTCCAACCCACCGGTGGGGCGCAAGTGCCGCCGCTGAGGCACTTTCCCTTATTCATGTTGCACGTACCGCCGGGGCAATCCGCGCTGGTTGAACAGTTGTGCCCGGAGTTTGAACCGCCTGAACAGGTCGCCGCACCGGTGCAGGTTCCGCCTCCCGGACAGTTCGCATTCGTCGTACAAGGTAGCAGGTTGTTTGTTCCGCCTGTGCATATCGATCCACTGTAACACTGACCGCCCGGACACTGGCCATTGTCCCAGCACTGCCCGCCCGCACTCGATCCTCCGACGCAAACCTGTTCACAGGCAACGCCAGGGTTGGAGCCGCCGGTGCAGGTTTGACAATTGGAACAGGAATCCGAGCTGTTGTGGCACGGATCTTGCGGATTCAAGTTGCCGGCGGCGGAAGGCTGGATTTGAAGGTAGCTTGAGTTCCATCCCAAAACGACGTCCATACCCACCATCGAAGAATAGGCTGACGACGGGCAGTCCGGATTGGGCTCGTTACAACCGGTCGAGACGGCGAACAGGGCGAGCCTGAACGTGGAGCCCACTTGTACCTGCTGAGGAAAAGCGGGGTCGCCGGGAACAGGTCGCCACTCCAGCCGCACACACCGATAAGGATCACTTGCCAGCGGCGGTTGTTCAACGCACTGACCGTTTTGACAGGCATCGACGGCGGTGCAGTTATTGCCGTCGTCGCATGCCGTACCATTGGGTGCTGTTTGTGAGGCCTTGCATTGTTGGGTCGCTTCGTCGCAAGCAAACTGTGGCTGGCAAATGGTGTGCATGCTGGTGCAATCCAACGGAGTCCCAGCCCCGCAAGTGTGGTCTGCGTGGCAAGTCTCCGCACCGTCGCAGAATTTTCCATTCGCACACTGATTGTCGACCTCGCAATCCACGCACGCATTAAACGTCTCGCTGCACAATCCAACGCATTTTCCACCGGTTCCGCATTGTGCATCGCTGGTGCACGCGATGCCGGGATTGGGACCGAGGAAACATTTCTTGGCGCAAGTTACCGGCGTGCCTGCCACGCAACCGGTATTGTTGGCATTGCATGTCTCGGCACCGTTGCAAAAGATCCCGTCGTCGCAATACCGCATGGGGTCGGCCACGTGGTTGCACACGTTAAAAATGCAAGTGTCCGAAGTACAGAATACGTTGTCATTGCATTGTGTGTCAGTGACGCATTCGACGCACTGCGTGCCGCCGGTCGTTTCTTTGCAAACTGATGAGGCGCCCGTGCAGGTGCCTCCGGCAGGGCATGTTCCGTTGATGCAATTTGCATTGGAAGTGCAAGGGTCTCCCGCACTACCGCCACCGACGCAAATGCGACAATCCGCGTCCGTCCCGCATGGCGCCTGCGGATTCTGACCGCCCACGCACCTTTTGCAGCTTACGGGTGTTCCGGGAGTACAACTCTGATGATCAGCCGAACAATGTTCCAAACCGTCACAATGCAGCCCGTCGTCACATTGCGAATCATTGTCGCACTTCACGCACCCATCGAAAATTTCACTGCAAAACTTGCCGGAGGAACACGTGACCGGCGTGCCCGACTGACAAAGGCCCGTGCTCAGATTGCACGATTCCGTGCCGTTGCAGAACAAGGTGTCGACGCATTGGTTATTCGTCGTGCATTGCACGCATGTGCCTTGCGAGCTGCAAGTCAGCCGCGGTGCCGTCGTACATTGACTATTGTTCAGACACTCAACGCAAGAATTCAGCGTCTCGCTGCAAAAGGGTGTGGGCGGCTGGCAATTTCGCGGAGCCGTTTGGCATTGTCCGGTGGCGTGGTTGCAAGTCTCGTCGCCGTTGCAATATACGTTGTCAACGCATCCATCCGGGAAAATGCAGTTCCCAAGAAAGCAAACGTTCTGGGTACATGCGATTCCATCGTTGCATTGAGAATCCTGTGTACACGTTGCGTCCGCCCGACTGGCCGCAAACCCCCAAGCGATCAATCCCAAAACGAACGACAATGCGCAACCATGCGACTTCATTTGCTTCTCTCCCCAATACCGCCCTGATGATGAAAATTCCATTTTTTCGGTCCCCCTTTTCACGAACTCAATGTGTCGTTCAATTGGCCGCAAGACTCCGTCCGAGAAGCCTTCCAGCTTTGGGAAATACCCGCTGCTAACGATCGGCCTATCCGTGCAAAGGGAGATGTTCGAAGCCACGCATAGTGCTGAGAACTCCGATCCCACGACTTTATCACACGCCGGGACTGAATACAACGGCCAAAATCAAGAGTCCCCCGGAGATTCCCTTGCGCAACTTTAGCCACGCAAATTGCAATGATCCACGAGATATTCGGCAATCAAACGACCTATAACTTCTTCCTGTTCAGTCCACTTCGCATAAATTTCAGTGTCGCATTCTCTTTTTCGATTCGAACAAGCGCAATTGAGGTAGCGTCGTCCGCATTTCGTCATGCAATAACAATACCGCTGTCCAGAAGTCCGGCACCCCAGATTTTCGTCTTGAAATCCTGAAATCGCTGGAATATTGAGGCTGGAGCGGCTAAGGTATCGCGGAGGTTCTCCATCTGTCTGACAGGTGGGGGTGGGAGGAAATGGAGCACGCGTCATCCGCCTTCTCTAGGGAGGCACTGCGCTTTCCATCCGTTATGCTGCGGGAAAGAAACCAAACGATGCGAGTGGCAATCGACAAATTACTTGCTCTGATCATCGGCGCCGTTGGATCCGCTGCACCGTTGTCGGCTGCAATCGTGGATTTCGATACGTCGCCAGGCCTGCCCGTTGGCACGCGATATGGAACCAGCGTCGGGACAGTTCCCGGCAGCACGGTGTTTACGACCTCCGACGGCATTTCCATGTCAGTGGATAATTTTCATCTCGGAACCTACACGGGCTTCTTTCGGGCCCAGATCGATGCACCCAGTTCGTTCGTTCTTCCTACGAATTATTTGTCGCTCGATAACATCAATGTGAAATTTGATTTCACGAATGTCGCTTTTCCGGTTTCAAAAGTCACGCTCGACTATGCGGAATTTGGCGGGGGCGACAATTTTTCAGTGAATGGCGGTCCCCTTATTCAGATTTCGCCGTTGACTGCTGTGCCAACAAACGTCGCACCCGGAGTCACCGCTACGGTGATCGATTCGACCATTACGCTTAATGGGCCTATCGGCAATTTCTTGATCGGCGGGCAGGAACTTGCGATTGACCACATCGTGGCGGTGCCGGAGCCTGGCACATTGTTATTACTTACCGCGCCTTGTATTGCCTATCTCCTTCGAAATCGGCTTCAACGATTGGCCTATTCGCAGTTTTGACGGGCTCCCGTTCGTCGCAGACCGACATCCAAAGCGCCCAAACCCAAATCATTTGTGCGTTTGCACCTAGACGTATATCCAGGGGGCAATGATGGTTCGGCATGTATTGCCGAATCGCCGGCGTAATTGATTTGCGATTTGGTCTGGCCTGCGAGACCCTGCCCAAGCCAACATTCCCATTTCACTGCGCGTCTTGTTCGCAGCTGTTAACGTGCGAATGGGCCAAGGCACACAGGCTTGAGCACCGCCGCCAATTCGCTCGGAATTCAAAGAATTTTCTTGCAACCACCCATTGGGGACGATAATCTCAACCCGCTGTCCGCACGCAGCGTCTTGTTTGGAATCGTTTGAAGGATATGGTGCATTCCGGCCCAACCCAATTGCGTTCTTCGTGCGCGCGTTGCGCAGCGTCGTTCAAATTCGTCCCAGGTATCGAGCAATTCAAAGAAGGAGATGTCTTATGAGGAGGATCGTCATTCGTTGTTTGGGTCTGGCCGGTCTTTGTACTGGGCTTATCGCATTACCCTCGTTCGCTCAGGAGCGAGACTCCGGAAAATCAGATGTCCCTTCGCGAGACGTAGTTCGGTCAGACTCTCCGCTCGAGGAAGTGGATGCGGTCATCGCGCAGACAGGTTTGGACACAGTAGCAGATTGGCGCAACACGCCGCCGGGACTCGCTGAAGCAACCTTCGTCAGTCACGCTGGCGCGGTTGAGCCAATCTCCGTCGTCATTACCCTCGACCTTCGGGACCACGCCGGCGTGGATGCACTCCTCGCTGCGCAGCACGATCCGACCTCGCCGCAGTACCATCAGTGGATCACGCCTGAAGAGTTCCAATCGCGCTTCGGACCGCTTCCCGAGGATCTGCAAGCCGCCAGGAACCACCTTGCGGCCCACGGATTCACCAACATTACCCAGCCCACGTCGACGATGATCGCCGGTGAGGGCGACGTCAGGCGTGCGGAGCAAGCGTTCCAGGTACGTATCAACAACCATATTTACAACGGCCGCTCGGTATTTTCGAACGACCGCGACCCGATCCTTCCTCCTGGCCTGGCCAATAAGGTCGCGCACGTCGGCGGGCTGGACAACCTCGCCATCATGTATCCCAAGCATGGTCCGCCGATCAAGGCCGATCCCCGATACCTCTATACCGGCAACGGCCAGAACTACTATTTGCCCCGCGATAACCAGGTAGCATACGGCGAGAAGGCCGGATATTTCGACCTCGGTAAAAAGGGCATTCCGGGTGCCGAGCTTGCTGTCGCATCGTCCTTCAACATCCAGCTCTCCGACGTCAACGATCAGTTGACCCGCCAGGGCGGTGCGGGTGCCGGGTACAACCTGCTTACGTCAGCAACCAGCGGCGCGCACACCGTCTCCACGACGTGCGTACCAAACACCGGGTCCGGGACCGGCTGCAGCTTCGTGAACGGCGTGAATCACGAGTCACTGGAGACCAATTGGGACGTTTCAGTTTCGTGCAGCGTCGCGAATGACAATCACATCGGCGTGTACCTCGCGCAGACCCAGTTGGTTTCGGCCTTCGGGGTCGTGTATCAGTACCTTGCCGATCGTTCCAGCACGATCAAAGTGGTGACGCACTCCTGGGGCCTGTGCCTCACCAACATGCCGGCGGGCAATGTCACAGCCGACGACAACGCCTTCGCCCAGGCTGCCGCAGGCGGCCAAGCTTGGTTCGTCGCCACGGGCGACAGCGGCGCCAACGACTGTGGCAGCGGCGCCAATTCCGTGGACTACCCCGCCGCTTCACCCTACGTGACGGGCGCCGGCGGCTCGGAGCAGAACTCACTCGCCTCCGGAACCTTCGGCGCGGATGGCTGGATGGCCGGCTACCCCGCGAACGGCGAGACCGCCTGTACCAATGGCGGCGGTGGCCAGGCGACCACCGGGCCCACCGAACCGCGCCCTTCGTGGCAGACTGGCACGGGTGTCCCGGCAGGCACGAAGCGTCTGGTTCCTGACATCAGCATGCACTACGGAGTGTGCGGTACAGATACCTACAGTAAGCAATACATCGTTATGATCGGCGGCAGCTTGTTCACGGTAGCCGGTACCTCGGGCGATGCGCCGCAGTGGGCCGGTTATTGGGCCGTCGGCAACCAGGTCGTGGGCCAAAACCTCGGCCAAGCCGGCCCGACCGTCTTCCGAATTCTTCGCAACGAGGGGGGTACGAGCTACGCCAACAGTTTCCACGACGTGACCACGGGCTCAAACGGCGGTTTTTCGGCGACTGTCGGGTACGATCAGGCCACTGGCGTCGGGACGCCGAAGTTCAACGGCCTCTACTCCGACCTGGCCCTGCTCTTCGCGCCGCCATCGCCCTGCACGACGGACGCTGATTGCAACGACAGCAATGCCTGCACGACGGATACGTGCAACATCGGCACCGGCACCTGCTCGCACGCGGCTGTGAATTGCGATGATGCCAACGCCTGCACGACAGACGGCTGTGATGCGGCCAGTGGCTGCACACACACTGCCGTCACCTGCAGTGACGGCAATTCCTGCACGACCGACGCTTGCAATCCGGCGACGGGTTGCACGTTCACTTGGCCCGCATGCGGGCTGAATGACGGTTGCTGTGGTCCGACCTGCACTTCGGGCAACGATCCGAACTGCTGTGGTGCGACGGGAGCGGCCTGCACGACCAACAGCCAGTGTTGTTCGAACCGCTGCCGCCAGGGCACACACACCTGCCGCTGATTGGCGAGGAGGACATGGAATTGGGCGCTTGAATTCGCGAGCGTTTGAATCCTGGATAAGGTTCATGAGGCGGAACGGTATTTACCGTTCCGCCTTTTTGTTTGTCAGGCATGTTGTGACTGCTGGAGGTGCAAGTCCTCTGCGGGCCGTGATGGTCGGAACCGCCGGGGCAGGCCAGGGAGTTCACCGCGAGGTGGAATCTGAAGGGCGCTGTAGTCCAAAACTCGGACTCGACGAACAGAAATCGGATAGAAGGCCGGTCGCGTGGGGTAACGCGGCAATAGGCGCGGAAGCCCAATGATCATCCAGTCTCGCGAACGGTAGATCCGGCGAGGCCTGAGGGAAGGAAGGAGTCACGACTTAACCTGAGAGGTCTCCGGCGCTGTCCGACGATCGGACTACCGGCGCAGCGATGCGGCGAGAGGGCGGCGGGCGAACGGGTGATGGTCTCGGTGACGAAATTCCTGGAAAAGCGACTGCGTCTGCGCGTCAACCGGAACAAGAGCACGGTGGCTCACGTGAGCGAACGCAAGTTCCTCGGTCACCGTCTCATCAACGGACGCTTGTTGATCATCGCCCCCAAGAGTCTGGCGCGGATGAAGGACTGCGTTCGTCAGATCACCCGCCGCAATCGAGGCGTAAGCTTCGAGCGGATGGTGGACGAACTCAACTCATTCCTGAGCGGATGGGTGACGTACTTCCACCACGCGAAGTGCCGATCGCATCTGAGCGCATTGGATGGTTGGTTTCGGACGAAACTGCGATGCGTGCGATTGAAACAGAAGAAACGGGCCGGGTCGATCGCGGAATTCCTGCAAGGTTTGGGCGTCCCGAAGAATCGTTCGTGGACTACGGCGGCTTGTTAGAAAGGCTGGAGGCGCATGGCTCACAGCCCAGCGGCGCAGGAAGCCATGACACCCGCCTGGTTCCAGAGTCTGCGACTGGTATGCCTGACCGACAGGTATGCCGCGCTACGACATTGAGGGAAACCGCCGAATACGATGAGTACGTCCGGTGGTGTGGGAGGACGGGCGCCGCGAGGCGCCCTCCTACCCGATTTTCGATCTCAACACGCCGTGCAAGTGGCGTCGCCATTCGGGCGCATTTCATTTCGGATTCGTCAAAGAAATTTTCGCGGATGGACCGATCCTGTAAGAACGCTCATGCAGAAAAGAAATCGCATGATTTGGACGCTCTGCGTGCTGGCCGTGTCGATGTCCGGTGCGGCCGGGCTGCTGCACAGCTTCGACCCGTACTCCGGAATCGAGGGCACGGTTTCACCGGAGCAATTGCGGCGTGTGGCCCGTTCACTGGTTCGTGACGACGTCCCTTTGGAGGCGTCGCGTTGGAAAACGGTGGAAATTCTGCGAGGTCCGACGGACGTCGCCGGCGCGACGCTTTCAGCAAGTGCGGACCCCACGGAAAGTCATTTCTATGTTGACTCCCGAGGGAGATTGTCACGTTCGTCGCGATGGCGGAAGCAAAGTCCGTCTCCAACCGCACCGACTTCGATTCGCATCCAGATCGCGTCGGATGAGAATCGCCCGATGACCGCGAACCAATGGTACGCGGTCCAGGCTATGATTGACGCGCTGGATGAAACGATTCGTAAGTCAGGTCGCAAATTGCCGGTGCAAACGGACGACGTATTCGGCGACGTGCAGTTCTTTGCCCCGGTCCTCGGCGATCGAAATGCCGGGCAATTCACCACGACCTCATCAGGTTGAATTCACCGCCGATGCGGACGCGTAAAGGGCTTCGATCGGCAATTCAAGGTTTGCCAGCAGAACCCAGTTCGTAGACTTCGACGTACTTCTTCCCGTTATGGGGCGATGGAAATGCTTTGAGCAGGTTCAATCCCGAACCTGTCAGTCGATCGAACAGCATTTCATTCAATTGATCCGGAAAGCGATAGGTTGCCCGCAACCGCGAAATTTCGCTCCAATTGACCATGACATGCGTATAGCCGCGAGTCTTTAGCCATTGAATGATATCTATGGGAGAGTTGTGCTCGCGAACGAATCGAGCAAGCGGCGATTCGTTGAACACCACGCAGTAGTCCACGCGACGTTGCATGTAAAAAGCCTTCGAGTCACCGACCATGAGGACGTGCGCGTTCGCAGGCAATTCATGATTGATGAAACCAAGATATTCAAGGCCGGGGAGGTCGCCGTCATAGAAGATCGACGCGGGGGCGGCATTGATGCCGCCGCGTTCACGGACGTAGAGTCGCTCCGTGCGTTCAAAATTGTATGCGGCACCAGCAAGCAAAATCGAAATAGTCGAAGTTTGCCATCGGGAATTGCTGGCATCTGCAATTTGCGCACAGAGCAGAGTCAGGGGTAGAAGCATTGGAGTCGCAAAGCGGGCAAAAAGGTGAGTCGCAAATAGCCACACGCAAAGCTGCATCGCGAGAATGAGAATCAGAATTCGATTGTCTGAATTTGTTCTTTGGCGACGAAAGCCGAGAATTGCAAGAATGAGAATTAGCGCCCCGAAGCGCTGGTCCGGATCCAAAATAACTCGCTGCCATGCCGTGTTGACTCGCGCTAAAACACCTTGCTCGGACGGAGTTGGCTCGTGGCCCGTTTTCCATTGAATTGTTTGCTCGGGACCGAAGCCCGGTGGATTTGCTTGAAAAATCGTGTTTGCCAGGGGAAATACTGGATTCCTTGTGAAAACAGCATTTTTCACAAGCCAGGGTGAGAATGCGATGCCGACTCCCGCCGCCATAAGTGCCATCCATTTGACACGCTGCGCCCAAGCGGCGCGGTCGATGAATGGTGCAACCGCGATCACAGGGAGTGCGATGAAGGCAACGGCGGTATATTTGCATCCGCATGCGAATCCTGCCGAAAGCCCGCAGATGACAAGCCATAATTCGAGCGAAAAGCCAAAGGAATTCCAGGGAATCCTTCCAGATTTGAAAATGGCAAGATGCGCATTCGCCGACCATGCGCGAATTAACGCGCCGATCGCAACCATTCCAAAGAACAGAACGCCATTATCGTTGTAGGCAAGGGCGGACAAATAAACGAGCCAGCCGCAAGTTCCAAGTATGACCGCCGCAATGATTCCCGCACACGGCGACCAGTCGCTCGCAATCACCCAGGCCGCGTAGACGGTGAATAAGCCAATTAGGAGATGGATCAACTGGGCGACGGCTCCCACATCGCGGACGTCATCCAGCACGATCATGGAAAGCAGGTAAAGCATCTCTACGTTGGCAGGAAAACTCGCGTACACGTTGTGCGGGGCGTAAGAGATCCGGCCAGCAAGATAATATTCCTTGGGGAGTTCCAAGTGATATTCGAGAACGTCGTAGCCATAGCCTTCTTCAGACCAGAATGTCCCGGGAGCGGCCGAGGCGGCGAGCAGAGCAATCACAGCGAACGGCACCAATAGAAATAGCAAGTAACGCCAGTTGCCGGAGGTCACGGGGGCCGCAGTTGTAAGTTGTCTAACTGTTGCCGCGCGGCGCTGGGACCAAATTCGGGCCAATCCCGCGACGGCTGCGAGCGTGAGCAGCCCCAGCCACAGCTGCCGTGACAAGCACGAAAACAATCCGAGAACCAGTACCAGATTCGAGCCAATTCCCAGTCCAAAGACCGCGGCGAGCAACGCCTGCCATCGAATTGGAAGTCGGTTCGCGCGAATCGCCGGCAGCAGAGCCCAACCGCCCAGACACAACGGCCCGAGCACGAGTAACGCCGCGCCGCCGTCAAGGATGACGGTCAAGAGTGAATAGACGGAAACGGTTCCGACGCCGATCAGGACAAGTGTTGCGAATGCAAGGGCCAATTGAAGATTCTGGCGGCGGGGATGGATTAATCGGGAGAGCGTGGTGATCAGCACGCGAGGTCAGCCGTCTTTCGGAAAAAGAACGTGCAGCGCTTTGCTCAGTCCGACCAACGCGTGACCGCAGTGATCGATTCTTATTCTTGTGGATGCCGGGGCGCTGCGAATTCCGCCGATCACATCCTTGCGGCTACGAGCGAAGTAAGCCTCCTCGGGTTTTACCTGGAGACGCAATACAAGTTCCGCCATTCCTCGAACAGCGGTTTCATAACGGGTGATACGTGCGGCATCATTGCGTTTTCGGGCGAGCGAAAGCGCATCGGTTAGTGCTTCCAAGTAAAGCCCCGAAGCCGCCGATGGCCCATCATCCGACCCAATGCCGCCAAAAAGATCGGGCCAAGTGCAGTTCGATGGATCGAGCTGTTGTCCAACAAGCCAGTCCGCCTGTTCAAATGCGAAGGCCGCGAAATCGCCGCGATTTGTTGTCATCGCCATGTGGGCAAAGGCCTGCACCTGCCATGCGGTAAAGGCAGGGGACTGACGCAAACGAAAATATTCGCCATAGAACGCCATGGCCGCGTCAAAAGCCTTGAGAATGCGCTCCTCGGGTTGACGCTCGTAATCAGCCGCCAGCGCGACCAGTGCTTCGCCCGGAAAGAAATCCTGACCGCCCAATTGTTCTGCGGGAGGGAACGCACTTACAAACATGCCCGAAGGCTGCTGCAACCAGAGTATGCCTCGAATGAGCTTCTCTCTGGCCTCAGCAAATTCATTGCTTCGAGGATGCTCCACCAAGGCAAGTGCGAGTAGGGCAGTGACGCCGAGCTTGTTGCTTGCATCGGCCATTGCAATGAATCCAGGTCTTGTTCCCGATTGTGAATCTTCCGCAACGGAAAGGTCTCGCAGGCCTCGAAGATGGTAGCGAATTGCGGCGTCAGCCGCGGCAGGACTCTTGCCGGACAGCGCCGCGTATTGCGAAAGCGATGCCGTGATTCCGATCTGACGCACGAGATTGTCGTCGTCCGCGTAGCGATCCTCTCCGGCGTCAAATTCATAGGCAAACAAACCGGTCGCCCGTTGGCGGTACTCAATGTAGCTAGCTAGGTTGGAGATGCCTTCCGACAGACTTGATCGAGAAGGCGATCCAGATGCCGGCAGCATTCCCCGATTCAACGAGACTATCGGCGCGCCCGATGATCGCTCATACCAATGAACGCTGCGAAACCGCCGAAGGCGAGTGTCTGGAGCCTGCGAAGGTTCCTGGTGGAGGCTTTGAGCGAGCGTCTTGAGACCGTCATCAAGAGATATTTCGCCGGTATAGAAATCTGATGGACAAACGCGGCGCACCCCAGATGGCGTGAGAAACACCAGTCCGTGGATTCCGGGTTCGATGTATTTGCGCAGTTCCTCACGATTGAGCCAATTTAGGTTCGCGGGCAGGTCTTGGGTCTCGCCGAGAACCTCCACTTCAATCAACAGGTTCGCCAAATCGTCCGCGTCAAACCCGTCTGAAGATAGCATCGCCACGGACGCTTGGGCGGCGGACTGTGCGGACTTTGGAATAGGTCCGGGTTGACCTACCCCCAGCCCGATCAGATATCCATCGCGCCGAAGCCTGACGACCACCTCCGCATTGAGTCTCGTGAGGGCCTCAGGCACAAAATCCGGCACGTATTCAGGCCGCTTCAATTTTGCGTCACGCACCGTCCTGCGTATGAGATGGGACAGGTATTGCCGCTGAACTGCGTTTATGATTGGAACCGGCGGCTGAGGCTGTTGATCGCTCGCAGGAGCCGAATACATGGAAAATGAAAATGCAAGAGCCAATCCAAGCCGGGTGTTCGGTTTTCGAAGGCTCATAAAAAAAGTATAAATCCTTATGATCAAATTCTCAACCGGCTCGATGCGATCCGCAAGGTAGGCGCGCGAAGAATAATTTGACAACCGCCGCGTAACCCGCAAACTTGCAATCTCAGGCATTTGGATTTTCTGCCCGAAGAATGGGGATGACCATGGCTCGAATCGTGTCTCGTTTGGTCCTTACGGCGACAATTCTAATATCGTATCCCGCTCGCGCGGATTGGCCCTGTTTCTTAGGGCCAAATCACGACAGCACAAGCGATGAGACGGGCTTTAAGAAAGAATGGACAGCGGCCCCCAAGAAGGTTTGGGAACGAAAGTTAGGTCCGGCATTCAGTTCATTCGCCGCAGTCGGCGATCGGATTTACACCTGCGGCGAAGAAGACGGCCAACAGGTTCTTTATTGTTTGAACGCGGAAACGGGCGACGTGGTCTGGAAAAAGTCCTTCGAGAAAGAATATCACGAGGAGCACGGAAACGGCACTCGGGCGACGCCAACCGTTGACTCCGGACGTGTCTACGTGCTCGGCGCGCTGGGGCGCTTGATCTGTGTCGAGGCGGATACGGGAAAGGATGTTTGGGAAAAACAATTCAGCAGCAAACCTACGTGGGCGTACAGCGGCTCGATCTTGATTGAAGGGGATATGGCGATCGCCTCCGCCGGCTGGAAGGAGGGATCGCTCGTCGCCTACAACAAGAAAACCGGCGAAGAGTTTTGGAAGGCGGGTGAGGATCCGGTCGGGTACGCAACACCGTTTCCATTTTCCTATAGCAACATCCGCTTTATCGTTGGTTTTCTCGCCAACTCGGCGATCGTTGTGCGAGCGAGCGATGGTTTCGTGATGTGGAAAATTCCTTGGCAGACCGACTGGGACGTCAATGCCGCATCCCCGTTGGTCCACGATGATTACCTCATGCTGGCTTCCGGCTACTCCACCGGCGCGAGCCTTCTTCAATTTGGCACGGTTGACGGCAAGCTCGGATACAAACCGGTATGGAAGAGCGATGTATTGCTCGCGAAGTTTCAGTCCCCGATTTACCTCGATGGAAAAATCCTCGCCAGCGACCAGAACGCACTGAAGTGCGTTGATTTTCTAACCGGCAAGGAGCTTTGGAAAAAGCCCCGCGTGCGAAACGGGACGTTGCTGGTTGCAGACGGCCACTTGATTTTGCTGACCGAAGACGGCAAGCTGCAAATCGCGAAGCCTTCTGGGGAAGACTTCAAACCGATCACTGATGTGCAGATTTTGGACGGCAAATGCTGGGCGCAACCCGTCCTTCATCGTGGCCGACTGTATGCTCGAAACCTAGAACGGATGATATGCCTGAATCTTCGCGATTAGTCTGTTCCAAGGTAGTGAATATCGATTTCGTGCGAAACATCTTTTTGGCTCCGTTGGCGGATATCGGCGCGAAGTGCCGAGAGGCCGGCTGCAGGCGGATCGTGCTCGTCTCCGATCGCATGGTGATCGGGCATTACGGCGCCGCCGTTATGCAAACACTGGCAGCCAGTGGCTTTGATCTCGACGAATTCATCATCGAATGCGGTGAAAGATCGAAGTCGCTGGAATCCGCGGAAGCGTTGTATCGATTTCTTGCCGGACATCATGTCGAGCGCGATGCGTTAATTCTCGCCCTCGGTGGCGGAGTGGTGAGCGATCTTGCGGGATTCGTTGCGGCCACGTGGATGCGAGGGATTCGTTGGGCGATCTGTCCAACAACGCTGGAAGCACAGATTGACGCGGCGATCGGCGGCAAGACGGCGATCAACATTCCCGGTGGCAAGAACCTTGTCGGTGCGTTCCACGAACCGACTTTTGTGCTGATTGATCCCGCGACGCTCGCGACACTTCCCGATCGCGACTTTCGTTCTGGGTTGGCCGAATCCGTCAAGCACGCGCTGATTACTTCGGAAGAATTTTTCGCGTGGCATGAATCCCATTGCGAGGCCATCCTCTCTCGAAACTCGAGCGTTCTCGACGAGCTGATCCACCGAAACGTGCAGACCAAGTCCGACATCGTCGCATCCGATCCGCGTGAGACAACCGGGGCGCGAATGGTTCTCAATTTTGGCCATACGATCGGTCATGCGATTGAGGAGTGTTCTGATTTTTCTCTTCGCCACGGCGAGTGCGTTGCGTTGGGAATGATCGCGGCTTGCCGATTGTCGACTGTTCTCGGACTCACGGATGCACAACTCGCCGATCGAGTGACGGCGTTGCTACAAAAGCTCGGCCTGCCGACAGTACTAACGACTGCGATTCCGGAGAATCAGATCATCTCCGCAGTGCGAAAGGACAAGAAGAATCGTTCCGTCGGGTTACGTTTCGTGCTGCTCGAAGGCATTGGACGGACGATCGTTCCAGAAGATGTCGCGGAATCGAAAATTATCGAAACGTACAAGAATCTGGCGGATTAGCGATCCACCGTGGCACAGTCGGATTTCCAAGTCCGTTCAATAGGAAACCGCATGGAAATCGGATATACTCTTGGCGAAGGAATTCTCGCCTTCTTGTTGAGAGGATTATCGCGAAGTGTCGCCTCCGAAACGCGTGGCTTTTGTCTCCCTTGGCTGTGCCAAGAACTTGGTCGACTCCGAGAAGATGCTCGGGCAGTTGGCTGAGGCCGGCTGCGCCATCACTTCCGACGAAAATCTTGCAGACGTAGTGGTGATCAACACGTGTGGATTCCTCGACGCTTCCCGCGTTGAGGCGGACGACATTATTCGCGAAACCGTCGAGAGGAAGCGCGGCGGCAAGCTCAAGCGAGTCGTCGTTGCGGGTTGTCTGGTTCAGCGCGACAAAGAAGCGATCCTCGACCGTATTGAAGGCATTGACGCACTCGTCGGAGTGAACAACCGCGACGACGTGGTGCGAGCCGTTCTCGGTTCGAACAATGGGCACGGAAAGGGATCGACGAACGGAATGCACACCTTGGGGACGAAGCGGACGCCGGATATTTTTCTTGCCGAATACCATCCTTTCACGCAGATCGACACGGCCCGCGTTCGCCTGACGCCTCGTCATTATGCGTATCTGCGAATCAGCGAGGGGTGCGACCAGAAATGCACGTTCTGCACGATCCCGTCGATTCGCGGGCGGATGCACTGCAAGCCGCCGGAGATGGTGCTGGCCGAAGCGCGTGAATTAGTGAATGACGGTGCGGTCGAACTGAATCTGATTGGCCAGGATACGACGAGCTACGGACTGGGCGAAGACACGCTTGGAACCGGGCTTGCCGGGCTGCTGCGGATGCTCAACGACGTGGATGGATTGCGCCGGCTTCGGCTGATGTACGTCTATCCGTCGGTCTTGAGCGACGACATCATCGAAGCCATCGCCGAGTGCGACCGCGTTTGCAAGTACATCGATATTCCGCTGCAACACATCAATGACCGCATTCTTAAGGCCATGCACAGACGCATTACGCGGACCGAAACCGAAAGTTTGCTGCAAAAACTCCGCGATCGGATCCCCGGCGTCTCCATTCGAACGACGATGATCGCGGGGTTTCCGGGCGAGACCGATGCCCAATTCGTCGAACTCGTGAAATTCGTAGGAGATTTCTGCTTTGACGCCCTCGGTGTATTTCCGTACTCTCGAGAGCCGGAGACGCCGGCCGGGCGGATGACTGATCAAATCGATGAATCGGTCAAGAAGGCGCGAGTCGACGCACTCATGCAAGTCCAGCAGGAAGTGGCGTTCTCCCTGGCCGAAATTCGAATTGGCACGCAATTTGAGGTTCTCGTCGATGAAAGGCTGAAGCCCGGCATGATTGTAGGACGACATGGAGGTCAGGCGCCGATGGTGGACAGCGTGACGTTTGTCGAAGATCGCTTCGCGTCACCCGGTGACCTTTTGGACGTTCGTTGCGTCGGGCGCTCGGAGTACGACCTCCGGGCGACGCCGGCGAAAGTTGCTCTTCCCGTGCTCCGGGCATGAAATCAACGCTGAACCTGCCAAATCGAATCACGCTGGGACGTCTCATTCTGGCGATTCTCTTTTTTGTCCTGCTTTCGCAATATTCTCAGCAGTCGCCCAATCGCTGGATTCTCGATCTCGCCGTGGCGGTATTCGTTGTGGCCGCAGGTAGTGACTACATCGATGGTTACATCGCCCGCAAGAGGGGCCTGGTCACGCCGCTGGGTCGAGTGCTTGACCCACTTGTGGATAAAATTCTCGTGTGCGGCGCTTTCATCTTCTTTGTAGGCCCGAATTTCGTCGATGCATCAGGGCGGAATACGACCACCGTCGAAGCGTGGATGGTGGTTGTGATCGTGGGGCGTGAACTTCTCGTTTCCGGTCTGCGCGGATTCAGCGAGTCTCAGGGCAAAGCATACGGGTCTTCCATTCATGGCAAGCTCAAGATGTGGATGCAGAGTATTGCAGCGCCGATCATTCTATTTATCGTGGCCCACGAGCACGCGGTGGGAGGGGCTGCGAACGCGGAGCGCATCAAGTTCGCGCTGGTGTGGCTGACGGTCGTCGTCACCGCGTTATCAGCTCTCCAATACCTTGCCCGGTCCTGGCATCTTCTTGAAGAAAGCGCGACGAAGTAATGGCTGATCTCCTGGCCCCGCGGCGAATTATTTAACAGATCATGACTATTCTCCATAGCCTCATTCTCGGAATCATTGAGGGCCTAACGGAATTTTTGCCGGTTTCCTCAACGGGCCATCTCATTCTCGTTAGTCAGTTATTCCAACCAACTCATACCGATTTCTTGAAGAGTTTCGAAATCATCATTCAGCTTGGCGCCATCGCCTCGGTCGTTTCGTTATATTGGCGAATGTTCTTGAATTGGGAAAGTCTAAAAAAGATAATCGTCGCCTTTATTCCGACTGGAATCGTCGGTCTCTTTCTCTATAAGATTGTGAAGACGTACTTGATTGGTAACGTAACGATCGTTCTTTGGTCGCTTTTTCTAGGCGGCATCTTTCTAATTGTTTTCGAAAAATGGCGACGGCTGAAAGCAACGAACCGGGCAGTCTCGCCTACGAATATTAAGTCAATCACCTATCGCCAAGCTGTGATCATCGGCTTGTGTCAGTCTGTGGCGATCATCCCGGGTGTCTCTCGATCAGCGGCCACAATCGTAGGTGGCCTCGCACTAGGGCTTGAGCGGCGCGTGATTGTCGAATTCTCATTCCTTCTTGCGGTGCCCACAATGCTCGCCGCGACGGGCTTGGATTTGGTAAAAAATGCCGGCGTTTTTTCCAACGCGCAATTTGGTCTCCTTGCCACTGGCTTCATGACCGCCTTTATCGTAGCGATTCTCGCAATCAAATACTTCCTCCGCTTCGTCCAAAATCACACCTTCATCCCCTTCGGAATCTACCGTATTTTGGTTGCGCTACTATTTTCAATTTGACACTGACTGATTTCGGTATTCACGTCCCCGCTCCGGCGATCCTTGTCGGCGTGATGATTGCATTTGTCAGCGGTGCTTGGTCGCTGGGCCTTGTGGTGGAAGCGGTCAAGAAGGTTTGGCTTCATAACTTTGCGATCCATAGTTTCGTGCCTGGCGGCATGGTGCTGGTACGGATTCTCTGATCACGGCAGCGTCTCGCCAAGCTGACCAATGAACACTTCCAGCAAGTCACGAAGCGTAATGATCCCCTGATACACGCCCTGACGTGGGGCGACGACCGCGAGACTGTGTTTCTCGGATCGCATTCTCCGCAGGGCGACGGCCACGGGTTCCAGCGGTCCGATGAAAAGTGGCGGAGTCATGCGTTCCGCCACCGTCGCCCAATCGTCATCGCGAAGCAGTTCTTCGACGCGAATCGTCCCTACAATCCGGTTGGATGGTTGATCAAACACGGGGAGCGTGTCGTGTGGGGCCGCCCTTGCGACGCGAATCAATTCGCGGCGATCGGCGGCCGATGTCAGTGCGACCACGCGATGCCGCGGTATCATCACCGTTCGGATTGGCGTTTCCGATAATCGCACCACCCGATCAATCAGATCGGATTGATGTTCGCCGTGCTGGCTCCCCGCGAGCGCATCCTTGAGCAACATCGCGACCTGCCTTTTCGGAGCGAGTTCGCCTTCGGTGGCGCCGGTGCCGCCCAGGAATTGACTCAGGCTTTCAGTTAGAAAATTGATTGCCGCGATGACGCCGGTTGCGCGCAAGATGAAATCCACGGCGCGAAGCAGCCTGCTGGCCTGGGCCATCAAGAGATCGGGGTGCATCTGAAACAGATTCTTCGGGACGATTTGTCCGAACACGAGCAAGATGGGCATGACGATCACAACGGTATAGATTTCGCTACGGCCTTCGCTCATTCCAATATCTTCCAGGAGCAAATGGGCGACGGCCGTTGTGGCGATGTACTCACAAACACTGGTGCCAACCAGTGTCACCGTGAGCGTGCCGGGCTCGTCATCAAGAAGCCTCGCGAGCCGAATCGCACGGATATCCTGTCGCTGAACGGCGAGGTGGAGCCGCAGCCTGTTGAGGCAATACAGCCCGGTCTCCGATCCGGAAAAGAAGCCCGCCAAAATCACGGCGATCAGGGCGATGGCTGCGGCGATCGGCCACATCAGTGTGAAGCTCCGTCGGTGGGCAAATCATCGTTCGTTGCGTCCGCGGAATCCCGTCGCAGGAGAACTCGCTGAATGCGCCGCCGATTCACGCTTTCGACGGTGAGCGTCAGATTTCGAATTTGGACCGAATCACCGGGTTGCGGCAGTCGGCCCAGTCGCGAGAGCACGAGACCACCCACGGTATCCAACCGACGGTCGACTTCCGGCACGGCAAACGTCTCCGCCCAGTCGCGTACATTCAGGTCGCCCGGAACTCGGTAGGTGTTTTCGTCCAGGCGCTCGACACGTCCTTCGTCTTCTGCGTCTGCTTCGGACACCTCGCCCACGATCCAAGCCAGCACGTCCTCGATCGCCACAAGGCCGGATGTGCCTCCGTATTCGTCCACCACGATGGCGAAAAAAGACCGATTCAGCCGGAAATTTCGCATCAAGTGCGTAAGCCGAATCTGCTCTGGAACATAGAAAACCGGATGCATCAACGAACGGAGCGAGGCCTGCGGATTGAGGAACGGATCTCTCGCGTAAATCGACCCCCGCACGTCATCAAGGTCTCGTCCGCACACCGGGAGGATTCGGCGATGCGTTGCTTTCAAAGTGCGCAACATTTCCCGCGGATGGTCTTCGAGGCGGAGGAATTCGATGTCCACACGCGGGGCCATGACTTCACGAACTCGAACGTCTCCGAGTGCGACGATGGACTGGAGCATTTCGTTTTCGATGGAGCTGAAATGGCCTTCCTGCGCCGAATGCTCCACGAGCAATTGAAGCTCATCAATCGTGACAGGTTTTGGGGAAGTCGGAGCGGGTGCGAGCAATCGCGTGATGGGATTCCCGAATAGCGCGCCCAGAAGCCATCGAACGGGGGCGAGGACCGTGTGCAAGATCGCGATCATCCCGGCCGATGCGCTGACCACGACTCGCGCGTTGCTTAACGACAGGACTTTCGGCGCAATTTCTCCCAGCATCACGACCGCGAGAAGAATGCCGCCGCCGGCGATGCTTGCAAGTATATGGTGTTGATGCCGAAGTTGTTCCAACGTCACATACGAAATCGAAAAAATCGTCACATTGATCAACGTATTGGCGATGAGCACGGTCATCAGCACGGACCGCGGATTGCCCATCAACGTTGCGATGGTGCGTTGGAGATGGTTGGACGATTTCTGAAAATCCGCGAGCGCGCGACGAGAAAGCGAGAAGACGGCCGTTTCCGAGCCGGAAATGATCGCTGATGAGAGAATCAAGGCACAAAGAAGAACCCAAGTCATGGCATGAATTCTATAGGATTCCGCCTTGAGCGAAACGAGCGTTTGGCGCGCTGTGCCGTGCCTTACGGATTCCGGTCCGACTTCCGGACTTTCTCGAGCGATTTGTCGAACAGCGTGGTCAGGTCCTTGTCCTTCGAAAACTCCGATAAGGAGCGCCCGGTCTTGAGAATCGCTTCCGCATCGGAGAACTGGCCGAGCCGCCGACGCGCCTCGCCCAAATGATAATAAGACAACGCGTATTCCGAATTCACGCGAATGGAACGACTCAACTCCGCGACCGCCTGCGATTCCTTGCTCAGTCCCACATAGATCCAGCCAAGCGTATCCAACGTGAACTGATTCTCCGCGATGTTCGCGGCCTGCACGGCGTAGTCGAGAGCCTTTTGATTGTCGCCGCGTTTGTCGGAAAGCAAATACGCGACGTTGTTCAGCGTGACCCAATTATGTGCGTCGTATTTGAGCGACTCTTCGTACTCCGCGATCGCCTTGTCAATTTGCCCTGATTCCTGGTCGATGCTTCCCTTTTCGGCGAGCAGCGCCCCGCGGGCCGCGTCATTGGGCGCCGCGGCGATGAGCTTGTCGGCGACGCGCAACGCGTCGTCATATTTGTTGGCCTTGCTGAGCGCGAGCATCAAGATGCGATCATTGGCGATTACTAGGTTCGGCTCTGCCGGCGCCGTTCGAAATTGTTCAACGACTTCGGTTCCGGGAATCGCGGCGAAAACCTCCTCCATCACCAATCGAACCGCGTCTTGCGATTCACTCATTGCCAAATTCATAGCGGTTCGGAATTGGCCCGCGGCCTTGGTCAGGTTCTTGTCGCGTGCGAGTAATCCCGCGTATTTGGCCAGGGTCGTGAAATTCTTTGACCGTGAATCCGCGTGTTGCTCGAAAAACGCCGCGCCATCCGTAAATCGACCCATTTTCGCGTAAAGATCAAGGATCGAACCGATCGCACTGGCGGTGAATTTGGCGGTAGCAGCACCTTTTTGGAAGTCATCCAGCGCCTTGTCCGGCTGGCCGAGAGCGATCGATACGCGTCCTCTCAAGAAGTACCAGCGCGGATCGAGGTCCGCGCCGCCGCGATTGATTTGCGCGGTAACCACGCGATCGGCATCGTCAAAGCGACGGAGCTCGGCGTAGGCGTTGACAAGCTTTTCGATGATCGCATACGAGTTCGGCGCGTCTTTGACCATCGACTCCAGCTCGGCGATCCACAATTCGTTATGCCCCGCTTCGTGTTGCAGGTTCGACAACAGGTAACGAGGTTCCATTTGCAGCGCGGTGGGCGCGGTTCGCTTCAACAATTGCAAGTCTTCCATCGCCGCTGTCGGCTGACCTTGCGCGATGCGGTGACGTGCCCGTTGATACAGCGCATAAGGATCATTGGGTCGCTTTTCGAGGTAATCATTGAGTGCTTTCACCGCGCCCGGAATGTCACCCTGTCGTGCGTGAATTTCACTGTTCCACAGAAAGTTACGCGGAAAATCGGGAAATGAATCGGCGAGTTCCTTGGCGTCCTTTCGTGCCGCGTCGAGATTCCCGACAGATCGACTGAGCAAACAACCAATCCGAGCATCAAGCAAATTGGCCAATTGCGGCAATTTATCCTTTCGCGCTGACTCGATCGCCTTATCAAGCCACGGTAATGCCTTGGCCGGTTGATCGGCGTACTTGGAATAGAATTCCGCCACTGCCTGCAAGACTTCAGGGGATTGGAGGTTCTTGGCCGCGTTCAGAAGCGTCTCTTCGGCCTTCTTGTTTTCTTTTTGCTGCAGATATTCACCTGCCAGCATCAGTTCCGCCGTGGCCTTTTCTTCAGGTTTTGACTTCGTGTCGATATCGTTTTTCAGCAACTCGGTGGCCATATCCCCGCGCCCCGATCGCCGGTAATAACCAACTGCCGAAAGAATCGTCTTTTGGTCCTTGTCCTTGTGCTGGAGCAGTTTTCCAAATGTGACGTCCGCCTTCTCTCGGTCGTTCGTGATCTCATAGAGCCAGGCAAGCCGCTGCAGGATTTGCAGATCATCAGGCTTCTCGGCGAGCTGGCGCTCCCGGCGCTGAATGGCTGCAGCCGGGTCTCCACGCTCGTTGCGCATGGTGACCTGCTCATCCACCCACGAATCTTCGGGGATCAGACGTTCGCACTCCGCGAGCTCTTTTTGGAATGTGTCGTTGTCGCCGCGAAGCTGTGCGAGGTATGCCATTCCTTGATGGGCCAAGCCCTCGTTGGGATTCGCGCGCAAAGCCCGCTCGTACGCATCCTGCGCCTGTTCATTCCTATTCATCGCCAGCAGGCATTGCCCGATTGACGTGAGCGAGGCTGAGTCCGTCGGCTGGGCGGCGACAGCTTCCTGGAGGGCAGTTAGAGCCGAATTCCACTCATGGCGTTGCATAAAATAGAGCCCGACAATGGATTTACCTCCCGCACCGTCGACGTTGAATTTCACTGCCGAGTCACGGACTGCTTCAAGGGCCGCAGCGTCATTCAATTGGGCCGCCGCACGAATCTTGATTTTCAGAAGGGCGACGTGTTGAGCTGTCGTGCTGTTCGTTGAGAGCGGCGTGTCTTTGGCAATCAGGTGGTGTTCAGCCAGATTCGTCTGCTCCAGCGTCTTCCGCAGATCGTTCTTCCGCCAATAGAAAATGAGCAGATCAAGCGCTCGCTTGAATTCATCCGGCTCCGCGGACAGCACTTCGACCAACGCCTGGTCCCGCTGCTCCGGCGTAAGATCGCCGCGTGAGAGCACAACAAGCTGCTTGAGATTGGAATCATCCGGCCTTAACTTCATCGCGCGGTCGGCAATCGCAAAGGCTTCCGCGTACCGTTGCTTAGCGATCAGTTCCTGCACGGCCGCGCCGACCAATCGAATTTCCGATGGGTCTTTTTCCAATGCATCTCGCAAAATGCGAATCGCGCCTTCGGAATCACCCTGGAGCGTCGCCGCCCGTGCGCTAAGAAGAATTCGCACCGGACCCGAACCAATGGCCGACTCCATCAATTGGCTGGCCTGTGCATGTTTGTCCTGGCGCTCGAAAATAGCGGCCTTTAACTGAATGGCATCATTGTTCTTAGGATCGATTGAAAGCACTCCGTCAGCAACGCTGAGGGCGCGATCGAGCTCGTTGGTTTGAAACAGCGATTGGGTGTACAAGTTCCAGAACGTCGGTTCGTTCGTGAGGACGCGACGAGCGCGATCGACGACTCGCTCAAGGACCGTTCGCGCGGCGCCGGATTCACCCAATTTCAAGTGCAGCGACGCGAGCAGCATTTTGTTTTCCCAGTTGATCGTGCCATAGTTGTTATAGGCGGCGTCTGCGTCTTCGAAATCACGAAGCGCCTGTCGATCAAGTCCGCGCGCCATTTTCAGCCTGCCCATTTGCCCGAGAATTCTCGGATGATTGGGCGCTTCACCACGCGCTTGAGTGACAAATTGCTCGGCCCGCTCCAACGCCTTTGCCTTCGTTGCAGGATCGGCCGAAGAATCCAACTGCAGCGACTTCGCAAGCGATGCCTCGGATGCGTAGATCATCAGCGTAAAAGTGCCCACACGGTTTTTTGTGGCGTCCGCACCCTTACGAACGACGCCCTTCTGCAGGCGCTGCTCGCACACCTGGATGGCGTCATCAAATCGACTGGCAAGCTTGTAGAGTAATGCAAGCTGGAGATAGGCATCGTAGTTTTCCGGGTTCCGCTGGACTTCCGTTTTCAGGATGGACTCGATCTTGTCAAACATCTGCCCGGAATCTGCGGTTTTTGAAGGATCGCGCCTTGTGTGGATCCACTGCTGACTCAAGAAATTGGTATAGCCAAGTTGCGCTTCGCTCTCAGCGATCGCATCACCGCCCGCCAATTGCACAGATTCTCGAAACGCAGTGTCTGCCTCCATGGTTTTTCCGAGTCGTCCCAAATATTTGGCATAGGCCAGCCGTACTTTCGACGCGTCGACGTTTGCGGTCGAATAGCGTTGAATTAAATCACGAAACGACTCGTCCGCCTCCTTGATTCGCTGATTGGAGGCGAGGTACGTGGCCAAATCGATCGAGTATTCGACGGTGTCCGGCGACAGCTGAATGGCCTCACGGAGCTCCTTTTCGCCCCGCGCCATCGACTCTTCGCCCCGGCTCTCAAGATTGACGAGCGCCAACCCGTGAGCATGCGCCGCGAATGCGCGATCCTTGTCCGAAGCGCCGGACTTCTTCTCCAGTACTTTGAGCATTCCATCCGCGGTATCGGCAATGGATTGCCATCCTTCGCCAGTCCCGTAGGCGCGGGCGATCTGCAGCAACAAGGTGATTTGATGGAAATGCGCTTCCATCAATTCGGGCTTTTGCACGAGCGCGTCGCGCCATCGCTGCAACGCGAGCCCGACTTCGCCCTCGCGAAGCCACATTTCGCCGACATTGACAAGGAAGGACGGATCCTGGCTCACCGCCGCGGCCTGGGTGTAAAATGTGGCCGCTTCCTTCCAGTTTTCCTGGGCGGCCGCCTTTTCTGCAATTTCGACGAAATGCTTCGGATCGTTTTGCTTGAGCTGACGAACAATCAAAACGCCGATGACGAACACCGCTGCAAATCCCACGAGAGAAATCGTTACAACGACGGATTTGTTCAAGCGTTTCTTTGCCATAGTTATGGGTCCTTGGATTCTTAATTTGCTATCGGCTCGGAGCTGAGGTTCCGAATTGCATTTCACTTCCCGGTCGCTGCGGACGTCGCGGCTTCTGCGGCGTCGATGTCCGGCCAGTGGTCACGCACCAGCGCCGGCAGCAAAACGTTTAAGACGCTCGTCGCCCCTGAAAGAGTTTGCTCACGTGTCGCCCTTGGAAAACTCAATTCGACCTTGCTAAAGTAGGCATATTTTCTTTTTGGATCATTGATGACCAGCCGGACGTCATTGCGTGTGGCGACGATTTGGCCGTTCGCGCAGAAAGTATAAACCACAGAATCTTCCTGGCTATTGAACACGGCGGTCTTCAAGAACGTGCAAAGTCGCACTCTCGCCTTCAATTGGTTCCCCGGAAGCTGAGAGAGTGGTATTTCATGGTTCTCGGGCTCGCGCGCAAATTGATACCCGGCACCCAATCGGCATTCGTCGGGCGTGTGTGGAACGAGATTCTTACCTCCGCTGTCGTAGGTGATGAACAAATGCGCATACCGCAACGGATTATTCGCCGAGGCTGTCGAGTTCTCCAGCCACCAATCGATGTATTGGTCGGTTCCAAGCGCATCAACGACGGCCGCTTCGAGTGTCTGACGCTCTACGACGCGAAACGGCAGCAGCACGGATTCATTCAGCGTGCTGAGTGGCGCTTTGAGCGGAAGTGCCAGCTTCGGTGTCCGTAGGCTCGTCCAGCCGGCCACAGGACCAATGACGATTTCCGTGAGAGTCAACGCTCCGACCGCGATCAAAAACGGCGCAGGCAACCTTGGATGGCCTTTCACAGTGCGACGATGACTTTCTAAATCATTGATATGCAATGACTTATATCCGTTGTGATGTTGCAGTCATTCCGCGATTTCAATCAATTTGGTTCTTAAGCCATTATTCTACCGGCATTACGACTCAGATGCTTGCGTTATCGCCCAATCATCGCCTGGGTACGGAGCCCAGCATTCTGTATACGGACGAATCCCATCCAGTGGATCAATGTGAAAACCGATAAGACGAGATACCGCCGACTGATTCGGCGTATTTGAAAATGGCCTTTTTCACCACCCATAATCCTACCAAACCAACTTCGCCGAAAGCGAACGAACGGCCGCGTTGCGTCATCGTCGGTTGCGGAGGACATGGACGCGTCGTTCTGGATATCCTGGGCCAGGCCGCAAAATACGACGTCCTCGGATTTATCGACTCCAACCCCGCCGCTCTTGGCCACAGAGTGGACGGTCTCGAGGTCCTCGGGCGTCCCGACGATTTGCGCGACATTCGCGATCGTCTTTCGGTACCCCATGCCATTGTAGCCATCGGACACAACGGCGTGCGGAGAGCACTCGCGGACCGGCTTGAAAATTGGGGCTTCGAACTCATTAACGCGATTCACCCGTCCGCGAACCTGGCTCGGAATGTCTCGCTGGGACGGAATATCGTCATCGCGGCGGGAGCGCTGGTCTGCGCCCATTGCCAAATCGGTGACTCCGTCATCCTGAACACGGGGTGCATCATCGACCATGAGTCTTTAATCGGCACCGCGACGCACGTTTGTCCGGGAGCACGAATTGCCGGCCGGGTGATGATCGAATCCGGGGCGTTTGTTGGGATCGGCGCGACAGTCATCCAGAGCATTCGCGTGGGATATGAGGCCGTCGTCGGCGCCGGAGCAGTAGTCATTGAAGACGTTGCTCCCATGTCCACCGTCGTGGGAGTCCCGGCTCGGGAGATCAAGAGTCTGCACAAGACGATGGATGCTCATTCGTGGATGGTGCCGGAGCTTTCGCGGCCCATGCCGGTGGAATTGAATCAAGTGCCCGTGTAGCCTCGGATCGTCGTTCCCACCTGAATCACGACTCCTCCATCCAGTGCAATCAATGCTCGCAAATCGTTGATCATGCCCATGTTCACGACTCCATCGCGTGGGATAAGGCCGGTATCGTTGCGATGTTCATAAAAGTAAATTGCCGAAGCGTCGCGATCTTCCAGCGGTGCATTGAATTCCATCACATGTGTATCGCTGAGCCCCTGCTTGATGAAGTGAACTTTCTCGGGAACGGTGCCTCGCCAAAGCGTCAGTCCGGTTGATGAATCGACCGCGCTGATCGATGTCGTCGTGGAAACCAAGAGCGATAACCCCTCACGCATGACGGTAATGTCCTCATCCGATCGTTGCGAGAGTTTCTCTGTTTGCCAGAGCATGCGACCATCGCTCAGCGCGATTTTTCGCAAGTCGGAGCCGGTATCGGAAAGGTACAAGCCATCCAAATCCAGGAGCAAAGAGCTTCGACGGATAGCGCCGGTCACTGCGGCTTGCCATCGCTTCGCTCGATTTTCGATGTCATACGACGCTATCGACTGCGTCGTCACAACCAGAATTTGCCCACCCAGCGTAACAAACAACTCTTCGATCGGTCGCTTCTCATCTGTTGCAATTCCATCGATCCACTCTCCGGTCTCGGCATCGAGGATGCACAGTGCGGCCCGAGCATCCTGAACGACGTGGTATACAAGCCAGGGCTCGACAATGCGGATTCTGCCCAGCGGCGCGGGTCGATGTCTTTGAACCCATTGGACGCGACCGGTCTCGAGGTCGATGTTGAAAATACGACCATCATCATTCGCGCTGAACAACCGCGAGCCGGCGATGGCGTGGGTGCGGAACGAGCCCGCCTGCTCCCAATCTCCCGCATTTTCCTTGATTTGCTGGGTCTGGCCGCTCACCGTCCATCGCCGCTCGCCTGTGCGTGCATCGAGCGCGAACACGTCATCGAGGCTTGCGAATACCGCGCTGTCGGTGCGTGAAACAAGCAAGGTTGTGTTCCCCTTGGCGGGAACTTTGGCGTTCCAAAGGCTGTTGCCGGTTCGTCCATCGTACGCCATCAGTCCATCGCCGGATACAACAAAGAAACGCGACACATCAGAGGCAGGGAGATTTTCGAATTCCGGCGTCAAGAGCGCGGCGCCTTCCGCATTGATCGTGAATCGTTGGATGATGGGTAGCTTGGTCGACGGCCGCGAACTCGACATATTCTTCGCAAGTCCCATTCGATCGCGATATTCGACCAGCGTGGTCGCCCGACCCTGGTATTCAAACTTGTAATTGGGAAAGTCCAGGCCGCCTTTGGTTAACCAGAGATAGGCCTGCTCGGTTCTCCCGGCCTTCGCCCACGCGTCCCCGATATGTCGCATCAGTTCTGGTCGGTTCTGTCGACTCCCCGCAAGGTGATAGGCACGAACATATTGGCGCGCGGCCGCATCCGCATGTCCATTTTTCAAGTGAATTTCCGCGATGCGCATGACGGCCGGCCCCGCGAATTCGCTTTCTGGAAACGTCTGCAGCAAGCGGTTGAGCGATGCAATGTCTCCGGTGGCCATATCTCGCTCCAGCCACAGCCTGGCCTCTCGATCGAATTCGGCGTAAATGCTCCTCCCGTGTTGCTGGATGAGTCGGGCGATATTGGATTGAGCGATCGACCCGCCGGTAAGTTGGGCGGCGCCGCTAGAACGAGTCAGTTCGCGGAGAGTGCGGTCGCGGAGGATTTGCTGATAGAGTCGCACCGCCCGTTCCGGCTGATTCATTTTTTCAAAAAGCGATGCAAACGCAATCCGATAGGAGAGATTTGCAGGCGGATCGGCGGCAAGATCGGAGGCATGACGATAAAGGAGTTCAAGCAATTCCGCCGTGAGCAAGTCTTTTTTCGACAACGTGTCCGCGAACTTCAGGGCATCAGCAAAAATACGATCCCGGATCGCCGGATTTGCCATCGCACCGGTTGTTCGTCGAACGGCCTCTGCGAGCGCGGTCGTCGCTTCCTTTGTTTCGCCCGCGCCGATTGCAACTTCGGCCAATTCGATTGCCGGCAGCGGATCGCCCGGTCCTGCGGCCAATTTCGCTCGAAGCGATTCCCAAAGTTCCGACTTGCGCACGTAGGCGGACAACTCGCGCGGTCCCGCAACGAGAAGTCGACCGTCCGATGCGACGAGATTTCCTGGCTCGCCTTCGTCATCCCATTTCGATTCAGAACGCTCTCCGGTTGTCGAATCCAGCCGCACGAAGCCGCTTAGGTATGGAATGAGAACGCTTGTCGTCGTAAGCAGAGCGCGACCGGAAAGTGTCGATGCCGCGGGGAGTTTCGCGCTCCATCTCAGCTCTTGCTTTTCAAGGTCAAAGCAGAATGCTTCGCGACCGACTCCCCACAGGAGATTGCCACGAACGCCAAGAATCATTTCCGCTGAGTTCAGGCGATCCATCGATATGCGCACCAGCTCACGTCCATCGGATCCCGAATACACGAGCAACTCATTTGCGTCGTTCGGAAGGCAGTAGACTCGCCCCGCGCTGAAAATGATCGGATTGACCTGCCAGGGCGTCGCGTCTCGACCGCTTCGGCCCAGCGCCGCACCGTCACCTCGTGCGCGTTCATACACGCGAAGCCAGCGGACGGAACCGGTATCCGCGGAAACGCAGGCGACCGTTCCCAGGGCGCTGCAAACGAAAATCGAATCGCCGTGTAGTGCCGCAACGGCCTTGGTGATCAACTGTACGCCGAGGCCTGAAGTTGACGCGCTTCCCACGTGCGTGCGAAACTCGAGCGTACCGTCGGATGCCCGAAAACGAAGCAAATAACAATCTTCAAATCCAAAGGCGCGCTTCCGGCGGCCAATCACGTAGACGCGTCCGTTGTGAACCAGAGGGCTGGAGTCAAAAACGATTTCCGCAAGTCGTTCATCCGGCTCACCGCTTGAAGTGCGCCAAATCACTCGACCCGTCTGTTCGTCGAGGCAGATGAGCTCGCTGATTCCGCGAATCGAATCAGTGTTGTAGTAGGGGGCGTCAATGACCGGCAGTGCGGCAAACACACGTCCGTCGCGCACAGTGACCGAATCCCACGCCGGAGGTCCATCATCGAGAAATCCGGAAGTTTCCGGCGACTTGGCATCCGGTTGAAAGCGCCATGCCAATGCTCCCGTATTCAGGTGCAACGCGACGATTTCACGAAAATGCTGGGAAAAAACGAATCCGTCTGCGACGACTGGAAAATCACTGGTTTCACGAGAACGGATACGCCCCGAATGATTCGTCGATTCTGAGGAGATGCCCGCGCCTGTGTTATTCTCTTCCGGCGTCTCCTGCCAGCGGAAACGCCAAAGGAGTGCGGCCTCGTCAACTCTAAGCTCGCATTCACGATTGCGGCTTGCATCTCCGCCGAAAATCGGCCACTCCATTGCTCGCGCATATGTTGAAGCGATCGTGGAAAACTGACTTTGCACATCGTCAAGGATCGCTCTCAGACTCTGCTCCTTTCCTTTCCATGGCAGCCGCGTCGCGGACTCGTTGTCGGTTGGTGACACCGGCTCGCCGGTCACTGCCTGGATGAGGATGAGCATTGCTCGATATCGCGTACGATGTGCATCGCGATCGGGGTGTTTGTCGAGAACCCGCTGATACACATGTCGTGCCAGATCGAAATCACCCGATTCAATCGCCAATCGACCTATGGAATCTGCGAGCTTCGCCGCACCGGCCGTGCAGAAGTATCTCTCAAACAAAGGCAATAGCTCACTGACGTCGTGCGAATTGACCAGGGATTTCAATGCGGAGGCAAATGCCGATTCGGTCAGTTCGCGATACGCAGCGATGCCCGCCGCAGGCCATGTTGCGATCCAGTCATTTGTCTGGTCGCGAACCCCTGCATACGCGCCCTTGTCAATGCGAACCAGTCGATCGTTCTGACCTTCAATCGTCTGCTGAGCGATCGCGGCCGCTTCGGCCCACCGAGCGCGAGCCGCAAGGGATTTCGCTTTCGCCAACGCATCGGCAGCCTCAAAGCTATCGTTAATGTAGGTGTCGCCGGTTTCGCCCTGAGGATTTGGTGATAACTTCGTTGCGTCGAGGCCCGCTGGTTGATCATCTTTTTGTGCCGCAGGCGGCTGTCCTTGGGCAAAAACCGGAAGATCGAGGATCAGGATAAATAGAGAGATCACACCCGAAAGAAGTCGGCGCACGACGTGATCATGATGAAGTTGTTTTGCTCCTAACATCAAACGAATCGCAAAGCAGGGGAGATAAGCCTCAAATGGGCACAACCTCTCCGATGATTATACATCGGAAAAATAGCGTCCGATGAGTGGATCGAGTCGTTTTCGGATGTAGGGATCAATTCGCGTTTTATCCGACCAAATGGCGAGCTTCAGAGCATCTCGGCAGCCGCAGGTCAGGGGGTGGCTGCGGTAGCGGACAAGTGCCTCTCGAATCAGCGAAATCGCGTTTTGGGTGGCTCCTTGCAAATTCGCGAATATCTGAGCCAAAAGGGCTTCGTGAGCAACGGTAGGGTCCGGCTTTCGCCAGCAGTCGTAGTCAGTCGGCAGCGCCACCAATGCGTAACAAATCTCGGCTTCGCGAGCGAGCTTCGCCTCGGGAAGGCAGGTCATGCCGATTACATTAGCGCCCATTTGACGATGAAGCTGCGATTCCGCGCGAGTCGAAAATTGCGGGCCTTCCATGCAGACGTATGTGCCTGCGCTGTGAATATTCACTGTCAGATTTGCGGCCGACTCCGAAAGTAACGATCTCAGCGACGCACAAAACGGGTCGGCAAACTCGACGTGGGCCACTATTCCTTCGTCAAAGAAAGTACTCGCGCGGCGAAACGTTCGATCGATTGTCTGATCGCAAATGACCAGCTCGCCTGGATGAATGTCTTCACGGAGACTTCCAGTGGCGCCGCTCGCGATGATCGAACTAACTCCAAGTTTCTTGAGTGTCCAGATGTTCGCCCGGTAGGGCACGCAACTTGGATTCAACCGATGGCCCGGCCCGTGACGAGCGATGAACGCAATCTTGACGCCTTCCCAGGTCGACAAAACAGGCGGGCTGCTCGGCGGACCGAACGGCGTGTCCACATAGACCGGCTCGCCATCGGTTTCGGCGGCAAGGGAGTCCCCCAACCCCGTTCCACCAATGATCCCGACTTCCGCTTGTGCCATGCTTGTTCTCGTGATCAGATTCGGAACCCAATGAGTTCGATTCAGCGCCCAATATCAGAGCCGGAATCGTCAGCGCCCGGCCTCGCTACTCGCGTGCCATCAAGTCAGGCACACCATAAAGCGCACCGCCGCCTGTTACAAGGGAGTCATGCGGGCAAGGATACCCTGTTCGGATACACTGCCAACGTGCGAACGCAAAAAGAATCATCCGCCGCGGGATTGGCCCTTCTTTTCACCACACTATTGGGTTGGTCAAGCGTCCCACTGTTTCTCAAGTACTTCACGTTCGACATCCATGACGCATGGACTACGAATGGCTGGCGGTATGGGATGTCGGCCTTGTTCTGGGCGCCGCTATTGATCGTCGAAGGGGCGCGAGGAAGACTACCCAATCAACTTTGGAGGGCGGCGCTGGTGCCGGCACTGTTCAACTTGCTGGCGCAAATTTGTTTTGCATGGGCACCGTACATGATCAATCCCGGCCTGCTCGCTTTCCTATTGAGACTGCAAATCGTATTTATCGCGTTTGGAGCGTACGCGCTTTTCCCGCCAGAAAGGCCCCTTCTGCGGACGTCGAAGTATCTCGCTGGAGTTGGAGTTGTATTCGCGGGCATGGTGGGGCTGATTTTTCTTGGGGAGAAAAAGCCGCATGGAGCCACGGCAACAGGTGTCGCGCTTGGGATCGCTGCGGGCCTGCTCTATGGCGCCTATTTTCTGGCCGTCCGCCACTTTGTTCGCGGCATCAACTCCGCCGTTGCGTTTGGTGCAATCAGTTTGTATACGGCGATGGGACTGATTCCATTGATGCTTATCTGGGGTGAGGATCACGGAATGGTCGCATGGAAGCTTCCTGCTTCAACGTTTGCGTTGCTCTTTGTTTCCGCGATGACCGGCATTGCCATCACTCATGCCACGTATTATTCGGCCATTGCTCGCCTCGGACTTGCATTTTGCGCGAGCATCATTTTGTTGCAGCCGTTCATCGTCAGTGTCGGCTCATTTTTTCTGTTTCACGAGAGACTCACCGTTGCTCAATGGTGCAGCGGATTGTTCGCGATGTTCGGCGCGGCGCTGATGATCGATACGCAGCGACGGCGAATGGCCGACGTGCAAAAAGACTTGCTCGGAACTCAGGACATGGGCGGCTTTCCCGCAAATGCAGTATTGGGACGTGCCACGGTGTTGGAGCCGGACTAAGGGCGATCCTACTTCCCGTTTGGATCAAATTGTCCACACGCTCTGTTCAAGGCTGGAAGTCCAGGATTTCAGTCTGAGACAATTTGGTTTATGATCTTAGAATGGCCACGAATGGCTCAGACGCGTCGCCGGTAGCAATCCCAAAATTTCGATTCTTGAGAAGTTACCAGTGGCAGTGGTTCAGGTCGGATCTGGTCGCGGGAATCAGTGTCTGCGTGATCATGATTCCTTCGGTCATTGCGTACGCCGAGCTTGCGGAACTTCCCCCCGCACATGGATTGTACGCGGCCTTGGCTGGTATGGTTGGTTACGCCTTTTTCGCCAGCTCTCCACAGGTTGTTGCCGGACCCGATGCAGCGCTTACGTTGTTGGTTGCGGGCGCGATTGGTCCCTTGGCTGGCGGCGACGCATCGAAGGCGGCAGCACTGGCGGCGGTGACTGCCCTGATGGGTGGCTTGCTGATGTTGCTTGCCGCACGGCTACGCGCCGGCGTCATCGCTGATTTTCTCTCCAAGCCCGTGCTTGTTGGATATTTGACGGGAGCCGCACTGATTCTGGTTTCCACGCAACTTGGGAAATTATTTGGGATCCGAAGCACAGAGCACGATTTTTTCCCGGTCATCGCAGAGATCGTACGACGGATCAGAGAGACTCATCGAGTCACGCTGGGATTGGGAGTCGGCTTGATTGCAACCCTCGCGGTGTTACGTCGATTTGCACCGCGCATACCCGGCGCATTGGTAGTTTCCGTTGTCGCGATCCTCCTCTCCGTCAGCCTTGACCTTGCGGGACATGGAGTTCGTGTCTTGGGTGAAATGCCGCGGGGCCTGCCTTCTTTTGCATTTCCGATCGTTTCGTTGCGGGAAATTCGGGAACTCATACCTGCCGCAGCGGGAATAGTAATGCTGACATTTCCGGAAGGCATTCTGTTGGCGCGGGCATTTGCCGCGAAAAATGGCTACGAAGTGCGGGCGAATCAGGAGCTTATTGCTCTGGCGGCCTCCAACATCTCGGCGGGGCTTTTTCACGGATTCTCCGTCGGCGCAAGTCAATCCCGAACGGTAGTGGCTGATTCCGTCGGAGGAAAATCACAAGTGGTCAGTCTCGTGGCCGCAGCCGCATTGGCATTGTTCCTGCTTTTCCTGACACCGCTGCTGCGCCAGCTTCCCACCGTGGCGTTGGCTGCGATTCTCGTGTTCGCGGGCTGGCATTTGATCGAGTTGCGCGAGTATCGAACGCTATTGAAGCTAACTCCTCTTGGCTTTGGATTGGCAATCGTCGTTGCTCTTGGCGTGCTGATAATCGGAGTCGTTCCCGGGATTGTCCTTGGCGTGATGATTTCTCTGGTGTATCTGCTGGCGCGCCTCGCTCGGCCGCCGGACGCCGTCCTGCGGGAAATCCCCGGAACAGGAAGTTTTCACGACCTTGGAGACGCGGCCGAAGCGCAGACCGTGCCTGGATTGATCGCCTATCGTTTCTATTCCCCTTTGTTTTTCGCAAACACCGAACACTTCGTCTTGCGGGTTCGCGAACTCATCAAAGGCAGTCCGACAACCGTCAAGTGGTTCCTTTTGGATTTGCAGGCTGTGTGGGAGATTGATATCACGGCGGCCGAAGCGTTGTCGCGATTGACGGACGAGCTTCGGCAGCGAAATATTGTGTTATGTGTGACGCGGGCCAATCGTCCATTGCGCGAAAAATTCGAGCGCATTGGGCTCGCTGCGCAACTGGGTGCCGCGAATTTCTACCCATCCGTTCACGCTGCAATAGCGGAATTTCGCCGGCAATCGGCAGAGGGAGAGAACAATCATGAGTGACGATGCGACAAAACCGGAAAGACTTTCCCGCAAGGAATACGAGCGCGAGTTGGAAAAGCTCCAGGTGGAATTGTGCGTGTTGCAGGACTGGGTGAAACAAGAGGGACTGCGTATCGTCGTGGTCTTTGAAGGCCGCGACGCCGCGGGAAAGGGCGGTTTGATTCGGCGAATGGTCGAACGGGTCAGCCCGCGCGTCTTCCGCGTGGTGGCATTGCCCGCACCCAGCGATCGCGAGAAGAGCCAACTTTATGTCCAACGATATTTGGCCCATTTCCCCGCTGCAGGAGAGGTCGTCATTTTCGACCGTAGTTGGTACAACCGCGCGGGGGTGGAACATGTCATGGGCTTCTGCAGCAAGGAAGAAAACCGCCGCTTCCTGGAACTCTGCCCAATCACGGAAAAGTTCTTCGTCGGCGCGAGTATCCAGATCATCAAATATTGGCTTGAAGTCAGCAATGACGAGCAGAAGCGACGCTTCGAAGCTCGCATCGCCGACCCGCTCAGGCAATGGAAGCTCAGCAACATGGATTTGCCGTCACGCGAAAGATGGTACGCTTACTCGCTCGCCCGGGATATGATGCTGGAAGCGACGGACACGGAATGGGCACCGTGGTACATCGTGCCATCCGATGACAAGAAGCGTGCGCGATTGAACTGCCTCGCCCATTTTCTCAGTTTGATTCCATACAAGAAAGTAAAGCGCAAATCGATTGAGATTCCCAAGCGATTAAAGGACGAAGCGTACGACGACCAGAAGTCAATTGCGGGGCGACGATTCATCGACCAGCGCTTTTGAACCGTCTTTGGCGAAATTCAGAAACGATTTGTCATTGTCGAGCATCCGGTGAGTGGTTCATGGTTCTTTGTAGGCAGGGACATCAAGTCGATCGCGCACATCGGGTGAAAGGCTTCGGCGGATGACTTCGACCGCTTCGGATGGAGAACCGGTGACCCAACCAAACTTGAGTTCTTCTTGGGTAAATACGCCGTGTTTCATCATCGTTCGACCCCATCGCCGCATTCCATCCCAAAACTTCTCACCCATAAGTATCACCGGGAAGGGGCCGATCTTACCGCATTGGACGAGGGTTGCGGCCTCGAACATTTCGTCAAGCGTGCCGAGTCCGCCCGGCATCACGATAAAGGCGCAGGAATACTTGACGAGCATGACCTTGCGAATGAAGAAATACCTGAACTCGACACTTTGATCCACATACGGATTGTCATGCTGTTCGTGTGGAAGTTTGATGTTCAGACCGTAACTTGCTCCGCCGGACTCGTGCGCGCCGCGGTTAGCAGCTTCCATGATTCCGGGTCCACCACCGGTCAGTGTCGCGAATCCAGCACGGGCAAGCTCCTTTCCGACTTGACGAGCGAGCTTGTAGTACCGGTGGTTTTCCGTAAATCGCGCCGATCCGAACACAGTAACGGCGGGTCCGAGGCGATAAAACGCCTTGAAACCGCGCATGAATTCATCGTGTATGCGCTTGAGTCGGGCTCGTTCCCCTTCCGGCGTGCGAACCTGTGTGAGAAACGCCCGCTCATGTTGAGGGAGGTCAACAGGCAATTCGTAACCATTTCCAGGGTCCCTGCTTGAAAATTGTCGCCAGTCTTTCTCCCACTGCTCTAGGGTCCGATGCTTTAGAGTGCTTGGCCGGGATCGCTTTTGTTTGGCCATGAAATCAGATCAATTTGACGGCGTTGTTCCGAATTTATTCGGGCAGCATGGAACGCCGTCGCGAACTTAGATTTTCTATTCGCAATAAGCCAACGGCCGCAAGGTCTAATTGTGACTCGAAACGCGTTCTAGAGATATCGCCAGGGCCTCTTTGTATGTCACATCCACGTTATCACCTGCTCGTAACTGTCTTACGTAATCCCGTAGTGAAGGATCAACCACATGGACGGTTCGGCGCCCCCGAGGCCCGGTAAATGTAACGACGGAGCCGGTTCGGTCAACGGATTCAATCCGCACAGTGGTGTTCACTTCCGTCGTCGCCTTTCCAATCGGCTGCCCCGGCGACATGCGAGTGGTCTCGTCCTTTACTTGCAGAGCGGTGGTGCTCTCGCTCGGCTTCATCAGGCGGACGGCCAGGGACTCAAGGTAACGAACGCGCACCTGGTCTCCGACTTTGGCCTGCGGGAATGTCTTGACAGATTCGTCAACGTAAACCGTCAGCGGGTTCCCGGAAGCATCCCTGACCGTCACCAGGCGGTTTGGCACGTCGATGTTTTCGACGGTGACTACGGCCTCGTGCTCAACCTCCTTCACATGCGTTCCCGACGGGCGATGGTTCGCGCACGCTGTGAGCGTCAGTGATGCGACACATCCGACGATTGTCAGAGCGGCTGCATCTACATACGTTCGTTTCATTATTGATGTTCCCTTCGTTGAATATCACCCGTGAATTCTGTCAACCCAAAGTCCATCCTGGTTCGTCAACTGCTGCGTGATCCAGAGAGCCTAGTTGAATCAATGCGAGCTAGGTTCTGTCATTCGATCGGCGTCGATCATTTTTCCCCAGCGCGTGCGTTCCTTCATTTGTTCTTTGATGTCCGCCGGCACAAGGTCATGCGATTCGCGCAACTCCCAGCCTCCACCGAGCGCGCGATACATCGACACGAGATTCAATGCGACCGCCCCGCGAGTGGAGACAAGTCGAGATTGTTCCTGGGTCAACGACTCCTGCGTGGTGAGCACGCGCGTGTAATCGGCAATGCCGCCGCGATATTGCTGCTCGGCGAGGCTGACGGCTTGCGTGGCTGCGTCAACGCTTTGCGTGAGAGCGACAACTTGCCGTTGTGCTCCGAGAAATCCGGCGACGGCGGATTCCACTTCACCTTGGGCGCGGAGGACAACGCTTTCGTAATCGCTGATCAGGGCCTGGAACGCAGCATCCTGAACTCGAACGATGTTTCGGATCCGGCCGTAATTCAAAATTGCCCAGCGGAATGAAGGTCCGGCGAAGGCCTGTAGGCTGTCACCATGCCACAGGTCATTGAAGTGCTCCGCTTCAACCCCGAGATTTCCGGAAAGTGAAAAACTTGGATACAAGTCAGCAACCGCAACGCCGATTACCGCACTCTGAGCAGCCAGTTGTCGCTCTACTCTTCGAACGTCAGGTCGTCGGCGCAGCAGTTCCGCGGGAATTCCGATCGCAATCGACTCGGGAACACTTGGAATTGCATTTGCACCCGCCAATCGGCCAGTGAGGTCTTGTGGAGGAAGCCCAAGCAGAACGCAAAGGGTACTCTTGGTTTGCGAGATTTTGGTTTCCAGATCAAGGGCCTGAGCTTCAGTGTCATGGAGCAGGGCGGCCGCCTGTGCCGGGTCGAGACCCGTTGTCGTACCGCCCTTGAACTTCGTATCAGCAAGTTCAAAACCGCGCTGCTGAATGGCGACGTTGTTTCGAGTGACGGCGAGCTGTTCTTCGAGCGATCGCAACAGAACATAGTTCGTGGCGACCTCAGCGATCAGGCTTACGAGTACGTCATCGTAATTGGCAAGCTTGGCGAGAATCTGCGCATCGGCGGCCTCAATTCCGCGGCGATAGCGGCCCCAGACGTCGAGCTCCCAGGACGCACCGAAACCCATTTGCCAGTTTTGAAAAACATTATCGATGCCGGGCTGGCCGACAACCGCATTGGCGAGTGGACCGACTGGATTGGACAGTGATCCGACCGCGCCCTGTGCTCTTGTGGGGTCCGTAACCGGTCCGGCGGAGTGATTGCTCACCTGATTCCAAGTGTAGTTGCCGAATGCTTCCTGCTGCTGTGGAAAAAGTAAACCGAATGCGACTGCCCGGCGAGCTTGCGCTTCAAGAACCCGGACGCCCGCGGCCTGTAGCGATGGATTCTGTTGATATGCCGTTTCGACCAGATTGTTCAGCGCAGGGTCATTCAGAACTTCCCACCAGTGTGTAACGACTTGTTCACCACGCTGCAGTTTGGCGCTGCCGGGGTCGGTCCATTCCGGCGCAACGGGAGCTTGCGGCTCTTTGTAATTCGGGCCGACCTTGCAGCCACCTTCGATCACGGTCAGGAATGTGAGAACGCTGACACCCAATGCAACTCGAATTCTCAGCGGGCAGTAATTCATGCGTTGCCTCCTTCGGCTTTCGGCGGGGCGTCGTGTCCGCCAGGTTCATGTCCGCCGCCTTTGCGTTCCGTGATCCACCGAATCGTCGAATAGAACACGGGCGTAAAGAAGATGCCAAAGGCGGTCACTCCGAGCATTCCTGCGAACACCGCGACGCCCAGCGCTACGCGCATTTCCGCGCCGGCGCCCTTTGCGAGAACCAGTGGAAGAACACCTAGCGTGAACGCGAATGAGGTCATGAGAATCGGACGCAATCGCTGCTTGCACGCTTCGATGGTCGCTTCGCGCCTCCCCAGCCCCTTGTCCTGCTGATGCTTCGAAAACTCCACAATGAGCACCGCGTTTTTGGCCGCCAATCCAATGAGCACGACAAGCCCGATTTGCGTGAAGATGTTGTTGTCCATGCCCATGAGCCAAATGCCGCCGATCGCCGGAAGCATACACATCGGGACGATCATGATGATGGAAAGTGACAACGACCAGCTCTCATATTCCGCGGAGTGAACTAGGAACACCAGCACGGCGCCGAGAATAAAGACAAAGATCGCAGTATTCCCAGCCAGTTTTTGCTGCAACGCCAACTCCGTCCATTCATAGCCCATTGTCGATGGAAGCTCTCTGTCGGAAACGTTCTCCATCATGGAGATGGCCTGCCCCGAGCTGATATTCGGGGCCGATCCCCCATTGATTTCGGCGGACGGATACATGTTGTAGTGATTTACGATCGCGGGTCCGGCGCTTTCTTTGACAGCGACCACGGCACCCAGTGGGACCATTTGGCCGTTCGCGCTGCGAACTTTCAACCGGGTGATGTCATCCGGTTCGAGGCGAAATTTTGATTCTGCTTGGACGTTAACCTGCCAGTTGCGTCCAAATCGAGTGAAGTCGTTTGCGTACACCGAGCCCAAATAAGTTTGCAATGTGTCGAAAATATCCGTAAGCGCCACGGAAAGTGATTTCGCCTGCGTTCGATTCAGATCAACAAAGATCTGCGGCTGATTCGCGCGGAAGCTGCTGAACAGTCCGATGAGACCGGGCTGTGCATTTCCAGTCGATACCACGCTCTCCACGCCTTCCTGCAGCGGCGCGATGCCGGCATCGGCGCGGTCTTGAATTTGCATTTTGAATCCACCGGTGTTGCCCAATCCATCAACCGGAGGAGCGCCGAACACTGCGACGACCGCTTCCTGCACGCCGACGAATTTGCGACGGAGCTCGGCCGCGATGCGCGGCCCGGACAAAGCGGGATTCGTCTTTCGCTCTTCGAAGGGGGCGAGAATGACGAACATGCCGCCGAGATTCGGGATGTTGGTTGAGCTGAGAATCGAATAACCGGGCACGGCAATTGTGTGAGCGACGCCGGGTGTGTCGCCCGCCATCTGGGCCAAACGGCTGACGACCGCTTCAGTCCGCTCAAGGCTTGCGCCATCGGGAAGTTGCGTGTTGACGACGAGATAGCCCTTGTCCTGTTCGGGAATGAAACCCACCGGTACCGTCATGAATCCGCGGTACGATAGATAAATCAACCCCACGTAGATCACGAGCATGATGACGCCGACTCGCAGCACCGCGCCGACCACGGCGCCATACGCTGCGACCAAGCGATCGAAGAACCAATTGAATCCGCGGAAAAACACGTCGAGCACGTGATTAATGATTCCGCTGATCAGGAAACCGGCAACGCCGCCAATGACGAAGGCCGCAGCTCGAATTCCCCAGAGCGTAAGCGGCGCAATCTTGTGGACCTCAACTTCGCTTTCACCGTGTCCCGAGGCCGCTGACCACTCAACTCCGAATATCGGTGCGATGTATTTCGGGAGTACCCAATACGCAATGAGACCGGCAAGGGTGATGATGCCGAATCGCGGAAGTACCTCACGATAACTGTGCTTGCCTTCACCGTGCACGTGCGGCTTCAACAAGAGCGCGCAAAGCGCGGGACTCAGGGTGAGCGAGTTGAATGCCGAAATCAGCGTCGCCACTGCGATCGTCAATGCGAACTGGCGGTAGAATTGCCCGCTGATTCCCGAAATGAACGCGCAAGGGATGAACACGGAGCTTAGTCCCGCGGCGATCGCGATCAACGCCACCCACAATTCGAGCATTGATTTTCGCGTCGCCTCGCGCGGCGAGAGTCCCTGCGACATGTGCAGTTCGACACTTTCCACGACCACGATCGCGTCGTCGACGACAATGCCGATCGCGAGCACCAGGCCAAAGAGCGAAAGGTTGTTCAGCGAGAACCCCAGCATGGCCATCACCGCGCAAGTGCCAATCAGTGACACCGGGACGGCCACCATGGGAATCAAACACGCCCGCCAGCTTTGCAGGAACCAAAGCACGACAATGAACACCAGCACGAACGCCTCGAAGAGCGTCTTGTAGACTTCGTGAATGGATTCGTCGATAAATACCGTCGTATCGTAGACGATCTTGTATTGCAGGCCTTCCGGAAATCGCGCCTGAAGCTCTTCCATCTTGGCCTTGACGCCGTCCGCGGTGGCGATCGCGTTTGAACCCGGCAGTTGGAACACCGCCAGCGTGATGCACGGCTTCCCATCGAGAAAACTGTTGACGTCGTAGTTTTTCGCGCCGAGTTCGGTGCGACCGATGTCACGGATTCGCGTGACCTGACCCTGCGAGCCGGTCTTGATGATGATGTCCGCGAATTGCTCCGGCTCCATGAGTCGCCCGAGCGTGTTGATGGTGAGCTGGAACGCCTGTCCGGCCGGCGCGGGAGGCTGACCGAGTCGCCCCGCGGCGACCTGAACGTTTTGTTCCCTGAGTGCATTCGTGACATCGCTGGCGGTCAGCCCGCGCGAGGCCAGTTTTTCCGGATCGAGCCAGATGCGCATGCTGTAGTCGCGGGCGCCAAGGAAGGTGACATCACCGATTCCGGTAAGTCGCGAAATCGCGTCTTTTACCTGAATGGTCGCGTAATTGCTGAGATAGAGTTGATCGTATCGGTTGTCCGGTGAAATCAAATTGATGCAAAGGAGAATCGCGGGAGATTTCTTCTTGGTCGTGACGCCTTGACGCTTGACCTCTTCCGGAAGCTTGGCTTCGGCAATGGCCACGCGGTTTTGCGTGAGCACCTGGGCCATATTCAAATCCGTGCCGACGTTGAACGTCACATCGAGATACATCTGACCGTCGTTGGTGGATTTCGAAAACATGTACAGCATGTTTTCGACGCCGTTGACCTCTTGCTCGATCGGTGTGGCCACGGTGTCGGCGACGACCTTGGCATTGGCGCCGGGATACATGGCCGAAACCTGAATGGTAGGGGGGACAATCTCGGGATATTGGGCGATTGGAAGCGAATTGATGGCGACGACGCCGAGCAAGACGATGACGATCGAAATGACCGAGGCGAAGACCGGACGATCAATGAATATCGTGGCAAACATGAAAAGATCCGATCACTTTTCGTTAGTTGATTTCTTTACCGCTTCCGATGGGTGCGCGGCCGGCGCCGTACCGCCAACCTGATGCGATGGCATTTCGGCCTTTTGCGGTGTAACCGGTTTGCCTGGCCGAGCACGCTGCAATCCGTTCACCACAATCCACTCTCCGGATTTTAATCCGTTGGCAATGACTCGGAGTCCGTCATCCTGGAGCGGGCCCAGCTTTACAAAGCGTTTTTCCACCAATGACTGATCATTCACGATAAGGACATACTTTTGGCCTTGATCAGTGCCGACGGCGAATTCGGAAACGAGTAATGCTGGGTATGGATCGCTAAATGGAATTCGCACGCGAGCAAACAGGCCGGGTTTGAACTCGCGTTTTGAATTATCGAATTTTCCGCGCACCTGAATCGTGCCTGTCGTCGGGTCCACCTGGTTATTGGCGAAGTCCATAATGCCGGTATGAGGAAATCCGTCTTCGCTAGCGAGCCCTAAAAGGATTGGGATTTTCAAATCAGCGACGGAGGGGATGGACTTGCCTTCCGGTGCGGCGGCACGGTGTCGTTCTCGAAATTGAACCGCGGTTCGCTCGTCCACATCGAAATAAGCGTAAATCGGATCGAGCGAAACAATTGTCGACAGCAGGGCATCTTCGCCGGTCCCACCTTGAACCAAATTGCCCTTCGTAACGAGTGCCCGTCCGACTTGTCCATCGATCGGCGCGGTGATTTTTGAAAATTCAAGATCCAATTTCGCCCGATCAATTGCGGCTTCCGATGACTGTATCGCTGCGACAGCCTCACCTTGCTCCGCACGAGCCTTGTCCAAGTCCTGCGCGCTAGCGGCTCCGGTGGGAACAAGCCCTTCATAACGAGCCACATCGGCCTTGGCTTTGTCGCGCTTGGCGATCCATTGTGCCTTTTGGCCTTCGGCGTTCTTCAGCTCCGCTTCGAATGTGCGGGGGTCGATTTCGAAAAGGAGAGTGCCGGTCTTGACTTCCTGGCCGTCGATGAAGTTGACGTTGTTCAGATATCCACGGACTCGGGCGCGGACGTCGACTGCGTCATGCGCGGCCATGTGCCCGGTGAAATCCTCGTAATCCACAACGCTCCTCTCAACTACTTGGCTAATCGTTACTTCGAGTGGTCTGGGTGGAATAGCTGGAGTCTCAGGGGCGCGTTCACAACCGAATGCCAACAGACTGAAACTGATTGTGAGTGCGAAGATTTCGACGCTTCGCGGCAGTGCTGACTTCATAACTTGGTTCCTGAACTGCAATTCGACGCGTTCAGTCGTGTTGCTCTTGAATGTTACCAGTATCGAACTGCGGGCTCGCCTGCCGGACGATTGGTGCATTCTAGGCGAGAAAAACATAAATCCAAACAAATACCATACTTACGAACCGGAGCGAACCAGAGAATCAGGAATTTCTTTTGCGGCCCTGGGAATCGTCTTGCTCCCTCGATTGACGACGAAAGTTACACCGCCCGGGCTGTTGGCATCAACTTGTTGTTCGACATAAATTGCGGCGTCTAGGCCCACACTGGAGCCGACAGCAGAAGTCAACGTGCGCCATTTGACACAACTGCCGAGTGAAATCACCCAACTGCTGGATTCGGTAATGACCCCTGCTGGGTGGTCGTGCCGATGTTTGACCTTACTGGAATCTCATGTATTGTCAATGTGTCAGTCGTCGCGACATATGTGTTTCATGCATGTGCGCTTTTTTGCGTGGCGTCAACCGATTGAGACTTTCTTATATTGCGAGCCGCGCGCGGTTCTATTGTGGAGTTCAAAAATGAAGAACAAGCGGATGAGTTGTTTGGAGTTGGAAACATTGCGTTGGGTCGGCATTTCAGCGGCGGCGACTCTCGTACTTGGATGTGCCGCGAAGCCGCCAGGTCCCACTGGATTCTTGCACGACTATTCAAGACTCAAGAAGATCGACGACAGCACGATGCGATACATTTCGCCGGACCTTCATCATTATTCGAAATTCATGATCGACCCGGTGGAGATACACGTGAAGGCGGACGCGCTCAAACCTGAGCAGCGTGCGGAAGTTGCGAAATACATGCGCGATGCGATGCAAAAAGTGCTCACCTCGCGCAAGTACGCCGTGGTGGATGCTCCCGGCGCGGGCGTCGCACGCGTCCGAATTGCAATCACAAACGTGGAGGATGCCAAGTGGTATCTCAATATTCACCCCGCATCCAAGGTCACCGGCGCAGGTCGCGCGCAGGCATCGATGGAAGCGGAGGTCGTCGATTCAGTGGCGGGCACGCAGTTGGCGGCCACCATCCGCGCCGGCAAAGGAAAAGAGTTTACGCTCAACCCATTTTCGACGATCGACGACGTCAAGAGCGCAATCGATCAGTGGGCCGAATCCGCCGGACAACGACTTGATGAAATGAAGAAGGGGAATTAGGCGTTTGGGTTCTTCGAAAGGCGTCGGATCTCGGCAACAATCTCTTGCTTCGCAAGAGAATTGTGTGGTCGGAGTGCAACAATTGCCGCGGGTCGGAATCCCGAGATCAACCGTTACGACATTGGAAAAGTATTCACATGCACTCGTCGGGCCGGCGCATCGTCGGTGCAATTGGAGAGAACGGCATCGTCAACGCCATTTACGTTAATTTTCCCGACGAGCACTTCGTGTTTTTCATGTTCACCAATGTCCACGAGTTTGAGCCTGAAGTGGTCTTCAAGGAACTTCGCTCGCGAATCCTCGGCTTCCTTGATCACAAGCTGTACGGCGACAGAGTGCGATATCGCATTGCCTGCACGAACGGATTGATTTGAGGAATTGCTTGGCGGCATGGTGGGCCTGTTCCAACCGCAGGATGCAAACCGTGGCACCAAGGGCTCGACTGGGCGTGTCGAAACAATGGTCGGTTGGCAGATCTCGACTTTCGTTTCAACACCCGCCAATTGCTGCGGTATCGTGTTTTGCCGGATTCGCGGAGTTTCGTTCATCAAGGCGAGCCATGGCCTAATCGCAATTGTGTTATTGCGCCTCGATGGAATCGGTGAAGATGATTCGTATCTTTGTCCCGTTGATGTGGGCAGGAAGATTGTGCGGCATCGGCCCGCCATCGGGAGTTTCGAGATAGATGACAATCGCAGCTTGAAGGGGATTGTCGTCTGCCATTCCTACGCCCACGCCGACCACGCCGGGATACATGAAGAGGGTCCGCTCGTGCTGCGACTTCTGTCGGCGTACCACCTCGAGATTCTTCAATTCTGGCGTGGCGAATCCGGCCACATCTTCAGTGGAGGTTACCTCGCTACAGCCGTTTCCAACGAACGAAAACGTGTGCCCACCCGCTTCGAATGCACTGACCACGTCTTGGATTCGATTATAAACTGTCGTCGAGCTGCTGCCTGCAAAGAGAAGCCCGACGGGTCGAAGCGCGCCGTTATTCGACAAGAGCAACGAGCCTGAGTCGCCGCCCGAACTCATCGGACCGGTCGCGATCTGATTCAAATATGATTCAGTGAATCTTCGTCCGGAGTTGCACCCCGTTCGGTACCGAATCGAAACGGTCAAATCAATCGCCGTTATTGCGCCCGTCGTGGTTCCGGTCGTGCGCCCGCTCTTGATGACCGGCAAGCCGATGATTGGCGTCTGGATTTCCGTGCATGGCACGCCGACATCAAGGATTGCGCCCGTCGGATCCACCATACCGGCGCGGGCCATAGAAATCGCGGCATCGACATTGGCCGTTCCGAGTGGAACCACGTTGCCGATGAAATCGCCAACCACGTTCGCCGTCGCGCTGCAATTGTTGTCAATCAACCCGGGCTGGATCGTGTCTTCCCCGGTGGTCGCGCTTCCGGCGCGGGCGAGCACGTGATTGTTGCTCAGGATGTGCAACGCGCCGTCGTAGAGCACGGCCGAGCCGATTGTGCCCGAACAACAAAAGCGCCGGCTGGCGTCTTTGGCGCTGCCACCGGATGTGCCGAGCTTGATCGGAGGCGTTTGTTCCATTTGGTGACTTGTTGTGCTTTGCGCCGGTGCGACCGCCACGCTGAGCGCGAGAAAGATACAGAAATGTGAAAACAAAAACCTTGTCGTCATTTGCCCCTCTTGACTGCGAGTGACTACTCCAATGAACGGCTCGGAGCCGCTCAATCCGCGCCGGGGCCTCCCAACTTCAGGTTAGCGGTGGGGATCCGGATGGAGACTCCCAAAGGGCAGCGTATCAACAATGGCGCTGCAATGTCAATTCAAACTGGCGCGCAACTATAACGGCTTCGCGGATCGTCACGCTTCATTGTGTTTTGGGATGTCTCAGTCCGCTAGCGGCTTGCGAATTGTTGAGTGGGGTCTTGATATGGAAGTGCTCAATTAATCTGCGCGCCCAATCATGTCGGGCGGCGGATTTTCAAGTTCACAGATGTCAAACTGTGGATCCAACGCCGTTTTTGCGAGTTTACCAGATCAGCGAAGTTCGCTGTTACTCGGTCAGGCTAATTCGTCGCCCCTGAAAAACCATGCATTCCGGCTATTTTTTGGGTGAAATTGCGATATGTGGCCGGTATAGTTTGCCGGAAATCCTCTGCCTGAGGACGAAAAGCCTGCAAAACAAGAACGGATTCGATGCAACCTGATCAAGGAACGGATTCCATGCAGCCCAAACCGCAATCGCGCGACGCGTTCGAGTTGTTTCAATCCCATTTCGATCAATTGCTCAATCCCCGGCATGAGCTGATTCAACTGGCCCGGAAGATCGACTGGGAGCGGTTCGAGGCGGCGAGACATTACTACTGAAGAACATCACCTCCCCCACGGATTCGAAGCTGCTGTACAAGGGAATCCGCAGGCTGGTCAAAGCGGCGAAGTCGCGAGGTGTCGAATTGCGTCAGTCGTATCTT